>PWGY01000147.1 GCA_003554665.1 Bacteroidales bacterium | reverse complement strand
CTTTGCCACCAGTGCGGGTGTAAAGATCAAGCCCATTACCTCGACCATCGAAAGCGGCTTCGCCCTCCCTCCCATTGAGGATTTTGAGGAAGCAATCACTCCGAAGACGAAGGCGATCATGATCTGCAACCCGAACAACCCAACAGGTTACCTGTACAGCAAGGAGGAACTGGAGGGGTTGAGGAAAATTGTAAAAAAACATGATCTTTTCCTGTTTGCCGATGAAGTGTACCGTGAGTTCTGTTATGACGGGCACTCCCACCATTCTGTGATGAACCTTGAAGGCATTGAAAACAATGTGGTACTTTTTGACTCAGTCAGTAAACGCTACAGTGCATGCGGAATCCGTATCGGTGCGCTGGTTTCAAAAAACAAGGAAGTAATGCAGACAGCCATGAAATTTGCCCAGGCCCGCCTCAGTCCTCCATCACTGGGTCAGATTGCCGCCGAAGCAGCCATGGAAACACCCGACAGTTACTTTGATGAAATCATCAACGAGTACCTGGCAAGAAGAAATACGGTGGTAGAGGCGATGAGCAAAATGGAAGGGGTTATTTGCCCGACCCCGAAAGGAGCGTTTTACGTTGCCCCCAGTCTCCCGATCGACGACAGTGACAAGTTTTGCCAGTGGTTACTGGAAGAGTTCGACTACGAGGGTCAGACAGTCATGCTGGCACCGGCCACCGGGTTTTATGCAACCCCCGGCGCCGGGAAACAGGAGGTACGCATCTCCTATGTGTTGAATGTGGAGAATCTGAAAAAAGCCATGAAATGCATTGAAGAAGCGCTTAAGGTGTACCCCGGTCGAAAGTAGCGTATAATTGACCCGTCAATATCAGCCGGATCCGGTTTCAGGCCGTCTCCGGCTTTTTTTATGCATTTACCTTGCCTTTAAGGTAGTTACCGGTCACAGAAGCGGTGCATTGGACCAGTTTCTCAGGAGTGCCTTCAAACACAAGTTCTCCCCCCTGGTCCCCGCCGTCAGGTCCGAGATCAATAACCCAGTCAGCGCTTTTGATCACCTCCGGATTATGCTCAATAACCACCAGCGAATGGCCATTGTCAAGCAAGGCGTTGAAAGCAAGCAGGAGCTTATCAATGTCATGAAAGTGAAGTCCGGTTGTGGGTTCATCAAAGATAAACAGGGTTTTATCTGCGCTGATCCCTTTGGTAAGAAAAGCGGCCAATTTGATGCGCTGGGCTTCTCCCCCGCTCAGGGTGCTGGATGGCTGCCCGAGCCGGACGTACCCGAGCCCCACATCCGCCAGAGGTTGCAGACGATCAGCAATCCGGCGGCAAATCGCCCCGCAGTCCTTTGCCGAAGCAAAAAATCCAATGGCATCATCCACGGTCATTTCAAGCAGATCTCCAATATTTTTGCCCAAAAAAGTCACATCAAGAATCTCATCCTTAAAGCGGCTTCCTTTACAGATCTCACAGTCCAGCACGATATCCGCCATAAACTGCATCTCGATCTTCACGGATCCTTCTCCTTCACATTCCGGGCAGCGGCCTCCCTCCACATTAAATGAAAAATAACCGGGTTTGTATCCCCGGGTTTTGGCAAGGGGTTGTGCAGCAAAAAGTTGCCGCATCTCATCGTAAGCCTTTAGATAGGTAACCGGATTGGATCGGGATGATTTGCCTATGGGGTTCTGGTCAATGTATTCCACATTGTTGAGGCTGTCCATATCCCCATCCAGGCCGTCAAAAACACCTGTCCGGTCACCATACCCCCCGTAATGTTTCTTCAGGGCCGGATACAGGATATTTTTTACCAAAGTACTCTTTCCCGAGCCGCTGACCCCGGTTACCACAGTCATCACCCTGAGGGGTATTTTTACATCAAAACCTTTCAGGTTGTGCTGCTGTACTCCCTGAAGCCTGATATATTCCTTCCAGGGTCTGCGACGTTCCGGCAGGCAAATCTTCTTTTCACCGTTAAGGTATTGGGCCGTAAGGCTGTCCTTTTGAGCAAGAAGGGCATTGCAATCTCCCTGAAAAACAATTCGTCCGCCATGTGTGCCGGCCAGCGGACCAATATCAATGATCTGGTCTGCAGCCCTGATGATATCTTCATCATGCTCCACCACGATCACTGTATTACCCATGTCTCGCAATTTTTTCATCACACCAATCAGGCGATCGTTGTCCCGCTGATGAAGTCCAATGCTTGGTTCATCCAGAATGTACATGGATCCTACAAGACTGCTTCCCAGTGAAGTTGCCAGATTGATCCGCTGCGACTCCCCGCCTGACAAGGTATTGGACAACCGGTTGAGTGTCAGGTATCCGAGCCCCACATCGTTCAGGTAATTCAGTCTGTTGGTAATCTCAAAAAGCAAACGTCCGGACACAGCCTCCTCTTCCTCATTGAGCGAAATACTTTTAAAGAATTCCTGCAGACGATCCAGTGGCATAAGAACAAGTTCGGTAATGGAGTGATCGGCAACCTTAACATAACCGGCATCCTTCCTGAGCCTGGTACCCTTACAGTCAGGACATTGCCGCTTCCCGCGATACCGGGAGAGCATCACCCGGTACTGAATCTTGTAGGTGTTCTCCTCCACCATTTTGAAGAAATCATTTAACCCTTTAAAATAACGATTGCCCGTCCACAGCAAATCCCACTGTGCATCAGTTAGTTCCCTGATTGGTTTATGGATCGGGAAATTAAACTTATAGGCGTGGGCAATCAACTGCTCTTTCCACCAACCCATTTTTTCCCCGCGCCAAGAGGCAATGGCATCTTCATAGACTGACAGACGCTTGTTGGGTATCACCAGGTCAGGGTCAATGCCGATAATACTTCCAAAGCCTTCACAGGTCCTGCATGCACCATAAGGATTGTTAAAGGCAAAAAAGTTCACTGAAGGTTTTTCGAAACTGATTCCGTCTCGTTCAAAGCGATTGGAGAAATCCGTCAGTTCTTCCTCATCCAGTAATTTATAGTGCAGGCGACAGGCACCCCGTCCCTCATAAAAAGCAGTCTGCACCGAATCAGCCACCCTTGCCCGCAACTCATCATCAGATGGGTCTACAGAAAAACGGTCAATGACAATCGATGACACCGTTTCTTCACCACCAGACTCCAGAAGGGATTCAATGCGTTCCACACGATCGCCGGCGATCACCCTTGTAAAGCCCTGCTGAAGCAATACTGAAAGCTGTTGTTCTTTGGTGCGATCTTCAAATCCGACCAGGGGGGCAGTCAGCATTACCATGGTTCCCCCGGGCAAAGACAGGCAATGGTTGACCACATCCCCAACTGTGTCACGCTGCACCAACTGACCCGAAACGGGAGAGTATGTTTTGCCGATGCGCGCATACAACAACTTAAGGTAATCATACACTTCTGTGGATGTCCCCACAGTGGAACGCGGATTTCGGGTATTGACGCGTTGTTCAATGGCAATGGCCGGTGCAATCCCCCTGATGTAATCGACTTCAGGCTTGTGCATGCGACCCAGAAACTGCCTTGCATAAGCACTCAGGCTTTCCACATAGCGTCGCTGCCCCTCAGAGTACAGGGTATCAAAAGCCAGGGAAGACTTCCCTGAACCCGATAAGCCGGTAATTACCACCAAACGGTTGCGGGCAATAGCCACATCCACACCCTTCAGGTTGTGCACCCGTGCTCCTTTTATGAGAATCCATGATTTGCTGTCAAGACGATCAATATTCATACAGGCAGGCTGATAATTAACAGAATCTGCAAAGTTACAATTAATTTACCGGCAGCCCCTTCAGGGAGCCATTTGCCTTTCGTCATTATTAATCATAAATTCGTACATTGCACAAGCAAACAAACTAAAACGATCGTTTTATTCCAAAAAAGCTTGACGTTATGATGCAGGAAACCCTTACCGGTATTATCCGGAAAGCGATCCGGAACAACTGGAAAAACCAGGCACTGGCCGACTATCGCGGAAATAGTTACAAATACAGTGAAGTTGCCGGTCACATCATCCATTTGCACACACGCTTTGAAGCTTACGGAATCAAAAAAGGGGATAAAATATCCTTGCTGGGTAAAAACTCCGCCAAATGGGGCATTTCCTATCTTGCCGTGGTTACTTACGGTGCGGTGGTAGTGCCTATTCTTCCTGATTTCAAGCCCAATGACATTCACCATATCGTAACCCATTCTGAATCAAAACTGCTGCTTGCATCCGACACACTCTTTGACTCCCTTGACATGGAAAAAATGAAGGGCGTGCTGGGGGTTGTTTCCCTGAATGATTTTTCCATTCTGTCTGAGAATGAGGATCACCCACTGAGCGGCAAGGCTGAAGAAGTGGAAAACATTTATCAGAAAAAATATCCATTCGGGGTTCAGTCAGACAATTTAAACTTTCCTGATATTTCCAATGACGAACTGGCAGTAATCAGTTATACCTCAGGTACAACCGGTTTCACCAAAGGAGTCATGCTAAAACATAACAGCCTGGTGGCTAATGTCATATACGCAAACAACAACATGCCGCTTGATCCGGGTGACGCCATTGTTTCCTTCCTTCCGCTTGCCCATGCCTACGGTTGCGCTTTTGAGTTCTTATGGCCCTTCACACTCGGGTGCAATATTACCCTGCTTACCAAAACACCATCTCCGCAGGTTATTCTGGAGGCTTTCAGAAAGATCCGGCCACGGCTCGTGCTGGCCGTTCCCCTTATAATTGAAAAAATTTATAAAAAGCAGATATTGCCTGCCATACAAAAGCCGCACATGAAGGCACTGATGAATACACCAGTGCTGAACCGCATCATTTATAATAAAATCAAAAGCAAGTTGGTGAATGTATTCGGAGGCAACTTCCATGAAGTGGTTATCGGGGGCGCCCCACTCAACAAAGAAGTGGAACTGTTTCTGCACAGGATCGGGTTCCCCTACTCCATTGGTTATGGGATGACAGAATGCGGCCCGTTGATCAGTTACGCCAACTGGAGAAAAACCAAAGTTGGTGCTTCCGGCAAAGTGGTGGATACACTTGAGGCTAAAATAGACAGCCCTGACCCTCGTAATATTGTGGGTGAAATTCTGGTCAGGGGAGAAAACGTCATGGCAGGATATTACAAAAACCAGGAAGCGACCATGACTGCGCTGGATGACCAAGGATGGATGCACACAGGCGATCTCGGGTTGCTTGATCAGGACAACTACCTTTATATCAAAGGCCGAAGCAAAAGCATGATTCTTGGCCCTTCCGGCCAGAATATTTATCCGGAAGAGATAGAAGCTAAATTGAACAATAAACCTTTTATCCAGGAATCATTGGTTGTTGACAAAGAAGGCAAACTTGAAGCATTGGTTTACCCGGATTATGAACAAATCGATCAGGAGGGCATCACTGAATCAGGCCTGAACCAAATACTTAAACAGTACAAAGCTGATCTCAATGACAGCATTCCGATCTACATGCATATTTCCCGGATTAAAATTGTTCCCGAGGAGTTCGAAAAAACACCCAAGAAAAGCATTAAACGCTTTTTATACACGATGAACCGCTAATATTTTTTCCCATCGTTTATTTGAGAGTTGAAAAAAATTATTCTATATTTGCCTGACTGGAAAAAATTGGTCAACCACTGCGAATTACTCACCCAGAAATATGGAGGACACACTATAGACTAGACTCTTACGCTAATTGAACCATACGGAGGCCATTATTATGAATGACCGCACAAAGATTAGCGATCAGGAGTTGATACGCCTGTTCATTTCCGGTGACCACAATGCCCTTGAATCACTTATTAACCGCCACCAGCGTAAGCTGTTTTCTTATATCATGATTATTGTCAAGGACAAGCACCTGGCGGAAGATATATTTCAGGATGCCTTCATAAAAATCATCAACACGCTCCGCTCAGGGAACTATAACGAGGAAGGAAAGTTCCTTCCCTGGGCCATGCGAATTTCCCACAATCTGATCATTGACTATTTCAGAAGGTCAAAACGCATGCCCATGCGTGAAAACAGTGAGGAATACGATCTGTTTGATACACTCAGGGTTTATGATGACACCATAGAGGACCGAATCATCACAGGTCAGATACACAACGACATCAAAAAGCTCATTGAGCATCTTCCGGAAGAACAAAAGACGGTACTGAAAATGCGTCATTACCAGGAAATGAGCTTCAAGGAGATCGCTCAACAAACCGATGTCAGCATTAACACTGCATTGGGTCGGATGCGATATGCGCTAATCAACCTCCGGAAAATGATTGATGAAAAAAACATCGTGCTGACCCGCTGATTCTTCCCGGGAATCCTTTTTGAAAAGAGTTTTTGCATTAACTTTGCCTGACTGCCGGACCAGCCAATTCTGTAATTCCACTGCAAAGCCCCTTTGTATCGTATGTTGATCAAGGAAAGTTACCCGCTTAAGCACCTGAATACATTTGGAATGGATGTTTCAGCGAGGTATTATGCAAGGATAACCTCCAGGGATGACCTTCCGGGCATTTTTGAGGAACCAGGTTTCCAAACCAGACCCCACCTTGTCCTCGGCGGGGGGAGCAACTTGCTTTTCAGGGGTGATTACGACGGCACAGTATTGCATATGGATCTCAGAGGGAAAAAGATCGTGGCAGAGGATCCAAAAAATATTTTCCTGGAAGCTGCAGCAGGTGAGCCATGGGACGAAATGGTAGCATTTTGTGTAAACAACGGATGGGGTGGTCTGGAAAACCTTTCACTGATACCAGGCCAGACCGGGAGCAGTCCGATTCAAAACATTGGTGCCTACGGAACAGAACTCAAAGATCATTTCCACAGCCTGGAAGCATGGTGCAAAGAAAGTGGCAGAATCAGAACATTCAACCGGTCAGCCTGTCGTTTTGATTATCGAAACAGCTTTTTCAAGCAAGAAGGCAAAGATAAATACATCATTCTGTCAGTCACCTTTTGCCTTGAAAAAAACCCGGTAATCCGAACTGATTACGGAGGCCTTGAAAAAGAGTTGAGAAACATGGGCTGCAGCAACCCCGGCATTGCTGATGTCAGGGCTGCCGTTTGCAAAATAAGAGAAAGTAAGTTGCCGGATCCGGAAGTTACCGGCAATGCAGGAAGCTTTTTTAAAAATCCTGTGGTTGCAGAGCATGTTTATCACCAACTAAAAAACACTCACCCTGACATCGTTGCATATCCAGGGAACGGTGGCATAAAACTGGCAGCCGGATGGCTGATAGACCAGGCAGGCTGGAAGGGTCACAGGCACGGAGATGCCGGTGTTCATCCTAAACAAGCCCTGGTCCTGATCAACCACGGAAAAGCCACAGGCACCGACATTCTGAACCTGGCAGACCAGATACAGGATTCAGTAAAAGAACATTTCGGGGTCATACTGGAGCCCGAAGTTAACATTGTGTAAGCATGATCAATTATGAAGCAAAAAGATACCCTGATCAATAAACTGGAGAAGGCAGGAGCGGTAACAGTAATTGCCGTTTGGATCCTGAGGATTTTCCTGGGACCGGTGCTGAATTATGCCCTGCTGGTTACCACCACCCTGCTGGCCATATATTACCTGTGGTTTGGCTTCTTTATTTTCAACAAGATCCAGCCCCTTCAGCTTCTTTACACGGAGATCCGGCAATCAATGACACCCTTCCGGATCATTCCCCCCATACTTATGGGAATCATCTCATCTTATGCATTGATCGCCGTTTTGTTCGGGTTCTTCTTCTATCCGGGGATGCAGTTTATGCTGTCATCTGCCTTGATTCTTCTGGCACTATTCACCGGAACAGTGATCGGGATTCAATACATCAGGAAAAAGCATGACCCTTTTTGCACGCGGATGTACCACCGGGCAGCCGGACTCATAGTGATCCTTTTGATCCTTTGGGCGCCTCCTGTGGAAGACAGGCTGGACATCCTGTTCAGCGATCACCCGGAATTCATTGAAGCCTACCTGGATTACCGGGAAGACCCGGACGACCCGGAAAACATTCAACGGCTCCGGGAGCAAAGAAGCCGGTTCAGGTAAGTTTAACCTTTGTCCAGCTTCATCTCTTTTTTAATTCTTTCAATACGATCGAGCAATCCGGCGCGCATCCCTTCATAATCCTCTGAATCCTCAAAAGAGGAAGGACAACCAAAGTAAAATTTTATTTTTGGTTCAGTACCTGAAGGTCGCATGGTAATGCGGCTGCCATCCTCAAGGATAAACTGCAGCACATTGGATTTTGGAAGCTCAATGGGTGAGATTTCGTTGGCAAAAACATCCCTGTCTGTCCCTGCCTGGTAATCCAGCACACGGGCCAGGGCCTTGCCGTCCAAACTTTCCGGCGGATTGTTACGGTAGTCATCCATCATTTCACGAATCTCCTCAGCACCTTCAACTCCCTTCCTTGTTATTGATAACAAGTTCTCAACCCACAAGCCGTATTTTTTGTAAATTTCCACCAAAAGTTCATAAAGCTCCATTCCGTTTTCACGGGCCCAGGCAGCAGCCTCTGCAATCATGCAACAGGCAATAACGGCATCTTTGTCGCGCACAAGATCCCCCACCAGAAAGCCGTAACTTTCCTCACCACCACAAAGAAAGCGCTGCTTCCCTTCACGTTGCCTGATCACTTCAGCTATGTACTTAAAGCCTGTCAGCACATTTACAGACTCCACTTCAAAAGAAGCGGCAATTTCCGAAAGCAATTCCGTGGTTACAATGGTTTTGACAATATAATCACCGGAAGCAAGCCGACCCTGTTCTTTCATCTGCCTGAGTACATAGTAGGTCAGAATGGTGGCCATCTGGTTTCCATTGAGCAACACAAAGTTACCTGACCGATCTCTTGTCGCAACGCCAAGGCGATCTCCGTCAGGATCGGTTGCCATTACCAGATCGGCATTCACACTACCAGCCCTGTCAAGGGCCATCTTAAAGGCAGCTGCTTCTTCGGGATTGGGTGAAGCAACTGTCGGGAAATCCCCGTCAGTTTCATCCTGCTCAGGCACATTGTAAACCCTCTGGAAACCAAAGGCTTTAAGTGCCGCAGGAACGAGATTGACAGTTGCCCCGTGAATGGGGGTAAAAACAATACGCAGATCCTTGTGCCGCTTTACCAAATCGGACAGCAAAGACAATGACCGCAGTCTTTCCAGGTAGATCTGGTCAAAAGGATCATTGAGGATTTTGATCTTTGCTTCTTTTGCACTGAAACGGATCTGATCCACTGTGATCTTTTCCACTTCCCGGATCACATTTTTGTCATGGGGTGGCACCAGCTGGCCGCCATCTTCTCCATAAACCTTGTACCCGTTGTATTCTTTCGGATTGTGGGATGCGGTAATTGCAATTCCTGCCTGACATTTTAATTCCCGCACGGTAAAAGATAAAAGCGGAACCGGACGCAGTTTATCAAACAGATATACACCAATACCATTGGCAGACAAAACTTCCGCTGTCACATGAGCAAAATAATCACTGTTGTGCCGGCAGTCAAAGGCAATGGCCACATGCAGGTCTTTGCCGGGATATTCCTGATGCAGGTAATTGGCCAGCCCCTGTGTGGCCATACCAACCGTATATCTGTTCATACGGTTGGTACCCACACCCATGATGCCACGTAATCCGCCCGTACCAAATTCCAGGTGACGGTAAAAAGCATCTTCAAGTGCCTTCGGATCTTCATCCATCATTTTTTTGACTTCCCGTCTTGTTTCATGGTCAAAACTTTCGGTAAGCCATGTCCGGGCTCTTTCAAGAATTTTTGGATCAATTTCTTTCATCGCATCATCATTTTTGGGGCCGCACCGGCAACAGGCCGGAATTTTAGCGACAATTTACCGGTTGCGCATTCTGCTTGGGCTCATCTTATGTTCACGGCGCATTTCAAAAATGTCGGTAGAAATGGACCAGTCACCGATCAAATGCTTGGCAAAATAATCAGCTGTAAGCCAGAAGTTATATTCATTATAAGGCCCGTAGGCATGTCGTTGTCCGGTAAAAATAAACATATCAAATCGTTTATTTGCCTGAATCAGTGCATCCGCCATGCGGTAAGTATTCGCCGGGTTCACGTTATTGTCACGGTCACCTGTGGTCAGCAGGAGTTTTCCTTTAAGGTTATTTGCCAGCTCGGAGTTGGTTTCGATGTCATACACAAACTTCACCTCTCCTTCGTTGTTCACAATCTCCTTTACCCCGTGGTGCTTTTCACTCCACCAGCGGTTGTAAATATTGTTTTCATGATTGCCGGCACTCGAAACTGCTACCTTAAAAAAGTCAGGGTACTGCAGCATGGCTGCTGTAGACATAAACCCACCACCTGAATGGCCGAAAATGCCAACTTTGTCAATGTCTATAAAGTCATACCTGTCAGCCAGCTGTTCTGTCGCATACTTTTTATCAGCAAGGCCGTAATCACGCAGATCACCATACCCATAGTTATGGTACCATTTCGAGCGGTTTGGATGACCTCCACGGTTACCAATACTTACAACGATAAATCCTAGCTGAGCCAGGCGATCTGTACGATCCATGGCAGGAGAAAACCTCGTATTGACCGCTTCAGTCTGGGGGCCCGGATATACGTACAAAATAATCGGATACTTCTTATCTGGATCAAAATCAAAAGGTTTGTACATCACACCGTAAAGATCAGTCACCCCGTCGGCTGCTTTCACGGAATATGGCCTTGGAAACTGATATCCCGCATTTTTAAGATTCGACAGATCAGCAGTTTCCAACTCCATCACAAGTTCACCGCGATTGTTCCTGATCTCTGAGCGAGGCACAGCATCAACTCTTGAATAGTTATTCACAAAGTAGTTATAAGAATCGCTCATAACGGACATGTGGTCATAATTCCCCGGGTTCAGCAAACGCAACCCGGTACCATCAAGGTTCACACGGTAGGTGTGCCCGTAATAGGGGTTCTCCCCTTCTTCGCGGCCCATGGCCACAAAATACATCACGCGGTTTCTTTCATCCACTTTCAAAATACGGTTGGCATGCCATGGGCCTGTGGTGATCTGCTGCTGCATATTGCCGTCTGAATCATACAGGTAAAAATGGGCCCATCCGTCACGCTCCGACCACTGAATGATCTCACCGGTACTGCGAATCAGATGTGGCGCACGGGTATCCACATAGGTATTCATCCGTTCTTTAATCAATACATCCACCTCGTTGTTTTCAAGATCCACCCGGCACACATCATAGCGTTTCAGATCCCGGCTGATACGTGTAAAATAAAGCTGATCCGATTCAGGAGCCAGCCATGTGGCCGGGGTATGATCTTCCAGCTGCTCTTTGTTTGAACGGGGCATTGTCGGAATCGAAATGGTCTGATTCTTGAATGCTGCCACAGGGATTGTATCCCCTGTTTGCTCTTCCATATCAAACACCCATAATTCAGACTCAGCAGGCTGTTCTTCACCCGGCATCTGGTATTTATAGCTTTGCAACTCCGGACGGGGTTCTGACAGGGAATTGATCACCCACAAAAACTTGATCTCCCTGGTATCATTACGCGTGAGAGCAAAACGACGCGAATCGGGAGACCAGGTAATATTGGCACCCCTGCGCTTTTCACGCTCTTCCTCAATTTTTTCTTTGTCATCATTCATTTCGGGGATGTAACCACCACCAAAAGCATAATACATCTCACCTTCAGTGGTAAGCTGATGCTCCACTATTGTGGTATCATTTTCATCCTCCAGGGCTTTCAGGTAGTTTTCCTTGTCCATCCAAAACAGGTTGAAATCACGGGCGAATACCACATAGGTGCTGTCTGGCGAAACATTGGCCCAACTGGCAGGTTCAGGCTCATCTTCTTCTTCCACTTCATACAACTCGCCTGTGGCCAAATTGTACTCAAGCCTGAATTCTTTCTCCTGCTCCTGTGTAGGGCGGGGACGATCGTCTTCCTCCTCTTCAGTTTCCCCGTCATTTTCCATATCATTCTCTTCCTCGCCATTTTCTTCTTCATCTTCTTCCACTTCCATAATCTGCCGGCTGGTCACAGTAAAACGAAAGTACTGGTCATCCCTGATGAATTCCGGGCGAATCCTGGGGAGGTTCTGATGATCATAAGGATCAGTGGTAATCATTGTCAGTTGCCTGGCCATTTCATGGTTGTCAAATAAAGGCTCTTTGGTTTCCTCCTCCAGATCAACCAGGTAATAAAAAGTCCCTTCAGAAGTCCGGTAATCATACCAGAACTTGTCCCCGGTCTTCATCCAGTTCGGAGAAACCGCAGTACTGAAAACCATACGGTTGATTTTTGTCGGTGAAAAACGCTCGGCCAAACGGTAATTGCTTTCCGTTATAGGCTCATTTTGTGCAAAAATGTTACCCGAAAGTAACAGTCCAGCCATCAAAACAAATAAAAGTGCTGATTTTTTAAGAAAACACATAGATTAAAATTTAAATTAAAAGGAGATTGATATTCGGCTGCTATATTAGGCAAAAAAAACGATTCTTCCGGGTTCAGACGCGTTTTTTTACCATAAAAGCATCCCAAAAACCCCGAAATGATCCGGTGAACCTGCCTTGTTATTGCCGGCAAACTATTATGCAGAATCTAAAGAGCGTCCGGAGCATAAGCGCCGGCTAACAAATATGCAGGGCCCCATGAGCGTCCGGAGCATAAGTACCTGCAAAACAAAAAAAGGTCATTCCCAAAAAAGAGGAATGACCCTTAAGTGCCCGGAGCAGGACTCGAACCTGCACGATGTTACCATCACTAGTCCCTGAAACTAGCGCGTCTACCAATTTCGCCATCCGGGCATTAATCTGTTGTTATCATTAAGTTAATGAGCGTTCTGCTTGGTAGTGCCCAGGACAAGATTCGAACTTGCACGGCCTTGCGGCCACTACCCCCTCAAAGTAGCGTGTCTACCAATTTCACCACCTGGGCAAAACGTGTGGCAAAACTACAAAAAATCTTTT
>PWGY01000116.1 GCA_003554665.1 Bacteroidales bacterium | reverse complement strand
TGAATATGGTGGCGACAATATTGCCCTTAGCGGCGCAACCACCGACCACCTCTATTTCATGTATAACTTTCAGCATGTACCCAACAACCATCACCTGAATGACTTGTGGGTTGACTCATACAGGGGCATCATCAACTGCAACAAAATCATTGAGTATGCAGAAAGGGGAGAAACCCCACGAATGGATCACATTATCGGGGAGAACTATTACCTGCGGGCGTTTTTCTATTTTACCCTAACCAACATTTGGGGAAGGCCATACACCCAGGATCCTCAAAACAATCCGGGTGTGCCACTGAAAACCGACGCAGACCGCGACAACATCCCGCCCAGGGCGACAGTTGCAGAAAACTACGAACTGATCGTACAGGACCTGAAGGACGCAGCTGAAATGATGGCTGAATATAACAGACCCAGTTCCGAAACGGGCATTTTTGCCTCACAGGAAGCAGCGTGGGCACTGTTGTCAAGAGTATTTCTCTACATGGAAGACAATGAGAATGCGGCCCATTATGCCGGCAAGGTGATTGATTCCGGCGAATTCTCCCTCCTGCAGGGTGATGACTTTGCCAGGTACCCCACTTTCGTACCCGAGGAGAATTCCGAGACCATTTTTGCCTGCCGCTCTCTTGAGGATGAAGACGACTATGGCTTCTTTGCTGTTGGCGGAATGTATGCGAGAATAGACGGTGTTGGCTGGGGTGAAATGTATGCCTCCAGGCCCTACAGGGAACTGCTCGGCAAGCACCCGGAAGATCTCCGGAACGAATTCATTGAACCTCAGCTGGTGGGCGAAGATGACGAAGGCAACCCGCTGATGTGGATCAAATACATCCGTGAAACCGATGAAGCCCAGGGAAGCCAGATGTTTGAGACCCATGATGTGTACCAGAATGAAGAGGGTGTATGGGAATACGAAACAGGAGGACAAACCCACCCTGTGGAAACCGAAGAAGACAATGGTGATACACTGTATTACATTTATGTGAACGGAGACAAAACCTACGTGGAACTCAAACCAAGAATGGAGACACGAAACGGCTATCCGCAGTATTATGTGCTGAAGTGCTCAAACCAGGGCGGACAGCCGCAACTTTGGTCCCCGGTTATTTCCCGCCTGGCTGAAATGTACCTCAACCGCGCCGAAGCCCATGCAAAAATGGGCAACGAATCTGCTGCACTTGACGATGTGAACGTGATCCGCGAGCGGGCAGGAATTCCGCTTTACGGTATAGATATCGAAGTGCCCGGAGACAAAACCGTTCTGGACATTGTACTGGAAGAAAGAAGGCTGGAACTGGCCTACGAGTCCCACCGCCGGTATGACATTTTCCGAAACGACAAAACCCTGGACAGGAGATATCCCGGCACACATGACCGCGGAGAAGCCGTAATGACCGTGCCGCCAACGCACCCAAGGGTCGTGGAATTTATTCCGGAACCCCAGTTGCTGGCACAACCCAACCTGGTGAATAATCCGTAAACCAAATAAGGATCGGTGTGCGGTTCAACACATGAAACCGCACACCGGTCTTTCTATGCTTTTAATAATGTGCTATATTTCGGCATTATTAACCTTTTAACAAGATTTTGAAATGAATAAACCAACCGGATCAAAGCAAAACAGATACATTATCCCCCTGATCATCCTTGGCATGATGTTTTTCGTCATCGGCTTCGGGATAGGGATCAGCGGATTTCTGACCCCTGCACTTCGCTCTGCATTTGACCTGAGTACCGGCCAGGCTTACCTGGTGACATTCGCCATCTTTTCTGCCTTTGTCATTTTCGGCCGGCCCTCTTCATGGGTGATTCATAAAATCGGTTACCGGAAATCCATGGTAACCTCATTTCTGATTATGGCCGTGGGGATGCTGGTCTTCGTACCATCAGCCACCATGGTAAGCTTCCCCCTTTTTCTGATCGCCCTCTTTATCGGCGGAATCGGGAACACCTTACTGCAAGCCTCGGTAAACCCTTATGTAACCATCCTCGGGCCCATCGAAAGTGCCGCAAAGCGGATGAGCATGATGGGAATCATGAACAAGCTTGCATGGTGGCTCGCACCCCTGTTCCTGGGTATATTCATAGATTTGCAGGAGGTCAGGCTCGACGATGTGATCCTGCCATTCTACCTGGTGGCCGGAATTTTGACGGTTCTGGGCATCGGCATTTACTTTGCCCCGCTGCCGGAAGTGGTTGCTGAAGGAGAAGATGTCATGGACGATGAGTCTGAAGCAGACACTTCCTATTCTAAAAACAAAACCAGCATTCTGCAATTTCCCCACCTGTTGTTAGGGGCCCTGGCACTCTTTATTTATGTAGGTATTGAGACTCTACCCATGGCATCGGCCATTGACTTTGCAAAGGTTTCATTCGGAGATGTCCCCAACCTTGAGCGGTATTCCATTTATGTGACGGCCGGCCTTGTGATGGGTTACCTTGTCGGGGTGGTAGCCATTCCAAAATACATGAACCAGACGCAGGCCATGATCATTTTCTCTGTCCTGGGTATTTTATCCACCCTGCTGCTGGTAACAGCTCCGATCACCTACGCATTCTACGGACTGCTTCTTGTCAGTTTTTCGAACGCACTCATGTGGCCGGCTATCTGGCCCCTTGCACTTGCAGATCTGGGCCGGTTTACCAAAGCAGGCTCCTCAATCCTGGTAATGGGTATTGTTGGCGGAGCCATCATACCGCTGTTGTTTGGCAACCTGGTGGATCTGAGTCAGAACATCACAGGAACCGAGTCTGTAAAAAATTATCAGAATGCCTACTGGATCATGATGCCTTGTTATGCATACCTGTTGTATTACGCATTGAAAGGGCACAAAATCCGCCGCTGACAAAAAGCGGATAACCAATAATTTAAGAAGA
>PWGY01000163.1 GCA_003554665.1 Bacteroidales bacterium | reverse complement strand
TGTGGGTTTTGCCGATATCATTATCTTTGCAGCACTTTAAACAAAAGGTCTCGTGGCCGAGTGGCTAGGCGGTGGTCTGCAAAACCATTTACAGCGGTTCGAATCCGCTCGAGACCTCCACCTTGTTTTAACCCCCTTGTTTTTCAAGGGGGTTTTTTTATTACGGGACTGTTGGCTTACCAGGGAAATGAAGGGTTTTTATGACAGGATTGTTGGCTTACCAGGGAAATAAAGGGTTTTTATGACCGGGATCCTGGTTTTATCTGTGTGATCAGGACACCTGCAAGGACCACCGCCAGTCCTGCGATATCCGTAAACATTACCCTATCGCCAAAAGCAATCCAGGCCATTAACATGGTAACAGGAGGTCCCAGGTAAAACAGGCTTGCCACACGGGTGGCGTCTATTTTTTCAATCAATTTCCACATTAAAGCGTAGGCGCCCATGGAAACAGCAATAACAAGCCACAGCAACGAAATAATAAATGTGTTTTCCCATTGTATGGTTGAGTCCTCAAACAAAAGAGCGGGTAATGCAACTGCGAGGGTGGTGGCCAGGCATTGGTAAAAAAGGGAAAGGTCTGACGGAAGCCGGGCGGACGTCTGTTTAATCTCCATTCGTCGCTGGATCAGGCTGGCAACTGTGATGGAGATTACGGAGCCAAGGGGGATTAAAAAGGCAAATATGGATGCAGGACTTCCAAAGTCCATTCGAAAAACAACGGTCAGGATAACTCCTGAAAACCCGACCAGCAAACCGATCCACCTGAAGGGAGGGGTTGGTTCACCCACTGCCAGTCCGGAAAAGGCAGCGGTCGCCATTGGCTGTAAGGCAACCACAAGTGCAACCACCCCTGACGGTACGCCATAATTCTGTGCCAGCAAAACACAGCTCAGCCAACCTCCATGGGCAAGTACTCCAACCAGCATATTTTGAGCAGATGCCGGCCACCCGGGGTAGCGGAACCGTCTCATTACCAGCAGATAAACCAAAATAATCAGTGTCAGGCTCAGGTATCGCCAAAAAAGCTGGTTAAACGGCCGTGAATAGGATAAGCCGATCTCTGCAGCAATGTAACCGGAGTTCCAGAGAAATACAAACCCTATGATCATGATTAACAGATGCTTCTTCATACTTTGAAAGGGTTTTGTTTTTATTCTTTCTGATCATTTTAAGTGGCACATTAAGTCTCAATAATGCCTGGTTTGGTGCAGGAGGAGTGATGGCAATATGTGGTTTTGGAGTGGTCTCACTGATGCATAAGGTATTTTTAATCCTTTGGTGAAGACCGTGGTGAGGGTCCAAGCAGGGAGCCAATGGGTTGGAGGCCGGGTGTATGGCCGGAAATGATTTTGAGGATGGCAAACCCAGGCACAAAAAGGATCATTCCTGCCAAACCCCAGATCATACCACCCAGTAAAATGGCAACAATGACAAAGAGTGGGTTGATTTTGACTTCCTTTCCGATGACGAGTGGTTCAAACACGTAGCTTTCAATCATTTGTTCGGTCATGACAATGAAGGTAAACAATAAAATAATGGGCAATTCAGGCAGGTAGATTATTCCAAAAATTATGGGGAGAATACCGCTCAGAAAAGGTCCCAGATAAGGGATTATTGTGATTAAAGCTCCGAAAATTGTTAAAAATCCGGCATAGGGGATGTCGAAGATCAAAAAGGTAATATAATACATAATCCCCAGCAGTGCCATAACCTTTGCCCTTCCCCATAAATAATGGTGAACCACCCTGCTGATTTTGACCAGTATCTGCTGTGTTTCTTCCTGCTTTTCACTGGCCGTGTAGCTCATGACAAATTGTAAAAACTTATTTCTGTAATGCAAAAGCAGAAACATATAAACCAGGGCCAGTAAAAAGCCTGCCAGGGTATTGAAAATATTCCCCAAAAATCCGGTGAGGCCATGCTCAATCCAGCTGATAATACCTGCCGATCTGGTTTCCCAGATTTCACTTTGTCTTTCCAGTGTGAGGCCGGTGGCATCGGTGATCCGGTTTTGAATGTCCTCAATAAATACCTGTGCATCCTCCCTGACCAGCGATATATCCGAGACAAAAATGCCGATCTGTTTCATCAGCAAGTATAAAATGCTTCCCACAGCAAAGAAAATAATCAGGGTGGAAGCCAATGAAGATAACACACGGGGTATTTTGATCTGCTCAAGGATATTGGCAAACGGAGTCATCAATGATGCAAAGAAAACCCCGAAAACCAGGGGAACCAGAAAAGAGGATCCAAAATACAGCAGAATAAAAAGAACAAAAACAAAAATAAGTATCTGGTTGGTTTTTTGAAGGGTTTGCATAGGATGTGTTAGCTTAAACGTTGATGTTGGGTTTTCCGCTCTGAACTTTGTGTATCTTATTCTGATAGTATACCGGCCCCTTCTGCAATGCTAACCTCATAATATTCCGGGCGGGTTTTAAACTGTTCAAAAAATTTTTCTGAACCAATCTCTTTGAATGATTCCACATGCCGTGTTTCCAGCAGGTTGATGGTGCAGCCTCCAAACCCGCCTCCCATCATCCTGGCCCCCTTGACACCGGGAATGGTTCTTGCAGTATCAACCAGAAAGTCAAGCTCTTCGCAGCTTACTTCATATTTATCCCGGAGTCCCTCATGGGAGCTCCACATGAACTCCCCGGTCTGGGCCGGATCTCCCTTTTCAAGGGCGCTGCATGCCCCGATCACCCTTTCATTTTCCTCGGTGACATATTCACAGCGCTTCAATATTACCGGATCCAGCTTTTTGCCAACCGTTCGCAGCATATCCGGACTGACATCCCGTAAGCTCCTGACTTCAGAAAACTCACGGGCCAACATGCGAACGCCTTCCTCACATTGATCACGCCTTTCATTGTAGGCAG
>PWGY01000272.1 GCA_003554665.1 Bacteroidales bacterium | reverse complement strand
GAAAGCGGGTAATAGATCATGGGTTTGTCATAGACCGGCATGAGTTGTTTGCTCATGGCCAATGTGATGGGGTAAAGTCGTGTGCCTGATCCGCCCGCCAGAATGATGCCTTTCATGGGTGAAGGTTTTATTGATTGATATGTATTGATCAAAAATAGGAAATTATATGGAAAGAAGGAGGGGAAAGAAGCTGGAAGCTCGAAGCTCGAAGGTAGAGGGTAGATAGTTGTTGGTTCTCATGGGCTAAGTGCTGGAAATGCTGCCCATGGTCGGGTAAACGGGCGAGGTGGTTGTTGGTTGGCGGGTGCTGCGCACCCTGTTAGTAACGTGTGATCCCTTCGGGATCCAACAACCTGTCTGGCCGTTTACCAGTCCGTTAGTCTTTCCACTCTCTCTGCCCCTGAGAACCAACAACCAACAACCGCCCGGGCCATTTACCTGGCCATCGGCATCTTCCCCAACCCATGGCCCATGAGAACCAACAACCAACTAACCAACTAACCAACAACCAGTAGCCCCAGATTTCCCAAAAAATTCCCGTATCTTTGCAGATTGGTTTTTTGGGAGGAGTTTAATGCAGGATACTGATATTAAGACATATAGCGAAAATCTGGAGGTTTACGGAGCCCGTGAGCACAACCTGAAAGACATTGACGTGTTGATCCCCCGTCATAAGCTTACGGTCATTACAGGGTTGAGTGGAAGCGGTAAGTCATCTCTGGCCTTCGACACCATATATGCCGAGGGGCAGCGACGATACATTGAAACATTTTCCGCGTATGCCAGGCAGTTTCTCGGAGCTCTGGAAAGGCCCGATTTGGATAAGATCACAGGCCTTAGTCCGGTGATCAGCATCGAGCAAAAGTCTTCCGGACGCAATCCCCGGTCTACCGTCGGAACCATTACAGAGATCTATGATTTTCTGAGATTGCTTTTTGCCCGGGCCGGGGAAGCCCGTTCCTGGATGACAGGGGACAAAATGGTGAAATACACCGAGGAACAGATCCGTGACCTGCTGATTGAACGATTCAGCGGCAAGCGCGTGCTGCTGCTGGCACCATTGGTGAAAGGACGCAAAGGCCATTACCGGGAATTGTTCGAACAGGTGCGAAAGCAGGGGTTTCTGCGGGTCCGCATCGACGGGGAGATCCGGGAGCTGGCTCCCCACATGAAACTCGACCGCTACAAGGTGCATGACATTGAAACTGTGGTTGACAAAGTCATTGTTGACCCGGCACGCAGCAAACAACTGGCTGCATCCCTGCAAACCGCCATGAAATACGGAAAGGGGATGGTCATGGTGGTGGATGAGGAAGATGGCAGCGTACACCATTTCAGCAGAAACCTCATGTGTCCGCAATCCGGAATTGCCTATAAGGATCCGGAACCCAATACGTTTTCATTCAATTCGCCCTATGGGGCATGCAAAGAGTGTAACGGGCTGGGAACTGTCAGTGAAATGGATGTGTCAAAAATCATTCCGGATCCATCCTTGTCGATCAACCGTGGTGGCATTGCTCCGGTGGCAAAGTCAAAGAATGCCTGGATTACCGGTCAGCTGGAGGCGATCGGGCTGAAGTATGGGTTTGACCTTGATACCCCGCTGAAAAAGCTGAGTGATGAAGCCATTCACACCATTTTATACGGGTCGGACGAAGTATTCCGGGTCAAACATGAAAGATTGGGTGTGACCAGCACCTATTCGTTGAATTTTGAGGGCATTGTCCATTTTATTCGCAGCCAGTATGAAGACAGCCCCTCGGGGGCTTTGCGCCGGTGGGCCTCCGGCTTTATGCGGCAAAAGGCCTGTCCTTCATGTCATGGAAAACGCCTGCAGAAGGAGTCTTTACACTTTTTTGTGGATGACAAAAATATCGGAGATTATGCGGAGATGGATCTGTCGCAGTTGAAGGGGGCAGTAGACCGACTGCCGGATCGTCTTGATGAAAGACGCCGCCGGATCGCCCTCGAGATCCTTCGGGAATTGAGTGTGCGCCTTGGGTTTCTGCTGGATGTGGGGCTTGAGTACCTGTCACTGAATCGACCGGCCAGGAGCCTTTCCGGGGGCGAAAGCCAGCGTATCCGGCTGGCTACACAGATCGGTTCACAGCTGACGGGGGTGCTGTACATCCTGGATGAACCCAGTATCGGCTTGCATCAGCGTGACAATCAGCGGTTAATCGGGGCCCTGAAAGAATTGCGTGATATAGGAAATTCGGTGATTGTGGTGGAGCATGATCGTGACATGATCCTTTCGGCCGACCATGTGGTGGATATGGGTCCCGGAGCCGGGCTGAACGGAGGTAAAGTGGTGGCAAAAGGAACCCCGCTTCAGTTGATGCAGTACAAATCCATAACTGCCTCTTACCTTAACGGTGAAAAGGAGATCCCGCTTCCGCTCAGGCGAAGGAAGGGGAGTGGACAACATCTTATTTTGCGTGGGGCGCAAGGGCATAACCTGCGAAAAATTGACCTGACCCTTCCACTTGGAAAGCTGATCTGTGTAACGGGGGTATCCGGAAGCGGAAAATCATCAGTTATCAATGAAACACTGTATCCTGTTCTCAGCAATCATTATTTCAGGTCGGAAAAACAAGCACTTCCTCACAATAGCATTGAAGGGCTTGATTACCTGGACAAAGTCATTGAGGTGGATCAGTCGCCCATCGGGCGTACTCCGAGGTCTAACCCGGCCACTTATACCAAGGTGTTTGATGACATTCGCAAACTATTTGCCGCATTGCCCGAATCGCAGGTGCGGGGGTATAAGCCCGGACGGTTTTCCTTTAATGTAAAAGGAGGACGTTGCGAAACCTGCCAGGGTGGAGGGGTACGCGTAATAGAGATGAATTTCCTGCCCGACGTGCATGTGCACTGCGAAACCTGTCAGGGTAAGCGATACAACAGGGAAACTCTGGAAGTCAGATACAAAGGGAAAAGCATCAATGATGTACTGGATATGTCCATCAGCCAGGCAATCCACTTTTTTGAGCATATCCCCTCCATCGTATCCAGACTCAAAACACTGAATGATGTCGGGCTGGGTTATGTGACACTGGGGCAAAGCAGCACCACGCTTTCGGGCGGAGAAGCCCAGCGGGTTAAGCTTGCATCGGAGTTGTCGCGCCGCGATACGGGTAAAACACTGTACATCCTGGATGAGCCTACCACGGGTCTGCATTTTGAAGATATTCGGGTTCTGATGGAGGTGCTCAGCCGGCTCACCGACAGGGGGAATACCGTGCTGGTGATTGAACACAACATGGATGTGGTGAAAGTGGCGGATCACATCATTGACCTTGGGCCTGAAGGGGGAAGGAAGGGTGGCCTTATCATTGCAGAAGGAACTCCGGAATCAGTGGCTGCATCCGGGAAAGGCTATACCAGTCACTTTCTGGCGGAGGCACTGGAGGAAAGCCGCGAAGAAGTATCAGACCGGCAGCCTGAATTCTAGGTCTTCCAGTATGACCCACCTGTCATTTTCCAGATCAAGCATATAAAAATGAAGCGTATCATTTTTCCTCAGGGCAACCTGCCTGCGCTCATGCGGCATGATGGCTGTATGATTTTCCGGAAGTGACAGCACAAAAGCATCGTGATCCATGAACTCCCACCCATTTTCCGGTCCGAGAAAGTACATCCCGAGTTTTTCATTGTCCGAAACGATCATGGTCATGTCTCCCATGGGGTAACATCCCGTGATGCCCGAAGGGATCCGGAACGTGGCAGTGGTATCGTGCTGCCAATCTTCATCATAAAACGAATAGAACTCTATTACGCCGTCTTTTTCTATGCCGACCGATCCGAGATCCCAGGGCATTTTCATGGCCATTAACCTGTCAAAGTCACCGGGGAGTTCAAAAGAGATATGGGGTTCTTTTCTCCAAATGTCCTCACTGTCTAAACGGAAAAAGTTGATGGTGTCATGCTGCAACACACCGATGGTTCCCATGCCCATGGCCAGTACCCCGTTGTTGGGTTCCGGAATGGTGAATGTGGAGGCTTCATCAGGCACCCACTCTCCACTTTGATCCCGATAGTAAACCATGACCCGGCCTTCATCAATAATACCTATTGTACCCATACCGGGCGTTATGATCTTTTGTCCTTCGGGATTGTGTGCCTGCTCCAGGTTAATGTCTGATGGCAGGGGCCGGGTGCAGGCCGAAAAGGCAAGGATGGCAGCCAGCAATATCAGGTAATTGGATGTTTGTTTATGCATCGTAAATAAACTTAACTGATGGGTTTTCTGCTAACGGGCATGGTCATGCAACGGGCACCCCCGCCACCTCTTGGTAATTCGGATCCTTCTATGGCGGCCACATAACGGGTGTAGTCCTTCAGGTCAACCTTCCCCTCCAGGATGTCGCGGGCATTCAAAATGGCAAATCCTGCCTGATTTAAGGCATTCAGTGTATGGGTGTTTCTGGCATACCCGATGATCCGGCCGGGGCCGGTTGAAAAAAAGTTGGCGCCACTGTGCCATTGCTCCCTTTCCTGAATCCATTGGTCGTCGTTGCCTCCACAGTAAACAGTTTGGAGATCCATGCCAAGTTTTTTCAGCCCTTCCGGCAGGTTTTTTATTTCCCTGATAAACTTTACCTCGCCTCCTTCAAGGCAGATATGCACCGTCTGGTATTTATTCATTTTCATGATAATGGGATCATAAATCATGCATATGTCCCTGTCCAGCAAGGTGAATACCATGTCGAGGTGAATAAAGGATTCCGGAGTGAGCGGAAGTTCCTGGACCAGAATGTGCTGTGTTTTTCCTGTTTGCTTCAGGTCGTCTATGAGAAAATCAATACCCTGTGTACTTGTCCGGGAGCCGATGCCGCAAATGAGAATGTCTTCTCTGGCTATCAACACATCACCACCCTCAATGGCAATGCCGGAGTCTTTAAGGTCTTTGGCCGGCGAAGGGTTCGGGTTGATGGTTCTGGTTTTCAACACAGGATGATGATTGAAAATGGCTTCCATGATCAGGCTTTCCCTTAACCTGACGGGTGAAGCCATGGCTCCTACAAGAACATTGTTGTAAATGGAAACGGCTGCATCCCTGGTGAAGAAAAAGTTGTGAAGTGGTCTTAAGGCGAAGCGCTCTTTGCTCAGAAAGTTGGTCAGTGAATTTTTCCGGATCAGTACTCCTTCAATGAGGGCTTTGGCCAATGCGTGATTTTCCATCTGCAACAAATCCTCACAAATAAACCCGGCACTTTCATTAAAGCATATTTTCCTTATCAGGTCCTTTCTGGCTTCTTCGATGCCCAGAATATGGGCCAGCAGTTCCCTGACCTCAAAAGTCCGTGTGGTTTTTTGAAGAATTCCTCTGAATTGCTCATATTCTTTTCCGGCCACCGATAAGTTCAGGATGTCGCTGTAAAGAGCCCTTTCCGCATTTTCCGGTGTCATGTTTTCCACTTCCGGCCCTGGTGAATGAATGATTACTCCTTCCAGGTCGCCGATCTCAGAAAAAATATTTACAGGGATCTGTGTTTGCATTTGCATCAAAGCTTAATAAAATAGCAGGTATGTGGGGTACTGTTATCCGCAAAATTAGCAAATAATAACTTCTTTCATCCGCTTATTTTTAAGTAAATTTGGCGGTATCTTTTGATTGAACCTGAACCTTAGTTTATGCGAATTTTGTTGATAGGCGGCGGTGGTCGTGAACATGCCATTGCATGGAAAATTTCCCGGAGCCCCCTTTGTGAGAAGTTGTATATTGCCCCCGGGAATGCAGGGACGGCGCTCTGCGGTGAGAATGTGGCTTTGCAGCCAAACGATAAGGAAGCGGTGGGTGGTTTTGTCCGCTCCCATGGTGTTGAAATGGTGGTGGTGGGGCCCGAAGAGCCGCTTGTAAAGGGGCTGGCAGATTTTTTTGCCTCAGAGGAGCAATTGAAGCGGGTCATGTTTGTCGGGCCTTCCTCTGAAGGGGCCCGGCTCGAAGGGAGCAAGGCTTTTGCCAAGGCTTTCATGGAGCGGCACCATATTCCTACTGCAGCTTACCGGGCATTTAACCGTGATCAGGCGGCTGAGGCCAGAGAATTTCTGGGGCGGTTTTCTCCGCCATACGTGCTCAAGGCCGACGGGTTGGCTGCCGGAAAAGGTGTGGTGATCTGTGCAACCCGCGAAGAAGCTGAACAGACTTTGGATGAAATGCTTCGCGACGGAAAATTCGGTGAAGCCTCAAGTACTGTAGTCATTGAAGAGTTTCTTAAAGGGAGAGAAATGTCGGTCTTTGTACTTACCGACGGAGAAACATACCAGATTTTGCCTTCGGCCAGGGATTACAAACGTGTCGGAGATCATGACACAGGTGCCAATACCGGTGGGATGGGTGCAGTAAGCCCGGTGCCTTTTGCCGGACCGGAGGTGATGAACCGTATTGAAGAACGTATCATTAAGCCCACCATTGAGGGAATCCGAAAAGAGAAGATAGATTATCGCGGGTTTATCTTCTTCGGACTGATGTTGGTTGACGGAAGCCCCTATGTTATTGAATACAACGTGCGTCTGGGAGATCCGGAAGCTGAAGTCATCATCCCCCGCCTGGAATCTGACCTGGTGAAATTGTTGCAGGCTGTCTGTAATGGCACATTAAAGGAGTTTGCCCCTGAAATTTCCCCTCGTTATGCCCTGACGGTGATGCTCACCAGTGGCGGCTACCCCGCTGCATATGAAAAAGGATATGCCATTGAAGGAACAGATCAGGTTTCCGGCTGCCAACTGTTTTATGCAGGCGTTAAATCGGAGAATGATCAACTGGTAACCAATGGTGGACGTGTGATAGCGGTTACCTCTTTGGCCGATGATCTGGAAAGTGCACAATCTGTTTCATATGCCAATGCGCGTACTGTTGACTTTAAGGGAAAGTATTACCGCCGGGATATCGGAAAAGATCTTTTGAAATAATCAGCATCCTGAGCAATGTTTATCCGCACATTCAGAAAAGCACAGTGGCACACTCCATTATTGTTGATCCTGTTGGGGGTTCTTTTCTGGATGCAGGGTTTTTTGTTCCCTCATGAAATTTCCGGCCGGATCGCTGAGGATAATGCTCCCTTTTATGAGCTTCTTGTGCCATGGATTACGGGTTATCCGCTATGGTCGATGGTACTGGCGTTTGCTCTGCTGATGGGTCAGGCTTTTTTTCTGAATCACATTGCCACCTCCAAAGGCCTGACGGATCGTTTTTCAGCCCTGCCTGGGTTGCTTTACATTTTACTGATGAGCAGTACCCCCGGAATGATCGGGCTCCATCCTGTGTTGCTTGCCAATGTATTCCTGTTGATCGGCCTTAACAAAATATTTAAGGTATATCGTGAACGACAGGCAATTATGGAGGTTTTGAATGTGGGGCTGCTGATGGCGGTTGCCGGATTGTTTTACTTTCCGGCCTTGCCGCTGTTACTGTTGTTGATTTTTTCCCTTTTTCTGTATTTTCCGGTCAGCCTGCGCACTTTGCTGGCGGCCCTGATGGGGTATTTTATTCCGTTTTTTTTCCTGGGGTTATACTACTATATGTTTGATATGCTCGGAGAAAAGCTTGATGCCGTCAGTATTTCCATGCAGCCACTTGAGGTTTTCAGGCAGTCGCTTGATATCTATCAGCAGGCCTTTGCGATTGCACTCGGGCTGCTGTCAGTGTTTGCCTTTTTTCGCATGCAACTGGTTTACATGGCCGACAAACCCATCAGGGTAAGAAAGCGTGTAAGGGTGTTGTCTTTGTTTTTCCTGTTTTCTGTGCTGACCTACCTGGTTACCGTGGATTATATTTTTCTTCATCATGGTGTGCTGATTATTCCCTTAAGTATTGCCCTTGCGGTTTTTTTCTCCGATATGCACAACAGAAAACTTGCTGAAGCTGTTTTTTCAATCTTATTCCTGCTTATCCTTGGGGGCCGGTTTTCGGCATTCTTTATTTTTTGACAAATGCGTACCTTTGTCACGCATCAATAAAAAAGCCTTATATGAAGTTTGGAGTAGTGGTTTTCCCGGGGTCGAACTGCGACCATGACATGATTTATGTATTAAAGAAAAAACTTGGCCGGGATGTGGTAGCTTTGTGGCACAAAGACACTGACCTGCAGGGGGTTGATTTTGTCGTTTTGCCCGGCGGCTTTTCTTATGGCGATTATCTGCGGTCTGGAGCCATTGCGCGTTTCTCTCCACTTATGGATCAGGTTATTGATTTTGCCCGAAAGGGCGGTTTTGTGTTTGGGATTTGCAATGGATTTCAGATCCTGTGTGAAGCACATCTTTTGCCGGGAGCTTTGTTGCACAACCCTGATCACCGTTTTATCTGCCGCAATACTTACATCCGCAGTGAAACCTCTGATAGCCTTGTGACCCGTGCCGTAAAATCCGGTGAACCCCTGAAGATCCCCATTGCCCATGGAGAGGGACAGTTTTTTATTGATGAAGAAGGGCTGAAAGGTCTGAATGACAACCAACAGGTGCTGTTTCGCTATTGTGATCAGAATGGGAAAGTTACACCCGACTCCAACCCCAACGGCTCAGTGGAAAACATTGCCGGCATTTGCAATGCAACGCGCAATGTGTTTGGAATGATGCCTCATCCTGAACGGGCTGCTGACGAAGAACTTGGCAATGAGGACGGCCGGTTGATTTTTGAGAGCATTCTGAAGTCAGTATAATAACCCAATGACAGTTGTTCATCCAAATTTAGCCCTGTTTTTCAGTGAAGCATTCCCGGAAGCCGGGTGCGATGAAGCGGGCCGCGGATGCCTTGCCGGACCAGTTGTGGCCGCTGCGGTGATCCTTCCCCGGTATCCTGATGCTGCGCTGCGTGCCGGCCTGAATGACTCCAAGCAAATGACTGTGCAGGCCCGTTTGCAGATGCGTGACCTGATTACTGCGACCAGCCTCTCATTCGGAGTCGGGGTGGTGGATCATGCCACCATTGATACCATGAATATCCTTCAGGCCAGTTTCCTGGCCATGCACCTGGCACTGGAAAAACTGGATCCCCAGCCGGAGGCGATCATCGTGGACGGGAACCGTTTTAAACCCTACAGAAACGTTCCCCATAAATGTGTGGTTAAGGGGGATGCCACCTACCTTTCAGTTGCTGCAGCCTCAGTGTTGGCAAAAACGGCAAGGGATGAGTATATGCAGGAACTTCACGAAATCTACCCCCAGTATGGCTGGGATCGCAATAAAGGTTACCCCACGCCCATTCACAGGCGCGCCATTGACAAATATGGACTGAGTTCTTATCACCGCCGCAGTTTCGGGCGTGCAAAGCAGAAACGAATATTTTTTCCTTCGGCCGAAAAATAATGATAGCTACATGGCAGAAAATGACCTTACCTATACAAAAACCATTGCTGAACAAACAGAGATTCCTGTTGGCAATGTGAAGCAAACAATTAATTTGCTGAAATCAGGAGCCACCATTCCCTTCATTTCCAGGTACCGGAAGGAGATGACCGGATCGCTGGATGAGGTGCAGATTACCTCTGTGCGTGATCTTTTGTCCCGGCTCGAGGAGCTGGATAAGCGAAGAGAGACCGTACTATCTTCCATACGGGAGCAGGATAAACTAACCCCGGAACTGGAAACAGCCATACACCAGGCCAAATCCCTTTCAGAACTGGAAGATATTTACCTGCCATATCGTCCCAAACGTAAAACCAGGGCAAGTGTGGCTGTTTCAAAGGGACTGGAACCTCTGGCGCGGGTGGTCATGGATCAGCGTTCTGAGGACCTGATGGGCCGGGCAGCGGGGTTTGTGAACCCTGAACGGGAAGTTGACTCAGCAGAGGAGGCACTGGCCGGAGCCCGCGACATTATTGCGGAGTGGATCAGCGAGGACAGGCGATCGCGTGACCGTTTGCGTCGGCTGATGAAGCGGGAGGCTTTACTGACCTGCAGGGTTGCCCGGGGAAAGGAAGAAGAAGCGGCAAAGTACAAAAGCTATTTTGACTGGTCTGAAAAGGCGGACAGGGCCCCGTCTCATCGTTTGCTTGCCATGTTTCGGGGGGAAAAAGAAGGCCTCCTGAAAGTGCAGATCGCGCCGGATCAGGAATCGGGGCTGCGCATACTGGAGGAGTTGTTCATAAAAGGGCAGGGAGTATGCAGTGAACAGGTCATGTTGGCGCTGCAGGATGCCTATAAGAGGCTGCTGCTGCCCTCACTGGAAACAGAGATAAGGAATTCCCTAAAAGAAGCTGCATATAAAAAGGCGATTGAGGTATTCGGGCAGAATTTGCGGCAACTATTGCTTGCTCCGCCTATGGGGCAGAAGCGGATCATGGCCATTGATCCTGGTTATCGCACGGGTTGTAAGGTAGTTTGCCTGGATGAGGAAGGCCGGTTGCTGCATAATGAAAATATATATCCCCATCCGCCTGTGGGTCAAAAGAAACAGGCGATGGCCAAAATCCAGAGTCTGGTGGATGCCTATCGCATTGAGGCCATTGCCATTGGAAATGCCACGGCCGGCCGGGAAACAGAACACCTGATCCGCCGAATCCGCTTTGACAGGGAGGTTACGGCCGTTATGGTGAATGAGAGCGGGGCCTCGGTGTATTCTGCCTCCGATATTGCCCGGGAGGAATTTCCGGATTTTGATGTGACGGTCAGGGGGGCAGTGAGCATAGGCCGGCGCCTGGCAGATCCATTGTCGGAGTTGGTAAAAATCGACCCCAAATCCATTGGGGTTGGTCAGTACCAGCATGATGTGGATCAGAAGATGCTCAGGCAGACCCTGGACGACGTGGTTGCCAGTTGCGTTAATGCCGTTGGTGTGGAGGTCAATACTGCCAGCAAGGAACTGCTGGCTTATGTGTCAGGGATCGGGCCTTCACTGGCAGCTGCCATTGTCAGCTACAGGAACGGGAATGGCCCTTTCAGGTCGAGGAAGGAGTTGCTGAAGGTTCCTCGTCTGGGTGCGCGGGCATTTGAACAGGCGGCCGGGTTTATTCGTGTGGCGCAGTCTGACCACCCGCTCGACCGCAGTGCAGTGCATCCCGAAAGTTATCCGGTTGTTGAGCAGATGGCCAGGGATCTGAAGGTGGGGGTGGAAGATCTGATCAGGGATGAAAAAATGCGAAGGCAAATAAACCTGGAGGATTATGCCGATGGGCAGACAGGGATCCCCACATTGAAAGACATTATGCAGGAACTGGCCCGGCCCGGCCGTGACCCCCGCGAGTCTTATGATATGTTTGAATTTGACAAAAATGTCTTTAAAATGGAAGATCTGCGGGAGGGTATGGTATTGCCCGGTATCGTGACCAATGTAACTGCATTTGGAGCTTTTGTGGACGTGGGGGTGCAGCAGGACGGACTGGTGCATATCAGCCATCTGGCCGACCGTTTTGTCAGTGATCCGGCGGATGTGGTCAGCCTGAATCAGAAAGTGACGGTAAAGGTTCTTTCAGTGGATCCGGAGCGCAAGCGCATCGGCCTGTCTATGAAGGAGAGCGGATGAATCAGCTCCCATTGCCCTGGAAAAGCCTGTTGATTTCTTCCGCGTATATTTTAGCAAGATAGCTCCTGCGAACTTTCAGGGTAGCACTCAGCTGCCCGGTTTCCACACCCCATTCATGGTCAAGCAGTTCAAACCGGTTGATTCTTTCGTAACTGCCGAATCGCTGGTTGTAATGGTTTATCTCTTTCCGGTACCGGGCTTTGATGCGGGGCATGGTGATCATTTCTGCATTGGTGGTGTAAGGGATCCCTTTTACCCTGCACCATTCGCGAAGATGGTTGAAGTCGGGCACGATGAGTGCCGCCGGAAATTGTTGGTTCTCGCCAATTACCATTGACTGGTCAATGAAGGGAGATTCCTTCAGTGCATTTTCCAACAGCTGGGGGTGGATGTATTTGCCGAACGAAGTTTTAAAGATCACTTTCTTGCGGTCGGTAATACGCAATTGTCCTCCCGGTTCAATCATCCCCACATCTCCTGTATGAAACCAACCTTCCTCATCGACCACCTCCCTGGTCAGCGCAGGATCCTTATAATACCCTTTCATTACATTCGGGCCTTTTACAAGGATCTCCCCGTCGTCAGCGATCTTTACTTTGACTCCGCGAAGCACGGGCCCGACGGTTCCGAACCTGATCCCGCCGGGGCTGAAATCGCTGACCGCAATGACCGGTGAGGTTTCTGTGAGACCATATCCTTCGAGTACCCTGATACCGACCGCCCAAAATATGCGGTTGAGCCTGGGTTGCAGCGCAGCTCCTCCTGAAACCACAATATCGAGATTATTGCCCAGTGCGGCCTTCCATTTGCTGAAAACCAGTTTTCTGGCAATCTTCAGTTTAAGGGCATAAAGTGGGTTGCGTTTTTCTTTTCCCAGCTCATAGCGAAGCCCCACATTGTTGGCCCAGAAAAAGATTTGTTTTTTGATGCCTTTCAGGTTTCGTCCCCTGATCAAAATTTTATCATAGACCTTTTCGAGCAGCCTCGGAACTGTGGTAAATACATGCGGGTGTACCTCCCGGAGACTTTCCGCAATCACTCCCATATTGGCCACATAATACATGGAAAGACCCTTGTAAAGAAAGGTGTAATTCATCATCCTTTCATAAATATGGCAAATGGGTAAAAAACTCATGGCACGATGCTCCGGGCCGTAGGGCGGGATGTAGGAAACCGCTTTGAAGTTACTGATGATGTTGTTGTGGGTGAGCATGACGCCCTTGGGTGTGCCGGTGGTGCCCGAAGTATAGATAATGGTTGCCAGGTCTTCCGGCGTGATACTTTCTTTTATCTTCTGCAGATCTTCCGGGCATGGGTTTTCCTTTCCGAGCTCCATCAGCTCGTTCAGGTGCTGGATGCCCACCAGGTCGCGAAACGTATAAATAGCTTCAATGGATGGTATATCCGGAACGATATGCTTGATGCGGCGGTACATCTCTTCGCCGGCCACAAACACATGCTTCACTTCTGCATGCTTAAGGATGTATGCATAATCTTTGTCGCTGATGGTGGGGTAGATTGGAATGTGGATCGCACCAATCTGTTGGATACCCATATCCAGGAAATTCCATTCGGGCCTGTTAAAGGTGATGGAAGCAATGTTGTCCCCTTTCTTTACGCCAAGCTTCATCAGCCCGTAGCTGACGTGGCGGCTGTTGTCGAGCCATTCCTGTGTTGAATATTTTTTCCATTGGCCGTCCTCATCTTTTCCTGCCAGGGCGTCTGTTTTATCCGGGCAGAGTGTGGCATAGCGGTCCTGCAAGTCAAAAATCCTCCTTACCTCCATAGGATCCTGCATATTCTGAAGTTTGGAAATCTGTTCAACCTTTGATTTCAGTTGTGCTATTTGATCGTTGTCGGTTTGCCTGGATTATACGTTTGTTTAACGTACAGGGTACGAAAGTAGAACATTTTTTATGAATGACCTTGGATTTAACCGGTTTTTTGAAAAAACAGGGCCAGTTTGAAAAAAACAGGGCCAGGCGGTCAATGAATGATCCTGCCTGGCCCTGAAAGGTTATGACTGATTATTGCTGCGTCATTGTTATTTGTTTTCCGCGAAATGCTGGTAGAAATGCGGAATGGTTTCCATTCCCTTGAAAAATTGCGAAAGCGGATAGTTTTCGTTGGGTGAATGGATGGCGTCGGTTTCAAGGCCGAAGCCCATCAGGATGGATTTTGTGCCCAGTATCCTTTCAAACATGGAAATGATCGGGATACTGCCACCACTTCTGTATGGAATGGGTTTGATTCCATAGGTCTTTTCGTAGGCCTTGCTTGCTGCCTGGTAGGCAGGGGTATCTGTGGGGCTTACGTAACCTTCTCCGCCATGCAGGAACTCCACATCCACTTTTACACAGTCAGGGGCAATGGACTTGAAGTGATCCTTGAACAATTGGGTGATCTTCTCTGAGTTCTGATGAGGAACAAGCCGCATGGAAATTTTTGCATGGGCTTCAGAGGGCAATACGGTTTTCGCACCCTTTGCTGTATGTCCGCCCCATATGCCGTTCACGTCGAGTGATGGCCTGATGCCTGTACGTTCCAGTGCTGAATAGCCCTTTTCACCATGCAGGGCATCCACACCGATCGACTTTTTGTAGCCTTCTTCGTCAAAAGGAGCACGCGCCATATCTTCTCTTTCCTCTTTGGAAAGCTCTTCCACGTCATCATAAAAACCTTTGATGGTAATGCGGCCGTTTTCATCTACCAGGCTGCTGATCATGTCGCAGAGGATGTTGATGGGGTTGGCAACGGCACCACCATAAAGACCGGAGTGGAGGTCGCGTTTGGGACCGGTCACATGGACTTCGCAATAGGAGAGTCCGCGCAGTCCGGTGGTAATGGAAGGACTGTCGGGCCCGAGCATGGCTGTATCAGAGACCAGGATGACATCCCCGGCCAGCTTTTCCTTGTTTTCCTTCAGGAAGGCACCCAGGCTGGGTGAGCCAATCTCTTCTTCTCCTTCAATCATGAATTTGACATTGCAGGGCAGCTGGTTGGTTTCCACCAGGTATTCGAATGCCGCAAAATGCATGAACATTTGTCCTTTATCGTCGTCTGCCCCGCGGGCAAAAATCTTTCCTTCCCTAACTTCCGGCTCAAATGGCTCACTTTTCCAGAGTTCCAGGGGCTCAACCGGCTGCACATCATAATGACCGTAAATGATCACAGTCGGCAGCTTCGGATCAATGGTCTTTTCTCCATACACCACAGGGTGGCCTTCGGTGTCACAAACTTCCGCCTTGTCTGCACCTTTCTTCAGCAGGTTTTCCTTTACCCAGTTGGCGGCCGTGTACATATCGTCTTTGTGGGCTTCTTTGGAACTGATTGAGGGGATCCGGATCAGTTCAAAAAGCTCATCCAGAAAACGATCTTTGTTCTTCTCGATATAATCCTTCAGGTCTTTCATGCGATGAATCGTTTAAAAATTTGAATTATAATGGGATGCCGTATTGCCGGACAGCACATCCTCCGGCAACCGGAAAGGCAAATATATGAAAATATTTGAAGGTTGCCCTTAGCAGGTTGCAGCATCAGGGCAAGGCAAAACCGTGCAGGCTACCACCCCTGATCAAACCAGTCATCGAGCTCCCTGCGTTCCTTTTTGGTGGGGCGACCTGTACGTTTGGGGCGGTACCCGGACTGGCTCTTGATGATCTCCAGTTTCTGATATTCTTCTTCCGGGGTAAGGTCTTCCATGTACTGACCAACCAGTTTGGCCCCAACGCGATTGTGCAGGGGGGCTGTCACACGAAGGGTGCGTTTTATGGGGCCGGTCTGCACCGTGATTACCATGTCCTCCTGTATTTCGCGGGAGGGTTTTACCGGCTGATCGTCAACTTTGACCTTTCCGTTCCGGCATGCCTGGGTGGCAAGACTACGGGTCTTGAAAATTCTAACGGCCCAAAGCCACTTGTCTATTCTTGGTGCACCAGATTGCGCCATAATGAACTACTTTTTCCTGCAGTATATTCTTACGGGCACGCCGGAAAAATCCCAGCTTGCCCGCAGCTGGTTTTCCAGAAAGCGAATATAAGGTTCTTTAATGTATTGAGGCAAGTTGCAGAAAAAGACAAATGAGGGGTAGTGGGTCGGTAACTGGGTCACATACTTGATCTTAATGTACTTCCCTTTTGTTGAGGGAGGCGGATTTTTCTGGATCAGCGGCAGCATCACTTCATTGAGTTTGCTGGTGGGGATTTTCTTTTTCCTGTTGCTGTAAACATCAAGTGCGGTTTCAATGGCCTTGAAGACCCGCTGTTTTTGTGGCACCGAGGTGAAGATAATGGGGATGTCTGTCAGGGGGGCGATCCGTTCCCGGATCTGTCTGGTGAATTCTTTGGTGGTGTTGTGGTCCTTGTCTTTGACCAGATCCCATTTGTTGACCAGGATGACAATTCCCTTGTTGTTGCGTGCCGTTACCCCGAAAAGATTGATGTCCTGCGATTCAAACGGGGAAGTGGCATCGATCATCAGCAGGCAAACATCGGCATATTCGATGGCACGAATGGAACGCATCACCGAATAGAATTCGATATTTTCATGGACCTTGCCTTTTTTGCGAACTCCTGCGGTGTCGACCAGGTAAAAATCAAAGCCATAACGCTGGTAACGGGAATAGATGGTGTCGCGTGTGGTACCGGGCATGTCGGTCACAATATTCCTTTCTGCGCCCAGCAGGGCATTGATGATGGAGGACTTCCCGACATTGGGGCGGCCGATCACCGCGATTCGGGGAATATCGTCGTCGGTTTGTTCTTCCGGAGCATCCTGCAGCACTTTCACCACTTCATCGAGCAGGTCACCGGTGCCGCTGCCATTGATGGCGGAAACCGGAAACACCCTGTCAACACCCAGCTCATAAAAGTCGCCCGCCTGGGCGATCAGCTGGTTGTTGTCTGCCTTGTTGGGAACCAGAAAGTACTCTTTGCCGCTTCGCCTGAGCAGATCGGCAACTTCCTTGTCCATGGGTGACACACCTTCTATAACATCCACAAGAAAAAGAACCACATCGGCCTCCTCCAGTGCAATCTTTACCTGACTGCGGATCTGTTCCTCAAACACATCGTCTGAGCCGGCCACATATCCTCCGGTGTCAATCACAGAGAATGTCTTCCCATTCCAGTCAGACTTGCCGTAATGGCGGTCGCGGGTTACTCCGGCCGTGGGATCCACGATGGCCATCCGGTGCCCTGTGAGGCGGTTGAACAGTGTTGATTTACCCACGTTGGGCCGGCCTACTAATGCTACAATATTGGACATGGGGATGTACTGTTTATTTGGGTAAGATCAATTGTTTTTTGTGGAGTTTTTTCTGCGGGTCTGTGGTGTAATTGTCTTCTGCGGTGTAGTTGCCTGATGGCCTTACGGGGCTTACGCTTACTGGTACCCGAAACGTCGCAGCTGGCTTTCATTCTCACGCCAGTTTTTGCTGACTTTTACATGGAGTTCCAGAAAAACCTTCTTGTCCAGGAAGGATTCAATGTTTTTCCTGGCATCGGTGCCCACTTTTTTCAGGGCCTGGCCTTTGTGCCCGATGATGATCCCTTTCTGGCTTTCACGTGCCACATGGATCACGCAACGGATATGAACGATGTTTTCCTCCTCTTTGAAAGACTCCGTTTCCACTTCCACCGAATATGGAACCTCTTGTTTGTAGTTCAGCAATATATGTTCCCTGACCATTTCTTCCACAAAAAAGCGTACGGGCTTATCAGTCAGATCGTCTTTCGGATAAAATGGGGGAGATTCCGGCAACATCTCCAGGATTTTCAAAAAAACCTTGTCGAGGTTATACCCCTTTAGTGCGGAAACAGGCATCACCTGCCAGTCCGGGTAGGATTGACGCCATCTGTTGCAGGCGGCCTCTGCCTCTCCTGCTTTGGCAAGATCAACTTTATTGACAAGCAGCATCACCGGAACACCTGAATTTTTGATCCGTTTCAGGATAAATTCATTGTCAAAGTCGTCATGAATGTCGGTGAGCACAATGAACAAATCAGCATCTTCCAGGGCCGTTCGGATGAACTGCATCATTTTTTCCTGCAGTTTGTAGTGGGGCGAAAGAATCCCCGGGGTGTCGGAAAAGACCACCTGGTGATTTTCGTCGTTTAAGATCCCCAGTATCCTGTGGCGCGTGGTTTGTGCCTTGGGTGTGATGATGGACAACCTTTCGCCAAGCAGGGCATTCATAAGGGTTGATTTCCCCACATTGGGATTTCCGATAATGTTTACAAAACCTGCTTTGTGCATTTGGTTGTTTTTCTTTGATTTGGGAGTGCAAAGGTAGTTTTTTTGTAAAAAAAACGGGAAAGATTTTGGCAGAGACAAGATGTTTTGTACTTTTGCACTTGAAAACACTGCGGGGTGGAGCAGAGGTAGCTCGTCGGGCTCATAACCCGAAGGTCGCAAGTTCGAATCTTGCCCCCGCTACTACTTAATGAAATCAAAAAAACCTGCCGGTCAACGAACCGGCAGGTTTTTTTTGACAAAATATTTTATTTTTGTCCGGAAAATAAAACTGAAACAGTTGGCCGGAGAGACAGCCGGGAACAATTGGTTGTAAACAGCTGCTTGTGAACGGCTGGTCTTGAACAGTTGACCGGGAGGGTCTTCTGCCTTAAAGGAAACAATACAGCTATGTTAAAAACAGGTTTACGCTTGAATGTCCTGTTGGTTGCAATGGGCCTGATACTGTCCGTTGCGTCCTGTGGTGAATCCGATCCGCCTGCAGCCAGGGCTGCCGGTATCCTGATCGAAAGGCATTTTGAATCACCAGTTTACAGGGGTCTGGTGGATGTAGTGGATTTTTCTGTCAAGGATATTCAGACATCCTCTTTTGACGAAACTGAATTCCACGATGTGGAAATGGAAGTGGACATCTACGTGGAGGAGGGGTATATTATTTCCCGCATTTTTACCCATGGTGCATTTGAGGTGGATGATCAATGGCCGGAGAATCGCAAGGAACGCCTGGATGCTGCCCCGGACGAAGAAGCCAGACAGGAGGTCATTGACTTGTACGAAAGGGATACCTTTTCTGCAGGAAAGCACACAATTCGTGTGTTCTATAGCATGGTGGAGGTGGACAGTGGGTGGACCAGTGTGGATTTTGTTCTGAATGCCCACCCGAGGCCCGGTGATGAGGGCGACCTTGCTCTTTGATTGGACCAAATAAGGGTGAAATTGCCCTGGTTTTCTATCGCATTGAAAGCAACGAGCTGAAAGCAACCAGGCATTTTTTGAATACCCCCCGCGGTGAAATTACCCTGATGCCGTATCGCATTGAACGTTAATTGAATTATTATTATATTTGGAGCATGAAACGACTGGGTGTTCAGATATTATCCATGTTGCTGGCGGGCATGTTCCTCGTCTCGTTCGCCGGGATTCGTCTGTTGACCCACCACTGTTTTTCCTGTGACTCCACAGATGTGGTTATGATCGGGTTTGCTCAGGGGGTTGATTGTGAAGAGATTCACCATAATCATCAGGAAGAAACCACCTGCGAATCTGATCACCAAAAGGCAGATTGTTTATGTTGTGAAGGGTACGAAAAACAAAAAGACAGTCATTGCGGTGATGATTGTGAATCGGAAACCCATTACGTGAGGGCGGAATTTGATGCTTCAGCTGACCGCTCTCCCGAAAAAATTCTTCCTCCGGAATTCATGCTGCTGCCAGCTTTTGTCATTTCCAACCAGGAGCTGGAGGAGAAACCCCTTTACTTCCACTTTACCCGCTTGAATGATCCGCCGCCCAAACCCGCCGGACGTGAACTGGTGATTATTTCCCGCCGCCTTAAATATTGCTAGGTGTTTGCTTACTGAATTGATGTGGCCGTAATCTGTTGCGGCATGTGTTTTTTTGTTTCACCTTTCAGATAAGTTTTACCATGCAATTAAATTTCAAATCCATATCATTTTCTTTGTTTTTTATTATGGGGTGCGTTGCCCTGCTCCATGCACAACATTCCGAGGTACATGGAGACGTTTACGAAAGGGTGGCTCACGATGACCACTATCATTATCATCCACTGGCGGGGGCCAATGTAGTCTGGCTCGGAACCTCCTCCGGGGTGGCGACCGATGAGGAAGGGCACTTTTGCCTGGATGTAACAGTTGATCTTCCGCATGAAATTGTGGTCAGCTATATTGGTTATCGCTCAGACACCCTTATGATTGAATCAACCAGTGATCATGTGGAGGTGGTACTTGAAGCTTCCCAGGATCTTGATGAAGTAACTGTTGCTGCCCGCAGGCTTGGGGCACATGTGTCTGCCATGGACCCGGTGCTCACCAATGTAATCACCGGAAGCGAAATGCAGCGTGCTGCATGTTGCAATCTGGCTGAGGCGTTCGAAACCAATGTGTCGGTTGATGTATCCTACAGTGATGCCGTTTCAGGAGCTCAGCAGATTCAGATGCTTGGCCTGGCAGGCATCTACAGCCAGCTCATGCTGGAGAACGTACCTGGTATTCGCGGACTAGGGCAGCCTTTTGGTCTGAGTTATGTGCCGGGGCCATGGATGGAGTCAATCAGTATTTCAAAAGGGGCTGCCAGTGTGGTAAACGGTTACGAATCTGTTACCGGGCAGATCAATGTGGACCTGAAAAAACCGGAAGGCCCTGAGCAGCTGTATTACAATGCTTTCGGCAGCAGCGACGGACAGTTGGAGACGGCACTGAATGCTGCCGTGGATCTGAATGATAACTGGTCGACCATGCTCATGACCCATGGTGAATTATTCCAGCGCAAGGTGGATCATAACCATAATTCTTTCCTGGACCATCCCATGGTAAAGAAATACAATGTGATGAACCGCTACCGTTACGAACGGCATGGTGTGATGGATTCCCAGTTTGGCTTTAACCTGATGCAGGAAGAGCGGGAGGGGGGACAAAAAGCTTTTTTCACCAATGGTGAACCTGCCGGCTCAGATCAATACTTCGGTTATGGCACCAACACCACCCGTTTCCACGCCTTCGCCCGAACAGGATTTTACTTTGAAGACATGCCGGATGCGAGCCTTGGCACCCAGTTCAGTTTCACCCACCACGATCAGGAATCGTATTACGGACAGCGCCCTTACAACGGGGAGCAGAATACTTTTTATGCCAACATCATGTTTGCCAATACCATGGGGCACCCGGATCATTCATTTGCTGCCGGAGTCAGCTTTCTGATTGATGATTACAGCGAACAGCTGAATGACTCATTGTTTGACCGGCATGAATCAGTGCCCGGTGTCTTTTTTGAGTATTCCTACCATACGCATGAACGCCTGACTTTGGTGATGGCTGCGCGGGCTGACCATCACAACATGTTCGGAACTTTGTTTACCCCCAGATCACATTTGCATTTCAATATCAACGAGGAAACAACCATCCGGGCTTCGGCAGGTAAAGGTTACAGGGTGCCCAACATCATTGCAGAAAATACCGGCCTTTTGGTGAGTAACCGTAGCATTTCGGTGCGTGATGACCTTGAGGCAGAGGAAGCCTGGAATTACGGTGGCAGCATTACCCGTCGGTTTGATTTTCTTGGAAGGGAGGGGTCGCTGGCTGCCGAATTTTACCGCACAGATTTTGTGAACCAGATGATCGTGGATGTGGACAGTGACCATACCATGGCCATTTTTTATAACCTGGACGGCGATTCTTATGCCAACAACTACCAGGTGGAGTTGAGTCTGGAACCCGTCCGGCGCTTTGATTTGACTGCCGCATACCGCTTTACGGATTCCCAGGCCACCATCGGGGGTGAGTTGCGGCGACAGCCATTTGTGAACCGTTACCGCGGGATGCTCTCGGGCTCTTATGCTACGCAGGCCAATGACTGGCAGTTTGACCTGACTGCACAATTCAACGGAACCAGCCGGCTGCCCGATATGCCTGAATCTTTTGACTTGCGGGATAAGTCTCCTTCCTATACCCTGGTCAATGCCCAGGTTACTTATCGGTGGAACCGGATGGAGGTTTATGTTGGAGGGGAAAACCTGACAGATTACATTCAGGAGAATCCGATTCTGAACCATCATTCCCCGTTTGAGGAAGGTTTTGACGGAAGCATGATCTGGGGTCCACTGATGGGACGTAAGTTCTATATGGGTCTGAGGTATACCATTGAACGGCAATAAGCATCCGGAATCTCTGATGCGGCTTATCGGGGAGCCGGGCTGCGGTTGTGTCCTGCGTCAGCGGTACAGCCATACGGAGGTTTGGCGTTTGATCGCCCGTTAGGTTTGGCATTTTATCGCGTGGTATTGCGGCTTTTTCCTTATATTGAAAGAGTGGTGTTTGATTAAAATCTGATCAAAGACGTTCTGCATGAAGGAAAAAGTCCTGCAAAAGTTGAATGTGCTCGCTGATGCGGCCAAATACGATGTGTCCTGTTCTTCAAGTGGAAGCAGCAGGGCGTCCAAAGGGGGTGCAGGCAAAACTGTGAGTTCCGGCGTTTGCCACTCTTTTACAGAAGACGGGCGATGCATATCACTGCTCAAAATCCTTTATACCAACCATTGTATCTATGATTGTGCCTACTGTGTAAACAGGCGGTCCAATGACAGGCCCAGGGCTGCTTTTACTGTGAAAGAGCTTGCTGATCTTACCTGGGAATTTTATTCCCGAAACTACATTGAGGGGTTGTTCCTGAGTTCCGGGGTTATGGTCAGCCCGGACCACACCATGGAGCGCATGGTGGCTGTGGCCCGTATGCTTCGTAATGATTACCGCTTCAATGGATATATTCATATGAAATCCATCCCGGGAGCGGATTCGATGCTGGTGGAGGAAGCCGGATTGCTGGCTGACCGGCTAAGTGTCAATGTGGAGATTCCTACTGATGCGGAATTACGGCGGCTTGCGCCCGAAAAAAACCACGGAAGTGTGTTTGACCCGATGAACCAGATCAGCCAGCATGTACTGATCAGCAAGGAAGAGCGGCGAAAGTACCGGAAGGCGCCACGTTTTGCTCCTGCCGGCCAAAGCACCCAACTGATTGTCGGAGCGTCGCCTGAAACAGATTATACCATTTTGAGGCTGGCCTCAGGTTTATACAACCAACAGCGCCTGAAGCGGGTCTATTACTCAGGTTTTGTTCCGGTCAATGCCGGTGATTTTCGTCTGCCAGTCTTAAACCAACCTCCCCTGGTGAGAGAAAACCGCCTTTACCAGGCCGACTGGCTGATGCGTTTTTATCATTTTCGCTTTAATGAGCTTCTTGATGATAAACAACCGCAGCTTGATCTCCAAATGGATCCCAAGCTGGCATATGCATTGCGTAATCCGCAGTTTTATCCGGTTGATCTGGATCAGGCCTCCTATGAAGAGATTCTCCGGGTACCGGGTATTGGTGTGCGCTCGGCCAAACTGATTGTGGCAAACCGTCGTTTCGGCCGGATCGGTCTGTCTCACCTGAAGCAAATGGGTGTGGCCCTGAAGCGTGCCCGTTATTTCATTCTTTGCCGTGAACTGCCGGTGGCATCAGCCTCTCTGTATCCGGAGCAGATCAGACGTAAGCTTGTCAGAACTGATCACGGCGGCAGACAGCTGCAATTGTTTTGATGGGGTCGCACCCGTGCCTGAACCGGAAAGTCAATGCGCGAACCGGTTCAACAACCAAAAAGTCATTGCACGCATCAGATTCAGCAAACAGGACATAATTGATGAACACATCGACGGTCATATATACCTTTGACGGGTCACGGGAAGGCTTCTTCTCTGTGGTATTCCGTGCATTCAAAGACCAGTGCACTCCGTTGGCCATTATCTCCCGCAACAAAGAGCAGCAGATGCCTCTTGGTGAACTGATACATGTGGTAACCAGCCGGGATCACGCTTCCCGTGTGGCCAAAGGGATCAGGGAGCGATCCGGTAAACGCGGGGCCCGGCTGGTTGATCTGGCCTTCCAGGCAGACAGGCCGGAAACCCCATTGGTATTGTGGCGGTATCTGTACAAGCTCTTTAAGGATACTACCGGTAACTTTCATGGCAATATGCTGGATGAAGATGTGTGTTCGGTGACGCAGCTGGCCAGAAAGGTAAAAGGGGAGGTTCACCGTTTTCACGGGCTGGTCCGTTTCCGCCAGACCAGCGGCAGGCTGTTGGTGGCGGCCATTGAGCCGGATCATGACATTGTGATGATGCTTGCCCCGCATTTCAGATCCCGGATGGCCCTGCAGGAATGGGTGATATACGATATGCGGAGGGGATGCGGGGTTTATTATGACACAAAGACGATCCGGATGGTAAGGTTTTCTGCGGAAGATCCTGACCAGCCATCAGCCCTGCGGCTTCCGGGGTTGGATGTGAACTGCGGGTTCATGAGGTCTCCGGGTAATGCGGAACTGAATATTTCGGATCGCAAAAACAGGGAAGATGCAGGGGACGAAGACTTGTACCAGGTGCTCTGGCAGCATTATTATAATGCCATCAATATCAGGGAAAGAAATAACCATCGTCAGATGCGGTCCGCTATGCCGAAACGTTACTGGAAATACCTTCCGGAAAAAGAAGGCAAGGGATGATAAGGGATTTTTTAGCATATTTGCCCGAAGATGCCGGACAAAAAACACCATACCAACGGGGAAAAATTAAAGACCCTGATTCTGACCCTTCCTGAAAAGCCGGGGGTGTACCAGTTTTATGACCAGCAGGAACGTGTCATTTATGTGGGTAAGGCCAAAAACCTGAAGAAACGGGTGTCATCCTATTTTAACCGCGACCGGTATGAAAGCGGAAAGGTGAGGCTGATGGTCCGCAGGGTGGCCGGCATCAGGCATATTGTGGTTGACACCGAACTGGATGCATTGCTGCTTGAGAACAACCTGATCAAAAAGTATCAGCCCCGCTACAATGTGATGCTGAAGGATGACAAAACCTTTCCCTGGATTTGTATAAAAAACGAGGATTTCCCGCGCATTTTTCCCACCCGCAACCTGGTAAAGGATGGGAGTAGGTACTTTGGCCCCTATGCTTCGGTGCGCATGATGAATACATTGCTTGATCTGATCAGGCAGCTGTTCCGTTACCGCAACTGCAACCTGAAACTGACTCCGGATAATATTGCTGCAGGGAAATTCAAGGTTTGTTTGCAGTATCATATCAACAATTGTGAAGGCCCCTGCGAAGGATTGCAAAGTGCGGAAAATTATCAGAAAACCATTGATCAGATCGAACAGATCCTGAAAGGGAATCTTGGAATGGTCATCGCGGAAATGAAACGGCTGATGAAGCAGTATGCCGATGAGCATGCCTTTGAGCGGGCTGCCCTGGTCAGGGAAAAGGTACTGCTGCTGGAAAAGTTTCAGAGTAAGTCCACCGTGGTAAATCCTTCTTTGAGCAATGTGGAGGTGTTTTCACTGATCAGTGAGGAAAAACGGGCATATGTCAATTATCTGCGGGTAATCAACGGGGCCATTGTGCAGTCGCATACCCTGGAGCTCCAAAAACGTCTGGATGAGTCTGACGCTGCATTGCTGGATATGGCCATCGCGGAATTGCGTCAGCGCTTTCAGAGCGATGTGAAGGAAATCATTCTGCCTTTGCTCCCGGAAACAACCATCCCGGGGGTTCATTTTGTTGTGCCCCGCCGCGGAGATAAACTGAAGCTGCTGGAGCTGTCGGAACGCAATGCCAAATATTACCGCATGGAGCGGCAAAAGCACCGTGAACTGACAGATCCGGCCAGGCATGCCCGGCGCCTGATGGAGCAGATCAAAAAGGATCTGCATCTGAAGGAAATGCCTGAACATATGGAGTGTTTTGACATCAGCAACACCCAGGGAAATTATGCTGTCGCTGCCATGGTGGTATTCCGTGATGCACGCCCGAGCAAGAAAGAGTACCGGCATTACAATATCCGTACTGTGGAAGGGCCCGATGATTATGCATCGATGCAGGAAGCTGTTTACAGGAGATACAGGCGGTTGTCAGAGGAGGGGAAGCCTTTGCCACGCCTTGTGGTTGTGGATGGAGGAAAAGGTCAGCTTGGTGCTGCGGTAAAGGCTCTTGAACGGCTCGAACTTCGTGGTAAAATTCCTGTCATTGGAATCGCCAAAAGGCTGGAGGAAATTTATTTTCCGGGCGACAGCATCCCGCTTTATATTGACAAAACCTCCGAAACCCTGAAAGTGATTCAGCATATGCGTGATGAGGCACATCGCTTTGGGATCAATCATCACAGGTTGCGCCGGGAAAAGGGAAGCCTGAAGTCGGAGTTGTCTGAGATCCGCGGAATAGGCCCGGTGACCGTTCAGGCATTGCTGAGAAAGTTCCGTTCTGTGGAAGGGATCCGAAAGGCCGGTTACAAAGAACTGGAAGAGGCGGCCGGGCCTGCCAAAGCAAGGATTATTCGAAATTACTTTATAAATTTGGGGCAGGATGAGGGAAAAGAGCAGACTTGAAAAATTTCTGATCTGGCGATCGAAAAATGTCACAGAGAAACAGCTTTTGTTTATCCTGGCTGTGGTGATTGGTATGATTGCCGCCGTTGCAGCTGTGGTGCTTAAAACTTCAGTGCACTACCTGGAGGCGTGGGTTCGAAGCGGACCTGTCTATCACACCGGGAACTGGCCGTTTTTTGCCTTTCCGCTGGTCGGAATTCTCATTACCGTGATATATGTCAGATATTTTGTCAAAGACGACATCAGTCATGGGGTATCAAAGATCCTTTACGCCATTTCCCGAAACCGGGGTGTGATGAAATTGCACAATACCTACTCTTCCATTATTGCCTGTATATTTACAGGGGGATTTGGCGGATCTGTGGGGATGGAGGCCCCGATCGTTTCCACCGGCGCTGCCATTGGATCCAATGTGGCCCAGGCGGCCAGGCTTGGATTCAGGCGCAGAAATCTCCTGATCGGTTGTGGTGCGGCAGCGGCCATTGCTGCGATTTTCAATGCCCCGATCGCCGGGTTGATCTTCGCGCTTGAAGTTCTTGCCCTGGATCTGACCATGACATCGGTGATCCCGCTGTTGATTGCTACGGTGGTGGGAGCCATTTTTTCCACCCTTTTCCTCGGCGAAGGGGTGGAGTTTTATTTTGCGGTGCAGGATCCTTTCAACTACAGCCATATCCCCTTTTATGTTTTGCTGGGTCTGACCACCGGTGCTGTGTCGCTGTATTTTTCCTGGGTCAATGAAAGGGTCGAGACGCAGGTCAAAAAGGTTGCCCGGCCGTTCAAAAGGGTACTTTATGGTGGCGCTTTGCTTGGGTTGCTGATCTTTTTATTTCCGCCGCTGTTCGGCGAGGGGTATTTTGCCATGCGCGGATTGCTGTCGGGCCAGCCTGAGCAACTGCTTGAGCAGAGTATCTTTGCCCGGATAGTCGGAGAATCCGGCCTGTATTTTGTCGGCTTTATGCTGCTGGTGTTGCTGTTCAAAGCCGTGGCCACCTCATTGACCACGGGTGCGGGCGGAATCGGTGGTGTGTTCGCACCCAGTCTTTTTATGGGTAGCATAGCCGGGTTCCTGTTTTCGCGGACCACCAATATGTTTACCCGCTGGAGTGTGTCGGAACACAATTTCGCGCTGGTGGGGATGGCGGGACTTATTGCGGGCGTGATCCATGCCCCGCTGACCGCAATTTTCCTTATTGCAGAGATAACCGGTGGTTATGAATTATTTATTCCGCTCATCCTGGTTTCATCGATTGCCTACATCACCGTGAACTACTTTCAGCCACACTCTTTGTACACCCGCCACCTTGCGGCAAAAGGTCAGCTTATTACCCATCATAAGGATCAGACGGTACTTACCCTGCTGCAGGTGGGTGAAGTGCTTGAAACCAACTTCGACAGGCTTTACCCGGAAATGACACTTGGAGAACTGGTGCAGGTCATTGCCCGGGCAAGCCGGAATATTTTCCCGGTCACAGACGAAGAGAATAACTTTCTCGGGCTGGTGCGTCTGGACGATGTCAGGGAAATCATGTTTGACCGCAGCCAGTATGATAGCCTGAAGGTACATAACCTTATGGTACAGCCCAGGGCCACAGTTCATATGGATGACAGCATGGATACGGTGATGCAGAAGTTTCGTGATGCCGGCCTCTGGAATATGGCAGTACTTGATAATGGAAAGTACAAGGGGTTTGTTTCCAGGGCAAACGTGTTTAATATTTACAGAAAAATGTTGCTGGAGGTTTCGCAGGAGTAGGGCGTTGCAGATTCCTCAGTGTCATCAGGCCCCGTCGCGGAAGGCCATACAGCAGGCTGCATTTGGGATGCATGGCGTTATGGGCTTCTCAGCGTCATCAGGAACTGTTGTCCTGCAGCATATTCAGCAGATCTTCTTCGCTGATTATCGGAATGTCAAGGGCTTCGGCCTTTTTCCTTTTTTCAGGTCCCATATTGTCTCCTGCCACAAGAAAATCGGTTTTGGAGGAGATGCTTCCTTTAACTGTTCCTCCTTGGTTTTCAATTAGCTGCCTGATCTCTTCCCGGCTGTGATTTTGAAACACCCCTGATATTACAAAGGCTTTACCGGACAAAACGGTTGGCGCGGGAGCGGTTGCTTCCTCCTTCATGGCAAGGTTCAGACCGGCATTTCTTAGCCGGTTCACGATCTCTGCATTCCGGGGGTCATTGAAATGGGTCACAATGCTTGACGCCACCTTATCTCCCACATCATCCACCCGGATCAGTTCCTCCCTGGAGGCATTCATCAGGTTGTCAATGTTTTCAAAATGCCTTGCCAGTTTGCGTGCCATGGTTTCCCCCAGGTGCCGGACACCCAGGGCGTAAAGGACACGTTCAAACGGCACCTCTTTTGATTCTTGAAGGGCATTCAAAATGTTCCGGACGGTTTTTTCTCTGAAACTGAGGGTTCTGCTTTTCCCGGTTTCCGGGTCAGTAATGGTTTTTTCCAGGCCAATTAAATCCTCATAGGTTAAATCATACAGATCGGCAATGTTGCTGATTTTCCCCTTTCTGATTAAAAGTTCTGTTTTTCCCTGCCCCAGGCTGTCGATATTCATCGCCCTTCTGCTGATGAAATGTTCAATACGGCCCTGGATCTGTGGCGGGCACTCTTCCGAATTGGGGCAATAATGCACGGCTTCTCCTTCATCGCGTTTTAAACCTGTGCCGCATTCGGGGCAATTGTCAATGAAACGCAATGGACTGGCCCCGGGTGCCCTCAATGACTTATCTACCCCCACGATCTTGGGAATGATGTCACCCCCCTTTTCCACGTAAACACTGTCTTTCGTATGCAGACCAAGCTCTTCCATCCTGTCATGGTTGTAAAGGGAGGCGCGCCTGACAGTGCTCCCGGCAATGCTAACCGGTTCAAGCACAGCAACCGGGGTAACCGCGCCTGTTCGTCCAACCTGGTAGGTTACATCAAGCAATTTGGTTAGGCCACGTTCAGCTTTGAACTTGTAAGATATGGCCCATCGGGGAAATTTGCTGGTATACCCAAGTTTTTCCTGTTGCCTGTATTTGTTTACCTTGATGACCACCCCGTCGATGTCGAAGGGAAGCTGGCCACGTTCGGCCTCAATGCTTGAGATAAACTGAAAGACTTCTTCAATTCCGGTGCATTTGCTGATACGGTCTGAAACCTTAAATCCCCATTTTCTCAGGGTGTTCAGGCTGTCCCAGTGATTGTTGAAAGGAAGGTTTTCTCCCAATACCCCATATATGAAACAATCAAGGTGGCGTTGTGCCACCAATGCCGAGTCCTGGAGTTTCAAACTGCCTGCAGCGGCATTTCTGGGGTTGGCAAACGTTGCCTCCCCCTTTTTTTTCTTTGCCTGATTGAGTTGTACAAAACTATGATGCGGCATGTAAACCTCCCCGCGTACTTCAAATGCGGGAATATGATCTGTGTTATTAACTTTAAGCGGGATACTCGGAATGGTTTTGATGTTGGTGGTAATTTCATCTCCCTGAGTACCGTCTCCGCGTGTGGCCGCTCTTTCCAGCTCTCCCCCGCGGTATGTCAGCCCGATGGCCACACCGTCAAACTTGAGCTCACACACATACTCGTACGGCTCATTGCCAAGGGATTTTCGCACGCGTTGGTCAAAAGCACTCAGTTCTTCCCTGCTGTAGGTATTACTCAGTGAGAGCATGGGGTATTTATGCCTGACGGCCGGAAATTTTTTGGTCACCTGCCCGCCGACACGCTGGCTGGGCGAGTTCTTGTCAAGAAGCCGGGGGAAGCTTTTTTCCAGTGAGATCAGCTCCTCCATCAGCTGGTCAAATTCATAGTCGCCGATAACCGGATCGGCCAGGACGTAATACCGGTAGTTGTGCTCGTTGATTTTTCCGGATAGTTCCTCAATGCGTTTCCTGGCTTCTTCTTCCTTCATGGGGTTTCAGAAATTTGTAAATGATACCTGCTTTTCAGGGAAGCGTAAAATTAAAAAAAAAGCCGGTACGGGGCCGGCTTTGGTGGTTGGTTTACGTGTAAAGGCAATGGTTCAGTGCCTGAATGGTAGTGTCAATGCATGAATGGCGTTGACTGGCCGTGGATTGCCATAAGGTGATTATGGCCCGCCGATGACCAGGCTCAGGTTCCTGGAATTTATAAACATAACCGGGATTTTCTCCTTGTTGTACAAAACCCTTTCCTCTTCTTTGTTGAATGGATTACATGTGAGTTTGTCGGGGTCGGAGGTAATCATGATGGCATCCGCATCGTTTTCCCTGGCAAACTTCACCACATGTTTTGCAAATGACCCTCCCGGGTTGGAGCAGGATACCGTATTCGGTACTTTGGCATGCTCCAGGATCTCCACAACCTGCCTGCGGTCTGCACTGAGCTTGCGGTCGGTGTCTTTGTCACCGTAGTTATCCACGAAAATATCAAAATGGCTGCCTGCTTTCTGATGAAGGATTTTGGCCCACTTTACTTTTTGCTTGGAGCCGGGTTGCAGGTCTAAGGGGTAAACGATTTTTTTGTAGGTAATGTTTTCGGCCGGACGCTGAATAACGATAACCGGGCAGGGGCACCTTTTGACTACCTTCAGTGCAAAGCTACCGGTGATGTGCTGCAATCCTTTTTTTCCATGGGTTCCAAGAAAATGAAAAATTACGCCGTGCTCCTTTGCAGTGGTGGCAATGTTTTGACAAACTTTGCCTTTTTTTACAATCGGGGTTACTTCAACCTGGAAACCCTCACTTGCCCTGGTGGCAATGTCGTTTAATTTTTCTCCCACGTGGTCTTCTTTTTTGTTTTCCTTTTTCAGCATTCTCCTTGTGTATTTGTCAATTACATGTATCAGGAGAATTTTTGCCCCGAAATGCTTGGCCATTACAGCAGCATGCTCCAGTGCGTGATCGCTGACTTCAGAAAAATCGGTGGATACCAGGAAGGTCGGATGGTCGGCAGTGTCCATGGCGGGAATTTTTATGGCGGCTAAATGCTTGTTTAAAGTCACAAGGTATAAAAATTCCGGCATAAAAAAAATATCCGGCAAAAAATTAGTTTTGTCGTGTTGGTTTAGTCTTATAAAGAAAGAGGGGCTCTGTTATCTTTCAGTTGGATGATTATGCTGATTTCAGTTGGATGATTATGCCGGTTTCAGCTGGATGATTATGCCGATGGGCAAAAGGGCTACCTGAACGGGATACGATAATATAAACTGTAATGGAGTGTCATGGCAGTATTACTGCCGGAGCCTCCAAAACCTCCCACATAGTAAGGATCCATTTTAGGTTCGGAGGTATCGTTCAGTAAAATTTTTCCCCTCAGGCTCCAGCCAATATAGAAATTGCGCAGGATTTCTGTTTTCAGGCCGATTCCTGCTTCAATCCAGTGGGCCTGATAAATATCTCCCTCGATGGCGGTCTGGTGATCTCCCCAATAGTCATCTGGGATAATGATAAAAGGGGCCTCCTGGCGGGTGCGGCTGTAGCCGTAACGCAAAGAAAGCAATACGGCATCATTGACAGGGCCGGTAATGTATTGTAAAAGATTGAAGTCTGCTCCGGCCCGCCCAAAAAAACCGTCAGCCATATACTGATGGGTTTCTTTCTCCACTTCCACCGAAAGCATTCCGGCTTCCACAACGGCAAACAGGTTTTCTCTCCATTCAAAGTCAACGGATGCCTCAATGGGAAAAACTTCCGGTTCAATAATCTGCCTGGCAAAACCTGATACGTCAACCCCCACCCGGACGGAGGGGTGGAAAATCGTGTCATTTTCGCCGGCTGCCAGGCTCAGATTCATTGTCATTATCATTGCCGGGATCAGGAATAAATACTTGAATATGCTCATCAAATGTATTTGTTACACGATTGTTTGTTATCGACAGCGATACCAGCTGATTGGTTGAATACCTTACATCCGTAATGTCATAAAACATAGTGAAACCGCATTCTACGGATATCAAGTGCACATCATGCCTGTAGTCCAGGGTGATGGTGTCATTTGTATCCCCAAAAGAGAGCACAAATCCGCTTGTGTTATCATTGGGGTTAAGCGGAACTTCGATAAGGGAAACACCGGATTCATCGTCGTAAATGCGATCATCGGGTCTGCCGGTTCCGTAAACTGTAAGTGAGTCAATGGGCACCCTGGTTTCCTCTTCCTGCCCGGACAGGTAAAAAGCGATCCGCAAGGGGTTTGCGGTGACCTCCTCGCATACCTCATCGTCCTGGCAGGCTGACAAAACAAGGGCTGTCAGCATCATAAGGAAAAAAAACATCCGCGGATGGCGGGATGAGGTTTGTGCCGGATCATGCATGATGGCAAAATTAAGAAAAAAGCCCTTCCCCCGTTAAAAAGTAATGCCTTCGGTTATAAATAGCTGGTTTACAAAAATATGAAATCCCCTGGTATGATGCCTGTATCCTGACTATCAATGAGCTGGCCGTTCGGGTCGTACCGCAGCATCTGCCCCCGTTGTACGTAATCCACTGCGTCAGAAACGTAAACGTCTCCGTTGTCAGGATCCACAGCCAGACCGTAAAAAATCCTTCCGTCAGCTTTTATGAATATTTCTGGTGAGGCAGCCTCCGGGTTTGCGTCCATCCTTAGTACATCCCCGCCCAGGAAATAAAGTGTTTTTCCGTCAGGGCAGCTGACCAGCCGGCTATAAGTGATCTCTTTGCCGGGGAGGGGATATTCACCCTTGATTCTGAATTCCATTCTATCTACCTGGTACAAAACCGGTTGGGTCTTCAGCAGGGGATCCCCCCCTGCCAGCACCCAGAGATGACCCTGGTGATCTTTGGTCATGGACACAGGGCCGGGTGGTACTTCCAGGCTGTCGGCCAGTTCGTTGGTTTCCGTATCTATGGCATATAGCTGCCCGGATTCCACGCCGGTGGTAACTGCATAATCCCCAAAAATCATGATTTCCTCTGTCCACCCGTCGACCTCAATGGAACCCTCAATTGTTTTCTGCTGCAAATCAACAACATGGACTTTTCCGGCGTAAAGGTCAGTTATATATCCGGTTGCATTGGAGGCCGCTGTCATGTAACGGGGCGAGGTCAGCCCGGATATGACATGTGTTTGCTCCAGACTTAACGGGTCTGTAACCGCCACTTTGCCAGAGTTGTTCACAATCAGCCAAAGTTCATTTTCATTGAGGATTGCGGACTGCAGCACATCACCGGGATGCTTGCCGTTGACTTTCTGATAGAGGTTGTGATGGATCTCCTTATTACTCTTGTCGTAGTAGCTCAGGGATGAATTGCTCCACCCGTAATTCCCTTCGTTGAGGATAAACAGTCCTTCACCGGCTTCAATTTCCGGCAGCCCGGTATTGTTGTCAGTTTCTTCTTTTTCACAGGATGTGAACAGAAGGGCAGTCAGTGTGGCTGTTAAAAAAACAGTGAAGAGGCGAGAAAGTGGGTGTGTCATAGAATTGGTTTTGAGGAGTGTTGATTGTTTGTGATCGCTGATTTAGGTGAATCCGGCAAATGTTATTAAGGCCGGCAAATCTTATTCATCAGTAAAGAAAAAGCGTTCGGTATGCGTTTGGCGGGATGTGGTGACCCGCAAAACATACATCCCCGGAGCCATTGATAAGCGGGGCATTTTCATGTTGTGGACACCTGCCTGGTTGATGTCTGTTTTCATACTGTAAATAACCGATCCCTGCATGGTGATAATGCTGATTTCTATTTCCGAGGCCTCCGGAATCCGGAGGCTGATCCTGCTGGCGGCATTTGCAGGATTTGGGATCACTGAAGCCTGAAGGTCCTGATCCACATCGCTGGCCTGATGAATGACTCCGACTGCGTCGAGGTCGAACCCACCGGTGGGGAAAGCGGTGGGCCAGGGGGCGTTGATGATGTTACCGTGGGAATCGTAAGTGGCAAATTCGGGGTCAATGCTTCCCACCACGTCAATGATTCTTACATGGGTAATGTGATTCACGTCGAGCCCCGGGGTGCCAGCCAGGGTATCCAGGTCAAAGGGGGTGCCATAGAATATACGGTATTTGCCGGCCAGGTTATGAATATGCTCCGCTTTCAGTGTGCCGAAAGAACTTACCTGGGTGTCGGACGGGGTCAGGGAGGTATTCGGAAAGCGTACAAAGTGCTCACCATCTGAACTTACCTCCACAAACCCCAGCTCGAGGAAATAATCGTCAAAGGCGTTTCCAAATACTGCAAAATCCCAGCCTTTTCCATTGGTGATGGGCGGATCAAAAGTCAGTGTAACATATCCCCCGTCGCCCAGGCTCAGGGTTCCTTTTTTACCGGCCTTTCCGATGACGTCTTCGCAACTGCCGGCAGAAGCGAGGCCCATTTCCGGTCTGGAAATGTCCACGGGCCCCCGGACGACCTCGCATCCGGATGCCCATCCTACAAAAACCGTGGAATCTTTGTGTATGGCGGTTGTTCCCTTTTGTCCTGCCGGCGGAGCAAATTGTGCCATCGCCGGAGCGGGAAACAACCACCCCGCAGCCAATGCCAGAATAATTGCCAGGTATAAATTGCAGCGATCAATCCGGGCGCAGCCAATACCCCTGACCATTGACGTAATAACCGGCAAATAACTGATGAAATGCAGACAGATGCTTGTTTTTACCATTTGTACGGGGTGGTGTTGAAATTTGTTTCCTTTTATAATTATTCCCAACACATCGTGTCACCCGCGGGTTCACGGTGCAGAGTGGGATTGAAATTTATTATTTTTTTATGATCCGCTGGCTGTGACGAAGGTTTTCGCCTTCTATTACGGCCACAAAAACTCCTTCCGGCAGCGATGAAAGATCAACAGAGTCACCCTGCCTGATTGTGGAAGTGTGAACCAATCGCCCGGCAATGTCCAGAATACGAAGTTCAGCTGTGTCGCCATGCAGGTTTCCGGGCAGGCGAATTCGGGCCTGATCGCGAACCGGATTTGGGTAAATCAGGGGCTCCTCTGTGTGGTCAATGCCGGCAACCGGCGTCGGATCATTGTCATCCCAGGTGGTGATTTCTCCGATGCAGATATAAGCCGGGGTGTTCATCCCATAATCTCCCACATCGGAAGAGCTCAGGCGCAGTTCCAGGCTGTCTGCCGGTCCGAGTCCTTCCAGTGAAATGCTCTCCCAGCTGTCCACAATGTAATTTTTGTCGTTGTCTTCAAAACGATAATCAGCCAGGTAAAACTCTTTTTCTTCGGTTGGGTCCCCGTCGTGCCAGGCCACTATGGTGAGAAGAAACCAGTCCGGATCATCTCCGTCTTCCCCGCCGAATTGCTTTGAGAAATCATCCCCGTCGCGCATGGCAATGGCGGTGTAGGTGTTGTTGGTGACGACCATTTCCCGGAAGTACCCTCCTTTGGCATCTTCGTTGGGGTAGATGAACATGCTGTTTTCAAAGGTGTTGGGGTCAGAAACGTATGCCACGGCATAATTCGGGTTGTCTTCCCAGGGTTCGCCGGTAAAAGCGCTGTAATGGTTCCCGTAACCGGGGGTTTCATTGTCGGTCACATTGGAAACGGCAAACCCGCTCCAGCTGTAGCTGTCTTCATCCCACCAGGTGAAATGGTTCGGAAAGAAAAGATTGCCGCTTTCAAAACCGCCGGAATCGTCAGAACCATTCCAGTAGCTTTCTTCATCCAGCTCAATTTCACTAAAGCCAGAGCTGGTTTGCCCGTAAAGAGTTGTGCCGGGCGTTCCGGCGATTGTTGCGAACACCAGGAGAGCGAACGCCATGTTAAAGATTTTTCTCAGGGTAGATGTTTGATACATAGAATAGATTTTATGATTTTTAAATTAATGATTGGTCGTTTTCATTCTTCCTGTTTTTTTGAATTAACTGCAGTCTGATTCCGGCCCTTGTGTGCCTTAAAGGCATGGGCCGGCCGGTCATAACCTCGTAAGAGGTATTCCATATGTTGCTGATTGTGGCAAATACTGATATATTGTGCTGGTTCACACTGGTTTGCCATTGCAGGGTGAGGTCTCCTGTTTGATAGGCATCAAGCCAGGCGCTGTGATCTTTTGCGGTATATCTTTTCCCTGTGAACTGATGGTCAAAATTCAGGGTGAAGGCCTTGTAGCCGATATCCAGATTGTAACCCAAAGAATTTTTGGGAACGTATATCAGCTGCTTGCCGGTAGATCTGTCACCGGGGCTTTGTGTACGGGTGTTTTTTGCAATGGTATGGTTCCAGCGGCCCTGCCAGCTTACTGCAACCTCCTGCAGTCTGATGTTGCCTGAGATTCTTGCCTCCAGCCCGTAGCTTTGCACCTCCATGAGGTTTTGCGGGCTCCAGAACATGCTCCCCTGTTGTGGCAACCAGATAATCCATTCATTCACCCTGCGGTGAAACCCGGTAAGGCTGATTTCATTGATTCGGAAGGCTGATTCTGTTTGCCGTTGGCCGGGAAGGTATTCCGGATTAATTGTTTGATTGGAAAAACTGATTTTCAAATCCTGGCTCCAGCCTTGTTCGGGTTTCAGGTCGGGATTGCCCCCCGGCACCCAGTATTTGTCGTTCAGGGTGGGCAACCGGTAGTTTTTTCCCGCATTGGCCCTGACCAGTATCCGGGTGGTGGGCTGCCAGGAAACCCCGAAAGACGGGGCAAGGGGGGGGGCCTGGTGGTTTGTGAATGATTGACGTCCGCTGGCAATGAACTGGAGCTGATCGGTGAGAAGCTCCCATCTCAATGATCCGAAAACAGAAATTAATTGCTCCTGTTTGTGGTCTGTATAGGAATCGGATTCTGCCTTGACCCACTTTGTTTTAATTCCGGTGTTGGCGGAAATATCCGGTGAAAAGTAAAACAGCGCTTCCGCCTCCTGGACAAATGTTTGAGAAGAGGATTGGCTTGACTGGTTAAGGCTGTCGCGATAAAACAATCCTTCATTGAAATAACCGCCACGCCAGGTAATGCTGCTACGATCCATGTGAAACTGCCACTGACCGGTGATCCTCAGGGCATCATCTTCCTGGTATGCCCCGGTGTGCGTGGCCATCACGGCAGGGGGTATGTGACGGTTGTTTTGCTGCCACCACAATCTGAGTGAACCCTGGTGGCGTGTTCCGGGTGCAAAATATGTTTCATGCAGAATTCCGTATTGCTGCAATGAAGCGTGTTGCTGGGTGAGTGTCGGGTCACCTTGTAAGCGGGTGTTTTTGTAGCGATACTCATTGTCAGAGTTTTTGTGAAAAACCCTCAGGCGGGAAGCTGTTTGGTTGCGGCTCCCAAAAAGATCAAGGTATTGGGCTGCCTCACCCATATCGGAAGCGGAGACCTGAGCCCTTGCAAAAGAACGCCTTCCAACAGGCCTGTTGTTGTTCAGATGGATGGCTCCACCCATGCTGCCACTGCCCCACAGGGCACTTCCTCCGCCGTATTGTACTCCTGCATCGTCGGTAAAGAATACAGGGATCAGGGAAAGGTCTGTTTGGCCGGTGGCGGGGCTCTGCAGGTTGAATCCATTCCAAACCAGCGCCGTTTGCCCGGCTGGCCCTCCCCTCAGGGAGCTGGTGGCCAGCACACCCGGTCCGTAATTTCTGATGGAAATACCTGTTTGCCTGGATAATAGATGATCGAGGCCATTTAGGCTATAGCGTGCAAGCACTGTGCTGTCTGTTTGATGAATGCTGTGGCCGGCGCTGAAAGTGCGATGTCTGGGTGAAGCTATTTCTGTTGCCTCAAGGGTAATCAGGGTGTCGGCAGGGTGGTTGCTCCCAACAGCTGCCAGGGGTAATAGCAGGAAGACAAAGACTAGCCGGTAACAGGCAAATTGCCGGTCATTCATAGATGAACACTTTTTTACATGGCACCGAAACACTGCCGGTTGGCAATGACAACACACCGGGGTGTCCGGATCTCAATTGGTTAAAACAGAAAACATCAATGTAACAGACGGCGAAATATGATCGCTTTTTTCCCGGAAGCTACAATTACTTGATGTGTGCAGGCAGGTCTTCTGACTTACTCCATGTTTATCGCCTTCCCGCCCGAAACGGCAGTGGCATAGGGGTGATAAACACAAAACGGTAAGGAGCTTACAGCAGCGGGAACTGTTCAGGACTTTCACCTGATTCCCTTTTCATCCGGATGATCTGAAAAGATTCCGGAAACCTGTACGTTTTGCAAATGTAGAAAAATATTGTAACAACTTGTTAATTTCTGCTTTAAAATGTGTTTTTCACATGGTCTTATATGGTTCTTTTAATATATTTGCTGGCGAACCCAAAATTAATATCAATATGCAAGGCGAGAACTGCCCCAACTATGTCAATTGTCAGCTGATCAGTAAGGAGGAAGTTTTACCGGATAAAAACCGGCAGAGGCGATATATCCGTGAGTATTGCCTGGGTGAAGGTGAAGCATGGGGCAAGTGCAAGCGCTATCTCACCAAAAAGGAGCTGAATTTTTGCCCCGATTTTGTGTTGCCCGACAGTCCCTGGTCTCCTGGCGAGATCCTGGATATTTTTGAGGAGCGCGAAATGAATAATCTGAATGAGTAACAACCCGAAATGAATAAATTATTTGAATTATGCCAACAATAGAAATTGAAGGAAAAACATTTGAAGTGGACGGGGATGGCTTTCTGGCCAATCCTGAAATCTGGAATGATGAAGTAGCGCAGCTTATTGCTAAATATGACGGGATTGAAGAGATGACGGATAAGCATTGGGATGTGGTGAAGATCATACGTGAGAATTATGAAGAAAAGGGGATGGCTCCGATGATCCGGGTCATCTGCAAAAAAACCGGGCTTAAACTTCGGGAAATTTACCAGCTTTTTCCGCTGGGTCCTGCCAGGGGTGCCTGTCGTGTAGCAGGTTTGCCGAAACCGGATGGTTGTGTATAATACGTTGCTTATGTATTGGTTTGAATGGATTGCCCTCGGGGCATTGTTGATTTGCTTTGCCGGTTTGGCTTATCATATGTTAAGGCTGATCAGGCTCGGGGTTCAGGACGACTATTCCGCCCGGGCAGGAAGCCCTGCAGCAGGTGTGTTTTATTCTTTTACCGGGGGGATGGATCCCAGAAAAAAAGAATCGGCTTATCTGAACCTTCCAACATATGTGTCAGGTGTTATATTTCATATTGCTGTATTTGTGACCATCGTGCTGTTTTTTCTTTTCCTCACAGGTGTTAACCCGGGGCAATCAGCCAGTCTGCTCCTTTCCATTGTGACTTTTTCGGGTGCAGTAACCGGCGCCGGAATGCTGATTAAACGCCTGCGTGATCAGAAATTAAAGTATTTATCCAATGCCGACGACTTTATTTCGCTTACGCTGGTGATTGTTTTTCTGGCTATGGCTGGATTGACACTGTTGCTCCCGGCTGCATACCCGGTCTTTATGTTGGTGAGCGCCTTGCTGCTGTTGTATATGCCACTGGGAAAACTCAGGCATGCCGTTTATTTCTTTGCTGCCAGGATCTACCTTGGTCGCTTCTATGGCTGGCGGAATGTTTGGCCGCCCCGAAAAGTATGATTCTTCATGGAAAAAGTAACCAAAGATAAAATTAAGGCCGGTCTGGATGTGTTCAGGCAATTGCATGACGGCAAGTTGCTGACGCACCTGAACAGTTGTGTGCATTGCGGACTTTGCGCGGATTCCTGTTTGTATTATCTGACCATGCAGGATGAGCGGATGATTCCGGCCAACAAGGTGGATGTGGTAGCTTCTGTTTATCGCCGCTACCATACACTTGCCGGCAGGGTTGCTCCCCGTCTTGTCAACGCCAGGGAACTGGATGATGCCACCGTGGAAGAAATGGTGGATCTGTTGTTTGGTGCCTGTACCATGTGCGGACGGTGTGTGAGACACTGCTCCATCGGGGTGGATATTGAATATGTTGTACGGATGGGCCGGAAAATATTGTCTGACATGGGATATGTCCCGGCTTCCTTACAGGCCACTGTGAATGCGGCACTTGAAACGGGCAACAATATGGCCATACCCGACGAAGAGCTCCTTGATACCATTGAATGGATGGAGGAGGAGCTTCAGGATGATCTTGAAGACCCGCAAGCAGAGATTCCTGTAAACCAACCCGGTAAAAATGTATTGTACACATTGAACCCGAGGGAGCCCAAATTTTTCCCCCTGTCCATATCAGCCATGGCCAAAGTTTTTTATGCCGCCGGTGAAAGCTGGAGCTTGTCCACTGCCATGTATGATGTGACCAATTATGCATATTTCTCCGGCAACCAGGAACACGGAGCCATTATCGGCCAGCGGATTTATGAAGAAATGGAGAAAATGAAGGCAGGCAAACTTGTGCTGGCTGAATGTGGTCACGGGTACAGGGCCAATCGCTGGGAGGCTCCGAACTATATCAAAAAGGCTTTTCCTGAAACCATCAGTTCCGTTGAATTGATGGCCGCTTATCTTCGTGAGGGAAAAATTACTCCCGACAAAAGCCTGACTGAGGAGGTTGTGACCCTGCATGATCCGTGCAATCTGGTGCGTGGTGGCGGTATATGGCATGAGCAGCGCTATATCTTAAAGAATTGTGTGCAAAACTTTGTGGAGATGTCCCCTTATGGTCTGGATAACTTTTGCTGCGGTGGTGGTGGCGGGCAGCTTGCCATGGGCGAATACAACGACAGGCGGCTGAAAATCGCTGAGATCAAGGCGGAACAGATCAGAAAGACAGGGGCAAAAATTGTGGCCACGCCCTGTCACAATTGTGTGGACCAGCTGTCGCAGATCAATGTGAATTATAAGCTGAATGTCCAGATCAAGACCATTGCAGAAATTGTGGCCGACTCTCTCGTAATCGAACCAAAGTCTCAGAAATAATAACGTATAAATATCTCTTCCATGCAAGACTTAATTTACCTGGATAACTCTGCAACCTCCTTTCCGAAACCGGAAGAGGTCTATGATTTCATGCGCGATTTTTACTGTGAACACGGTGTGAGTCCTGGCCGTTCAGGCTTTGATGCCTCCATCCAGACCGAAGAAATGGTTCATCAAACCCGCCGGATGCTGATGGAATTGTTTAACGGCGATGGTGACCCGGATCGTTTGACCTTCAGCTACAATGCCAGTGATTCACTGAATATGATTCTTCAGGGGCTTGCTGAGAAAGGGGATCATGTGGTTACCACAAAGCTTGAACATAATTCTGTGTTAAGGCCATTGCATCACCTGCAGCTGGACGGCACCATTGATCTGACACACGTACCTTTTGACAGGCATGGATACCTGGATCCGGATGACATCAAAAAAGCGATCCGGAAGAATACCAAAATGGTGGTGGTGAACCACAGTTCCAATATCATTGGTACGGTTCAGCCTGTACAGGAAATTGGCCGGATCTGCAAGGATGCGGGTGTGCTTTTTGTGGTGGATGGTTGCCAGAGTGCAGGAATTACAGAGGTGGACATGCAGGCCATGGGCATTGATGTGTTTGTTTTTACCGGCCATAAGTGTCTGATGGGTCCCACAGGTATAGGAGGATCCTATGTAATGAAGGATGTTCCGGTTCGATGCACTCGTTTCGGGGGAACTGGCGTAAGGTCTGCCCAGCTGACCCACCTTGATGAATTTCCCTACCGTTTGGAATGTGGGACACTGAATTTGTTGGGTGTGGCCGGATTACATGCCGGGGTGAAATGGATCAACATGAAGGGAATGGATAACCTTCATCAGCATGAGATTGGCCTTTGGGATAAACTTCGTAAAGGCCTTCAGCAAATTGAAAATGTCACAACCTATTGTGCGGAAAACACAGAGAATCAAAACCCTGTTTTGAGTTTCAATATTGATGGTGTAGAGGCCGGTGAAGTGGGGACCATGCTCGATGTGGATTACAATATTGCGTCAAGAACCGGCCTGCAGTGTGCGCCCAAGGTGCATGAAAGCATCGGTACGGCAGATATTCACGGTACGGTTCGCCTGAGTGTGGGGCCGTTTAATAGTGAGGCTGACATTGATGCGGCCATACAGGCGGTGGCAGAAACAGCGGAAATGTTTAAGAAATAACAGGGTCTCCTGAAATAATGCAGGCAGAATCCGGGCCATCACCAGGATCCGGGCCATCACCAGGATCCGGGCCATCACGAAAAACATCGGTGTTTCTGTGCTGAAATACTGGTATCTGGTATGCACGTCAGACCTCAGAGCTGAAATACTGGTATCTGACATGCAGGTCAGACCTCAGACCAAAAAAAGAGGCGGTTGCATTAGCTACCGCCTCTTTTTTTGGAGAGCCTGAAGGGAACTTCCCCTGGCTCTTTGTTCGGGAAACCCGTGTTTATTCGAAAGATTCGATTGATTTGCGGATAATCTCCACGCATTCCATCAGCTGCTCTTCGCTGATTACCAATGGAGGTGCAAACCGGATTTTGTCACCATGGGGGGGTTTGGCAAGCAGGCCGTTTTCGGCCATCTTCAGACAAACATCCATGGCTGTTTTGTCGCCTTTGGGTTTTATGACAATGGCATTCAGCAGGCCTTTCCCCCTGACCAGTGTCAGCATGTCCGATTGAATGGCCCGCAATTCCTTGCGGAGCAGTTCTCCCAGACGCTCTGCCCTTTCTGCGAGCTTCTCTTCAACAATGACCTCAAGTGCTGCCATGGCTACTTTGGCTGCAACCGGGTTGCCTCCAAAGGTGGATCCGTGCTCACCGGGTTTGATCACCAGCATGACATCGTCATTAGCCAGAACGGCTGATACAGGATATAGTCCGCCGCTGATTGCTTTGCCAAGTATCACCACGTCGGGTTTGACGTTTTCATGGTCACAGGCCAGCATTTTACCTGTGCGGGCAATTCCTGTCTGTACTTCGTCTGCAATAAAAAGGACATTGTTCTTTTTACACAGCTCGTAGGTTTTTGTCAGGTAACCTTCATCGGGTACAAACACACCAGCTTCTCCCTGAATGGGCTCAAACAGAAAGCCTGCCACGTTGGGGTCTTTCAATGCTTCTTCCAGTGCATCCACATCATTATAGGGAATGCGGATGAAACCCGGGGTGAAAGGACCATAGTCTTTGTAACCGTCGGGGTCGTTGGAGAACGATACGATGGTGGTGGTGCGACCGTGGAAGTTGTTTTCGCAGACAACAATTTTTGCCTGATTTTCCGGGATGCCTTTTTTCTGATAGGCCCATTTCCGGCAAAGCTTAATTGCTGTTTCTACCGCCTCGGCTCCGGTATTCATGGGAAGAACCTTGTCGTATCCAAAAATACCTGTGATGTATTTCTCATACTGCCCCAGAACATCGTTATGAAATGCCCGGGAAGTCAAAGCCAGCTTTTGAGCCTGTTCTGTAAGGGCTCCCACAATTTTGGGGTGGCAATGCCCCTGGTTGACTGCCGAATATGCAGAAAGGAAATCATAGTATCGCTTCCCCTCCACATCCCATACAAAAACGCCTTCACCGCATGATAACACAACGGGCAAAGGATGATAGTTATGTGCACCATGTTTTTCTTCCAGTGCAATTGCTTGTTTTGAGGTAATCTTTTCTGAGGTACTCATTTGTGATTATTTAATAAATATTTAATCATTAAAACAATCTCGTATAAATATACAGATTGTTTGTCTTGGTTAAGACACCGCAAATATAGCGAAACAGAAGAATAAAGCAAAATTTAATTCTTCCGGAGGCTTGCGGATGGTCGGTCTGTTGGCCGGATTGATGATCGTTCGGATGGTCGGTCTGGCAGTCGGTCTGATGACCGGATTGGTGCTCGGATTGGTTGTTGGCTTGGCGGATTTGAAGGGCCCCCGATTTTTGGCAGGTGCGCTGCGGGCAGGTCACAAAAAAGACCGGCAGCTTTCCCTGGGGAAACACTGCCGGTCGCCATCACTCATCACCCGATCTTAAATATCGTTCTTTACTTCGCAGCCTGATACCTGCGTGATACTTCATCCCAATTAATAACCTCCCAGAAATTGTCCAGGTATTCAGGGCGGCGGTTTTGGTATTTCAGATAATAGGCATGCTCCCAAACATCCACACCGAGGATCGGCTGCCCCTGTACGTCGGCCACATCCATCAGCGGATTGTCCTGATTGGGGGTGCTGGTTACATGAAGCTCGCCCTGGTCATCCACAAGAGGCCATGCCCAGCCGCTTCCGAACCGGGTGGCCCCGGCGCGGTTGAATTCTTCCTGAAAGTTTTCAAATGAGGGGAATCGGCTTTCAATGGCTGCCAGCAATTCACCTGATGGTTTGCCTCCTCCGTCGGGACTCATAATCTTCCAAAACAGGTCGT
>PWGY01000234.1 GCA_003554665.1 Bacteroidales bacterium | reverse complement strand
TTCCAGGATCTTAATGCGGCGCAGGTTGTTTTCAATCAGGTCGTCGTAAGCAGACAGGATAGCAGCGATTTTGCGTTGGGTGGGGAGAGGGGGAACAACTATAGAAATATTTTCAAAAGAGGATTTGTTTACTATGGGTGTAGCTGCACCGCCTGCAATACTTTTTATTCTGTCAGGGATTAAAGAAAGATAATAATAAACGAATAATGGGTCATGACTTTTATTATTAACAACTATACTATTAATCTGCTGGTTTGTAAGGCTGTATTTTGTGGTTAAACATATTTTGCCAATCGTAGCACCAATACATACAACACAAACGGATTGTGGTGGCAATATAAGTCTATTGTATTTTAAGTATCCCTTTTGTGATATTCCTCTATTTGTATAGGCTTTGCGATTACTTGTGATTTCCGTGGGCGTAATAAATGGATAATCAGAACCAAAGTGATCAGGGGTTTTAGATGAAGGGGTTTTGCCTGTTATAATTCGGCCAAGCTCCTTTATTTTTATGCTTTCCCAGCTCATTTTTACCCCTCCAGCAATTTATTCACATTTTCCGCAATCCGCTCTTCCAGCTCATGGGCTTCTGAATTGAGCATCTCCAATTCTTCGTTTAGCTCTTCCAGGCGTACCTTGAAATCAAAGTCATCTTCCTCCCGGGCAGCAACGCCCACATACCTGCCGGGATTGAGACTCCAGCCCTGTGCTTCGATCTCTTCCAGAGTTGCCGACTTACAGAGGCCAGGTACATCAACATATTTCCCATCAGGAAAATGCTGTTTTGTCAACTCATCTCCCTTGTGCAGATTTTCTGCTTTTTCACCACGATACAGGCGGGCAATGTTGGCAAGGAATTCAACTTGGGCAGGCGTCCATTCGCGATGCGCCCTGTCGATTTGCCTGAAGATATTGCGTGCATCGATAAACAAAACTTTATCAGCCCGGTCTGATTCCTTTTTCCTTTTGTCAAAAAACCACAAAGTGCAGGGTAGTGTCACGGTGTAAAAGAAATTGGGTCCTACAGCCACCATCACATCCACCACCTGCTCCTCGATGAGCTTTTTCCTGATCTCCATTTCGGAACCACGTGCATCTGAGGCGGAATTAGCCATCACAAAACCGGCACGTCCCTTATCGCTCAATGCGCTGTAAAAATGTTGTATCCACAGGTAATTGGCATTGTCCACGCGGGGCAGGCCAAAAGGGAACCTGCGATCGTCTTTGAGACGGTCTTTATCCACCCTGTCAACGTTGAAAGGCGGATTGGCCATCACAAAATCAAACCTACCCACTGATATGTGTAGGTCCTCGTAATAGGTATTGCCCTGACGAATATCTCCTGCCAGTCCATGCACAGCGAGGTTCATCTTCCCCAGGCGCACTGTTTCAGCTACACGCTCTTGTCCGAATATGCTGAGCACTTGCTTGTTGCCTCCATTGCGGTGCTCATAAACAAAACGGACACTCTGCACAAACATGCCGCCCGAACCACAAGCGGGGTCAAAGATGCGTCCGTTGTATGGCTCCATAATACTGACAATGAGCTTCACAATAGATGTCGGGGTAAAAAACTCACCCCCCTTCTGTCCTTCCACACGGGCGAACTTGCCCAGGAAGTATTCATAGATCTTTCCGAAAGCATCTCCTTCAATGTCCATCGGCACGGAGTTCATCGTTTTCAGAAGCTCTTTCAGGATGGCATTGTCGAAGCGGTTGTATGTTTTTGGGAGTACATCCTTCAGGTCAGGATTGTCCTTTTCGATGGCACGCATGGCGTTGTTGATGGACGCACCGATATTGTTGCCTTCAGGTTGTTGAATCAGGTAGGAAAACCGGGCTTCCTCGGGCAGATAAAGCACTCCTTGTGCGTGATAATCTGATGCACCAGGTTTTCTTCTCCCCGAACCCTGTCTTTCAATTTCTTTTTGTGCATTTCGGAACTTGTGGTCAGCATATCGAAGGAATACCAAACCAAGGACTGGCACGGAGTATTCTGAGGCTTTGAGTTTGGAGTTTGCCCGCAGTTCGTCGGCAGCTTCCCAGAGGCGGGCTTCAATATTGTTTTTGGTTTGTGTCATATTTGGCGGAATTAACCTAGCAAACATACAGATTTATTGATTAAACGGCAAGATAATTCATCTGAACGTCAAAACATAACCTATGTATGCGCGTAATTATGTTTTACATATTTGCCACCACCTTAAAAAATATAGCATAAAACGTCAGTTGTTTATGATTAGCAGGTTTTTATTACCTTGCAGTGGCAACAATGAGGCCCATGCTCCTCAATTTCAGATAAATCAAGAATATTAGAACGCAATTTCAAAAATGAAAATTAAACTCTACTCCAGGCAAGACAGATATAAAACGCCGATTGAGGTTGAGTTCATTCATGGTAATATGGTAATTACCAAAGACAATCTTCTGCCACATCTGAACGATAGCTTTCCAAAAGATACGGGTCGCAAGTACATTCAGTTTAATTATGGTATATCTGATACGTACAGCCATGAGTCTGACAAAAAGGTTAACACCCGAATAAATTACAAAGCCGAGACCAACGATGGGAAGGGATATATGTTTTGCAAGCTCAACTGGTTTCAAAAACTTCGGTTGGCTCACCTCAAAGGCAGAGCGCTTTATCAAACCCATCCGATTGCTTTTTGGGCGTTTCTTGCGAACTTGATCTTTGCGGCAATCAACATTCTGTTATTCAGCTTCTCTCAATGTTAGTGAAGACCAGAAAGACCAACTACTGATTACTTCCCTCTAAGGCGTATAGCATTTATCCCCCTCCACGAAAATTTTTTTTTAAAATTTCCAGACTCTTCTGTGTAATAGAGAGACGGGAGTATTTCCCTCAACACCCCCACCCAGTTCTGCGTTGGGGCTGTTACCCCGCTCTG
>PWGY01000018.1 GCA_003554665.1 Bacteroidales bacterium | reverse complement strand
TAAAAATAAACCAGAGTTGCTCCGGGGTGGTGGCAGGTGTGGCAATGGTCAGGTAGTAGGCAATGAAGCTTCCTGAAAGGAAAAAGAGCAGACCGCGCAGGTTATAACGCTCCATGCGAAGGATCACATAGACCGCACTTCCGGTGATCAGCCCGAAAAAAAAGGACCAGACCATCATGGGGTGATTGGCCAGCAGCCACGAAACAGCTTTGGCCAATGAAAAAATGCTGATCAGAATTCCGGTTACCACGGCCAGAAGGAAGTTGCCGTTCATTTGTTGCCAGGCAGCTGCAACGCCTTTTTTTCGAAGGGTGTGAAGCAAGCCGGGGTTGATGGATTTGATGCTGAATATCAGTTCTTTGTATATGCCGGTAATCAGTGCGATGGTTCCGCCTGACATGCCCGGTACCACATCCACAGCCCCCATGGCCATGCCTCTTAAAATCAGTAACAGATAAGCTCCGGTAGTTCGACCCATGGGATTCAGAGCTTGCGTTCTTTGAGGTGATCGGGAAGAAAATCGAAAAATGTATCTGCCCTCAGTCCGAGACGGAGGGTCTCCAGTGCAGCTATTTCAGCGGGTGCAATGTTGCCCAGGTTAACATCCGATCCGAGCAACCGTATAAACCATGTTTGCTGGTGTTTGGCCGGGGCTTCCCAGATCACTTTTTCACGGGGTACCTGTGCAAGGATCTCCTGGATCAAAGCTTCATCGGCACACCCGTCTTTATCATACAGGCCAACGGTTCCCGTTTCACGTGCCTCTCCGATCACGAAACTGCTGCCTGCTTCCAGTTCCCTGTTCATGGCTTCCACCCAGTCACCTGCCGCAAACACAACTTCGCCGGATTTGGCGCCCACTTCCGACACCACGGTGTAATCTTCAGTAAGTTGACGGATAATCCGGCATTTTTCCTCATGATCCATCCGGATGCATCCGTCAGATATTTCTGCAGCATCACACCCCAGCTCTTCAATGTAAGCAAGGTATTCATCAAACTGATCACGGACCATAAAGGCCTCAAACAACGTACCGCCCACATAAACTTTGATATCATGCTCACGGTAAAGCCATGCCTTGTCTTTTGTCTGGCTGGTTACCAAAGAGGTGCCAAACCCGAGCTTGATGAAATCAATGAGGTGGCCGGATGTTTCTACCAGATCCTGAGCCTGGCGGAGTCCCAAACCTTTGTCCATTACCATGGTAACACCCGAATGTCTGGGTTTTTCTTTTCTTTCGGGTAAAAGTCTGATCATCGCAAAGAAAGTTTAATATGTGGGGCAGGAAAAAAATTGTTAAATACAAAGGTTCCCTGCGGCATTCGTAAAGTCGGGGTGCTCGCAGAGTTTCGGAAAGCGCTTCATCAGCAAAGCCAATCCATTTGGATCATTTTGGTGGGCTTCCTCCAGGCACACACTGCCTTCCTGGGCTTTGCCACGTGCAAAGAGAAGTGCTGCCGTAAGATATAGCAGTCCATTTTTGCCCGGAAGGGTTTCAACGGCCCTTTGGGTGACCTTGGTGGCTCCGGCTATGTCATCTGTTTTTATGAGGGCTTCTGCATATTCCAGCCAGGTTTCCTCATCGTTTGGTTCAATGCCAAGGGCTTTTTCGTAAGCAGCAGACCCTTTTTCAAATTCTTTATTCAGAAAATGCGAGCTTCCCAAAAGGCAAAGAAAACTGACGTTCTCAGGATCAAGATTAATGGCCTTCTCCAGAAAGTTGACGGCCTTTCCCGTTTGTCCTGTTTCTATTTCACAGATGGATATACCTACCCAGGCATCAGCCAGTTCGGGGTCTAATCTGGTGCATTTCAGGTAGTAGTTTTTGGCCTCGTGATAATCTTCCAGTTTTTCATGACACTCCCCGATGTAATAAAATTTCATGGCATCGGACTCATCCTCATCCATTGATTCCCTGTAGGCCGCAATGGCTTCGGTATGTCTGTTGAGGAGGCTGAGGGTGTAGCCTTTGTGGAACCATGAGTGTTCATGCTCCTGGTCAATGGCCAGTGAGTATTCGAGGGCATCCAGGGCTTTTTCGTACAACCCCGCGTTGATGTAGGAAACGCCCAGGTTGAACCAGGCCTCTGTGCTGTAGGGATTCCTTTCTATCAATCGCCTGAAAAAGGAGATCCCTTCTTCGGTAAGTGACAGCAGGTCAAAACAATAGGCTGCTTCGTAAATGGCGAGGTCGTTGTCGGGGTTGACCTCCAGGGCTTTATTCAGGTACTCGATGGTTTTGTCAAAATTGCCCATATTTTCATATTCGAAGGCAATGTTGCAGTAAACAAAATCCGGCTCATCCGCACCATAAACAGCTTTATTGTACTCTTCGATGGCTTTTTCATAGTTCATCATCTGTGAGTAAATGGCCCCTTTGGTGAGGAAAATATCATGATTGGTGGGGTCAAGGTCTTCTACCCTGGTCAGAAGCTCCAGGGCATGGGTTTCTTTGTTGAAGGAAGCCAGTAACTGCGCTTTCTTCAGCATTAGCGGAATGGATGAGGGGTGTACAGAGCCTGCATATTCGGCAACCTGCTTTGCCCTGATGTAATCACCGTTAAGGAGATAATATTCTATGATCTCCTCAAAGTCGTCCACGTCAAAGTAGATGGACGAATGCCGGCCGGTAAGGTCTTCATATTTTTTTACCTGCCAGGGAATGTTGAACAGATTTTCCGTTTCTCTTTTCATAGTGTTATGGAGGACGACAATGGTTGTGCGCACACTTCGTAACGCGACAGGATTCTCCTACCCACGCAAAGGTAAGAAAAAACAAAGAAAGCGGCGAAGGTAATTTAAAGGTGAGAATTAGGAGAATAATTGGTAATTTTGCACAAAAATTACGGACGGATATGTTTGAAAATCTTAATGATAAGTTAGATAAGGCGTTTAAGGTGATCAAGGGTCAGG
>PWGY01000104.1 GCA_003554665.1 Bacteroidales bacterium | reverse complement strand
CGTGTGTAACATGGATTACCGTTTTCCCCTGCGCATGAATGCGTCGCAAAAGGGCACGAAGCCCGGTCTTCAATTTTACATCCAGGTTGGACAAAGGCTCGTCAAGCAGCAGCACATCAGGGTCAGATGCCAGGGTCCGGGCAAGCGCCACCCGCTGCGCTTCGCCTCCCGACAAAGTTCCGGGATACCGGTTAAGCAGGTGTTCGACCCCCGCTTCCCGGGCAAGTTCCCCGACCCTTTCATCCCTCTCTTCCTTTGAAATCTTTTGATTGCGCAACGGGTAGGCAATATTGGCCCCGACCCGAAGGTGGGGGAAAAGTGACAAATCCTGATATACAAGCCCTATCCGCCTGTCCTGAATTTTTCTGCCGGTGATGTTTTTCCCATTCAAAAGGATTTCTCCTTTTTCAGGCTTCAGCAAACCTGCCAGCACCTCCAGCAATACCGTTTTTCCGGCACCCGACACCCCCAGCAATGCCAGGTAATCCTGTGTTCCCAGCTCAAGACTCACACCTTCCAGCACGAAAGAATCAAGGCGCACACTTATGTTTTTCAGTTCAAGCATCAAGCGAAATTTTCATGCATTTTCCCAAATCTGTCAACTGCTCTCTGAACTTATCTTTGCTTCACCCCGTTTCTGGAAGTTCCTGCCAGCAGACGCATCACAGTGAAAATGACCAGGCACAACAGGACAAAAACAGCCGCCACAGGCCTGGCGTACGACAAACCGAATGAGGCAAACCGCTCCCAGATCAGAACCGGCGTTACCATCGGGTGGTAGGCAATGATTACAACGGCACCGAATTCACTCAGCCCCCTGGCCCACATCATGGTAAGTCCGGTAAGGATCTGACGTTTGGCCAGCGGAAGCGAAATGGTAAAGAATACCCGCCAGGGAGAAGCACCCAGGTTTAGGGCTGCTTTCTCCAGCTTCTCCGGAACTGCCTCAAAACCATCACGTGCCGCATTGATCAAAAACGGGATACTTACAAAAGCCATGGCCACAACGATACCGGCTGCTCCGCCCACAAACTGAATCCCGGCAGCCTCCCCTGCCTGTCCTATCAGGCTTCCACGGCTCACTACCCCCAGAATGGCAATTCCGGCAGCAGAATGGGGGATGACCACCGGAAGGTCGATCAGGCCGTTGATCAGACCCTTTCCGGGAAAGGACCTGCGCGCCAGCACATAAGAAAGGGGGATGGCCGCGATCCCGAATATGACCACTCCAGCCAGTGATGCCAGCAAAGTAAGCCGGATGCTTTCCCTCACCTGGGTATCACCGAGTGTTTCCATGTACTGCGACCCGGATGTTTGCAGAAACATTCCGGCAAGGGGAGCCACAATAAACAGAAGTATCAGCCCGCTGAGAAATAAAAAAACCAGACCAGTCTTCCAGTTTTTGAGCATAATCGGGGGGATTTAATAAATAGCCTGTTGCCCTGCCTGACCCCGGGATGTACCCTGCCTGACCCCGGGGTGTAACCTGTCGAACCCCGGGGTGTAACCTGTCTGACCCAGAGTTGTACAAAGCTATCGATTATTTTTTGATGAGCAGACGTTTGCCATCTTTGAAAAAACAGAAGAAATCTTTGAAAAAACAGCGGGCAACCCCCTGTAAAATGCCGGCAATCGCGGAACGCAAATAGTTCTGTGGGATTTTTGTAACTTCGTATGTTTAAAATCAGGAGGCACAGATATGATGGATTTATCGGAGCGGTATATCCGCAATGAAAAAATGCTCAGTGCGGAAGAAAACCGGAAACTCAGGAGTTTCAACATCGCGGTGATAGGATGCGGTGGTCTCGGAGGCAATATTGTTGAAATGCTGGCCCGGCTCGGGATCGGGCGCCTAACACTTATTGACGGAGATGTATTCGAACCTTCCAACCTGAACCGGCAGTTGCTTTCCACGCCCGAAAACATGGGGCAACCCAAGGCCAAAGAAGCAGAGAAAAGGGTAAGGCTTATCAATCCTGATGTACAGGTTGTGTCAAAGCAGACACGGCTGGAAGAGCACAATGCGGAAGAACTGCTTCGGGGTCACAACCTGATCATCGATGCCCTCGACAACATCCCCACCCGCCTGATGATCGAAGGCACTGCCGCTGATCTTCATATCCCGGTGGTATTCGGGGCCATTGCAGGCTGGTATGCCCATATCGGCAGCATTCTGCCTGGAGATCGCCTGCTGGAAAAGCTTTACAGCGACAGTGAAAGGGAAAAAGGGTCGGAAACATACCTGGGCAACCCCTCCTTCACTCCTGCCCTGGCAGCATCTTTGCAGGTAGCTGAAGCAGTTAAGATCCTGCTGGGGAAGGAAGGTGTATTGCAAAACAAACTGCTGATGATCGACACACTGAAGCATGAATATCATGTGATCGATATGTAAAACCAACATTCAAATCAAAGATACCGGTACAATGATCGCTTTTGAAGAGGCCATGGCCATTACCCTTGAAACAACCATCCGTAAAAGCACTGAAAAAGTTGACTTTAAGGATGCGCTTTACAGGGTTCTTGCTGAAGATGTTCATTCGGATGTAAACATGCCTCCATTCAACAAGGCAGCCATGGACGGTTATGCCTGCAGAAAGGAGGATCTCGGCAAAGAAATGAGGGTACTGGAAGTACTGGCAGCAGGGGACATTCCCGCAAAAACCATAGGTGCCGGCGAATGCAGCAAGATCATGACCGGAGCCATGGTACCCGAAGGGGCTGATACCGTTATCATGGTAGAGCACACAAATGAAAGTGCCCCCGGACATATCCGTTTTACCGGAGAGAAAACAACTCCGAATATTGCCGCCAAAGCCGAGGATGTCAGGGCCGGAGACAAGGTGCTTGACCGGGGAACACTAATCCTGCCCCAGCATACACCCATTCTGGCTTCAGTGGGCTGCACAAATCCGCT
>PWGY01000086.1 GCA_003554665.1 Bacteroidales bacterium | reverse complement strand
CATCGTAATACCGAAGGTTAAAAACAGCCCGTTGTTTCTCCGGCAGGGACAAAATGGCTTTCTGCACTTGTTTTTCCATTTCAGATCCCTGGTAATACACATCAGCCTCCATGGTTTCCTCAAGCTGCCGGGAAACATCAACAAGGGGAAGAAAGTAACGCAATTTTCGCTTCTTCAGAAATGAAAGCGCTTCATTGGTTGCCACGCGATAAAGCCAGGTGTAAAGAGCCGAGTCTTTTCGGAATTTGCCCAGTCCTTTCCAGGCTTTTACAAAAACATCCTGCACCACGTCATTGGCATCGTCATGACTGATCACCAGGCGGCGAACATGCCAGTATACAGGTTCCTGGTATTTACGGACAATAAGATTGAAGGCGTAGTCGGGGTTGTCTCCCTCCTGAAACATCTCCAGCAATTCATCATCCGTATATTGTTGCATTTTTCCTTTTTCTTAAGCCTGCTTTCTGCCGATGGCCCTCAATGCCGCCTCTTCAATGTTGCTGGCAGAAAGTCCGAACTTTTGCATCAGTTCATCCGGTTTTCCGCTTTCGCCAAAACGGTCATTCACCCCTACCAGTTCAACCGGCACCGGATGATGTCGTGCCACAGTCTGGGAAACAGCGTCTCCCAGCCCGCCAAAAACCTGATGTTCTTCTGCCGTTACGGCGCAGGCAGTCTTTCTTACAGACTGTATGACTTGATTTTCATCCAAAGGTTTAATGGTATGGATATTAATTACCTCCGCACTAATCCCCTTAGCAGACAATGCCTTCCCGGCTTTAATCGCTTCCCAGACAAGATGACCAGTAGCAAAAATACTTACGTCGCTGCCCTGGTTCATTACTACAGCTTTCCCGATCTCAAACACCTGTTCTGAATCGGTAAAGTTCGGCACTTTCGGACGTCCAAACCTCAGGTAAACCGGTCCATTGTGATCAGCGATGGCTAAAGTAGCAGCTTTGGTCTGATTGTAATCACAGGGAACGATCACCGTCATATTGGGCAGCATCCGCATCATTCCGATGTCTTCCAGAATCTGATGGGTGGCGCCATCCTCACCTAAAGTGATGCCTGCATGGGAGGCACAAATTTTGACATTTTTATGTGAATACGCAATGGACTGCCTGATCTGGTCGTAAACCCGGCCTGTACTGAAATTGGCAAAGGTACCTGTAAACGGAATTTTTCCACCGGTGGCCAATCCGGCCGCAATACCCATCATGTTCGCCTCTGCAATTCCCACCTGAAAGAAGCGATCCGGAAATTCATCCTGGAAATCGTTCATTTTCAAAGATCCGGTAAGATCTGCACATAAACCGACCACATTAGGGTTTTTATGTCCGACTTCAAGCAGTCCTGCACCAAAACCGGAACGTGTATCTTTTTTCTCTTGATATGTATACGCCTTCATAAATCAATGAAATAAATTTGAACCAATAATGTATTAATAATCTCCCAGGGTTTCTTCAAAATTTGCCATGGCACGCTCAAACTGTTCTTCATTTGGCGGTTTCCCGTGCCACTCGTGGGTACCCATCATGAAGTCCACACCAAACCCCATCTCGGTATGCATCAGAATCATTACCGGCTCCTCCTGCTTACAATGCGAACGCGCCTCCTCCAGTGTTTCAAGAACAGCTTCCATTTTATTTCCGTCCATTTCGAGCACCCTCCAGCCAAAGGCCTCCCATTTGGCTTTTAAATCTCCCAGGGGCATTACGTCATTGACCGCTCCGTCGATCTGCTGCCCGTTATAGTCAATGATCCCTATCAGGTTGTCAATTTTCCTGCCTGCAGCAAACATGGCCGCTTCCCATATCTGACCTTCCTGCTGCTCTCCGTCTCCCATCAGGCAATACACCAGACGGTCATCTCCATTCAGCTTTTTTACCAGCGCAGCTCCGCAGGCCACACTCAATCCTTGTCCGAGAGAACCACTGGCGACCCTTATCCCCGGAAGCCCTTCCTCGGTGGCAGGGTGCCCCTGCAGCCGGGAATCAATACGTCGAAAGGTGCTCAGCTCCTTCACGTCAAAATATCCACTTCGTGCCAGCACACTGTACCAGCCGGCAGACAAATGCCCGTTCGACAGAAAAAACAGATCTTCCCCGTTCGCTTCCATACTGAAATTTGCCGGGTCGTGTTTAAGCACCTTAAAATACAAAGCTGTCAGCAATTCGGTGGCACCCAGCGGGCCACCGGGATGGCCTGACTGGGCCTCATAAACCATTCGCAAGATGTCCCGCCGGACCTGGGTGGCGGTATCCTTTAATTTTTTGGTATCCGTCATTATCAATCAGATTTTGAATAAAGTTTAATCAGTTTTGAGTTTGCGATATTTAATACGTTTGGGAGAAATATTTCCGAGACGCTTTCTCCTGTTTTCTTCATAATCAGAGTATCCTCCTTCAAAAAAGTAAACCTGTGAATCTCCTTCAAAAGCGAGTATGTGAGTAGCAATCCTGTCCAGGAACCAACGGTCGTGTGTGATGATTACCGCGCATCCGGCAAAATTCTCCAGTCCCTCTTCCAGGGCCCGGAGGGTATTCACATCAATGTCGTTGGTGGGTTCGTCAAGGAGCAGTACATTCGCTTCACTTTTCAACGTCATGGCAAGGTGCAAACGGTTTCTTTCCCCGCCTGATAATACGCCACACTTTTTGCCCTGGTCGACACCGGTGAAATTAAACCTGGCCACGTAGGCACGACTGTTCATCTGCCGGCCCGCCAGATTAATGGTATCATGACCACCAGAAATGACTTCCCATACAGTCTTTTCCGGATCAATACCGGCATGGGCCTGGTCCACATAGCCAATTTTTACTGTATCTCCAAGCTCAAAACGTCCATCGTCCGGGGGAACCTGCCCCATCATCATCCGGAATAAGGTAGTTTTTCCGGCACCATTTGGCCCGACAATACCGACTATTCCTGCGGGGGGGAGCGCAAAGCTCAGTTCCTGAAATAGCAGGTTTTCCCCAAACGCTTTACTGAAATTGTCTGCTTCAATCACTTTATCTCCCAGCCTGGGTCCATCGGGAATAAAGATTTCCAGTCGTTCTTCTTTCTGCTTCACATCTTCTCCCAGCATTTTTTCATAGGAGTTCAGCCTGGCTTTTCCTTTGGCGCGCCTTCCTTTCGGAGACATACGTACCCACTCCAGCTCCCTTTCGAGGGTTTTGCGACGTTTGCTTTCTGTTTTTTCCTCCATCTTCAGGCGCAGGGTTTTCTGTTCCAGCCAGGAAGAGTAATTCCCCTTCCAGGGAATGCCTTCACCCCTGTCAAGTTCCAGGATCCAGCCGGCCACATTGTCCAGGAAATACCGGTCGTGGGTAATGGCAATCACCGTGCCCTTGTACTGTTGCAGGTGTTGCTCAAGCCAGTCAACACTTTCAGCATCCAGGTGGTTGGTGGGCTCATCCAGCAACAAAATATCAGGCTCCTGCAAAAGAAGCCGGCATAAAGCCACCCTCCTGTGTTCTCCCCCGCTTAAATGGGCGATTGAAGTATCCGGATCAGGACAACGAAGCGCATCCATGGCACGTTCCAGCTTGCTGTCAAGATCCCAGCCTCCGTGTTGCTCGATCAGGTCAGAAAGCTCGCCCTGCCGTTCAATCAGTTTCGTCATTTCCCCATCTTCCATCGGTTCGGCAAACTTCAGGTTTACCTCCTCATATTCCTTCAGAATATCCACCACTTCCTGCACCCCTTCCTGAACAATCTCTTTCACTGTTTTGGATGGATCAAGCACAGGATCCTGCGACAGGTGTCCCACCGAATATCCGGGTGAGAAAACGACGTCTCCCTGGTAGGATTTCTCTTCACCGGCAATGATACGCATCAGGGTTGATTTTCCGGATCCGTTAAGCCCGATAATCCCGATTTTTGCACCGTAGTAAAAAGAGAGGTAAATATCTTTCAGCACTTGTTTGTTTCCGGGGGGAAATACCTTGCTTACCCCGACCATGGAAAATATGATCTTCTTGTCTTCACTCATTATAAAATAATTAAAACCGATACAAATGTCCGAAAAAATGCATTGATATGCACATAAAGTTCTGCATTTCGATACAATGCCCGTATATTTGTACTGTATTAAGTGATAGTGAATAAAATGAAAAACAGCGACAAACAGTGATGGAAACAATGGTTAAAACCATAAGCTGCACAAATCCTCCGATCATGTTCAACGGCTGGAAACATCATCTTGGGTTCCTGGCGGGAGCAGTACGCAAATGGGCTGCCAAGCCGGAGCAGCTATTCCCCTTGTTTGTGGCCAAAACAAAAACCCTGGGGGAGTCTCAGTTTGACCTTTATACCGGTGGGATGACCCCGGATGAAATTGCCCACGATATAGTAAATACTTTACTCGGCTTCAAGGCCTATGAGAAAGAGGATTACTTCCGCTGGATAGACAGTTCAAATCAATTATTCTGGCAGATCACCGTTTCTGATGGCTCAGAATGGATACTCCGGAAAAATGAGGATCATGACAGCGCTTACATACACCTCCACCCGGCCCACCACTCCCGGCTCACCCGCAGAATGAAAGGAAACCATCTCAGGACAGCTATTTCAACGCTTATCATGGCGAACATGCGCAATGATAAGCCGGGGTTACCGCTCATGAATGAAGTACGCCAGAATTACCTCGGGCTGTCCAAAATCAGCAAACCCATGGCAAGAGAAATTTTTGCCACACTTATCTTTTTTTCCAAAGAAGCAGGGCTGCCCTCATGAGCAGAAACTCATGAGCAGACCCCGCGTTAACCCGGATTTGTCCACCCACCAACCACATTCGTCCGCCCACAAAAAAACTGCCGGATTATCGGGTGCGGCAGTCGGAAAAATGTTTGAAGAAACAAACAGTTTCTCAATCATCCCGCTATCTGTTGCGGTTGCTATCTATTGCAGTTGAAAATCCTTTAATTCAACAACTGCCCGGATGTCAGGATCAACACCCCGTTCTTTTAGCCTTTGGATAGCAGCTTCAGTTGATACACAATCATGATCATCATCATGATCATTTTCATGATCGTGGTCGTCATGATCGTGGTCGTTATGGTCACCTTCATCCTCATTGGCAAGTACAGCAGCCATTACTCCGGTGATGCCTATTTCACGACCTTCGTATTCATATTCAAACTGATCCTGAAGATCCCCGAGCATAACCAGTATGGAATAACCCTGGTCATCCTTGTGATGAACCCGCATTTTATCGCCGCTATGCTGGCACATATGGCCAATAATCCCCTCAAAAGTGACAGTCTGCCCTTCATATTCCATGGGGGCCTGAACCAGTTCCGCAATCGATTTGTTTTCTGCAGCTTGCTCCTCTTGTTGAGCAGCTTGTCCTCCGCAAGCGGTGATTACCAATCCTGCGAAAAGGATGAGAAAAAATTTTTTCATAAAAAGGTTGTTTGGATTAAAAAAAGGCTATTCAATTCCTTGTTTCTGCGCAAATATACAAAGAAAGTCATTTGCAAATCAAATGCGAAAGCCTGTTACAGGCATATTTAACAAATATTTGACACTTTGATAATTCTTATACCTTTGCTCCCAAAAAATCACGCACATGGAAATGAGAGTAGGTGAGCTGGCGGCCTTGTTCACCGCGGTCTGCTGGACCGTAACAGCCATGGCTTTTGAGACTGCCAGCCGCAAGGTGGGTAGTGTTCCCGTAAATATCATCCGGCTGGTAATGGCCCTGCTGTTGTTAAGCCTTTTTTCATGGGTTCGGCGCGGTTTCTTTTTCCCCGCCGATGCAACCACCTATAATTGGGTGTGGCTTGCCTTATCAGGACTTGTCGGATTTGTGGTGGGCGACCTGTTTCTCTTCAAGGCATTTACGGTAATTGGCTCCAGGCTCTCCCTGCTGATCATGACACTTGTTCCTCCCATTGCCGCTTTCGTGGGATGGCTTTTGATGGGGGAAACCCTGGAATGGATCCATATTGGGGGGATGGCCCTGACCATGTCAGGAATTGCCCTGGTTATTTTTTATAAGCAACGCAAAAAAGCAGGCGACCAAAAGGATCTCACCAAAGTTTCTGTTCAAGGTGTGTTTTTTGCGGTTATGGGGGCGGTTGGGCAGGCTACAGGATTGGTGCTCAGCAAGTTTGGGATGAGGGATTACGATCCTTTCTCGGCAACTCAGATCAGGGTCATAGCCGGCATCATCGGTTTTGCCATTGTCATTCATGTATTCAAGAAATGGAAAGCAGTGGGCTTTGCGATCAGCAACAAAACAGCCATGTGGCTCATGCTGATCGGAGCCACATTCGGCCCGTTTCTGGGCGTTTCCTCCTCCCTGATCGCGGTACAGAATACCGCCACAGGCATTGCCTCCACCATCATGGCCATCTCTCCCATTCTTATTTTGCCCGCCACTTTTATTATCTTCAGGCATTCGGTAAGCTGGAAGGAGTTTATCGGAGCTATGATCAGTGTAGCCGGTGTTACTCTCTTTTTTCTTTAGTGTTTCTTGCATAAAAAACCAGAAACCCTTAGGTTTGCTTTTGCACCTCAGTCTTAACCAATAGACGACCTATGGAAGAAGTTCAAACCTTTGCCATGAATGTGGACCAGGTAGCCGTTTGGTCCTTTATCGGCTATCTGGCACTGATTATCATGGTCGGGATATACGCAGCACGTTTTTCCTCACGTGGTATCGCCAATTTTTTTATTGGTGGCCGGAAAATGGGCATGCTGGTGGTTGCCCTTTCGGCAGTTGTCAGCGGAAGAAGTGCATGGCTCTTGCTGGGCGTAACCGGCATGGCCTTCGAAATAGGGTTTGCTGCCGTTTGGGCAGTTGCCGGATATACAGTGGTCGAGTTTTTTCTCTTCTTCTTTTATGCACCCCGGATCCGGTGCTTCAGTGAAAAACGTGATTGTATCACCGTGCCGGATTTTTTTGCGGCCAGGTTCAATGACAAAACCGGCGTTTTGCGATCGGTGGTGGTCGGAATTATCATCATTTTCATGATTGCTTACGTTTCCGCCCAGTTTGTAGCCGGCGGCAAGGCCTTTGAGTCAACATTCAGTATTTCCGAAACCCAGGGGATTATTCTCACCACTGTAATTGTATTGTTTTATACCATGGTCGGAGGCTTTCTGGCAGTCAGCCTGACTGACACCATACAGGGAGTATTTATGATATTCGCCCTGGTTGTTTTACCCGTTATTGCCATCTCCCACCTGGGCGGATTCGGCACTTTCTACTACGAAGCATCCGCCCTGGCAAACGGACAGTTTTTCAATCCCCTGGCACTGTCAGCCGGCGCCTTAATCGGTTTTGCAGGAATCGGCCTTGGATCACCCGGAAACCCGCACATCATTGCCAGATATATGTCAATCAAAGACCCGAAAAAACTGAAACTGGTTGCCATGGTGGGCACCAGTGCCAATGTGCTGATGGGGCTTGGAGCAGTCATCACAGGCATGGTGGGAAAAATCTACTTCCCGGACGTCAGCCTGTTGCCGGGAGCGGACCAGGAAAACATCTACCCGGTAATGGCCAACCAGCATCTGCATCCTGCGATGTTTGGCATTGTCATCGCAAGTATTTTTGCCGCCATTATGTCCACGGCTGACTCTCAGCTATTGGTGGCAGCCTCTGCCCTGGTCAGGGATATTTATGAAAAACTGATACATCGCAACCGGGAGATCTCACAGAAACGACTGGTTTTTCTAAGCCGGAGCGTGGTCATTCTGCTGGTCGTGCTCTCCCTGCTGCTGGGATTGCTGGCAGAGGAACTGGTTTTCTGGCTGGTCTTGTTCGCCTGGGCTGGATTGGGGGCAGCATTCGGTCCCACTTCCATCCTGGCTCTTTTCTGGAAAGGGGCTACAAAAACAGGAATTATATCCGGAATGATTGCAGGGGCGATTACCGTTATTGTCTGGATAAGGATTTCTGCACTTGCAACCCTGGTTTATGAACTGATACCGGGATTTATCATCGCTACCCTGACCACCGTCATCGTCAGCCGCCTGACAAAGAAGCCTGACGATGTGGATGCACTGTACAGGGACTTAAAGGATTAACCAGGATTGCCAGGCGCACCAAAAAAAAGGCCGCTCAACGAGCAGCCTTTTTGGATTCCATTCATTTAGTATGCAGACTGATGCGGGCAGTAAACTTATCTGCGACCGCCACCTCCCTGGGGAGATCGTCCTCCGGCTCTTCCTCCGGCCTGGGCTGACTGGGCCCTGCCACGGTTCATTCGCCCGGTACGGCTGTCAAAAATTACCCGTTGTTCTTCTGTAAGCAGTTCACGAACAGCCTGACGATGATTCACATTTTCTTTCATTTGAGTATTTCTTAATGCGGTCATATCGTCAATCACATTGTTGACAGCACTCATGTCAGGATCTGCTTCTGTCATCAGCGAGCGCTTGCGGGCACGCTTTTCATCCATGGCGCTTCTGTGTTGCGTATTCCGCTCAAGCTGTTCAAGGCGCAGCGACTTTATCTGCGCTTCCTGTTCTTCCGTAAGATCCGGGATCATCTGGCATACATCAGCGTACTGGTTCCTTTCTGTAAGCTGTTCAGCCGGGCGCTCAGAAAAACGCTGCTGAGGGCGAACATCCGGAGCCCTTCGGCCGCGCTGACCAAATGCATCCGCAGAAAAAAGCAGGATAAGCGCCATCAGAGATGTAATAAATACTTTAGTTTTCATAATGAATTTCTTTTTATGTTTTCAATTCCGTTCAATCCTTTGATACCCTTTCGCGTAAATAGTTTAATGCAATAATAAAAAACCTTTTTAATATAAAAAGAATTCCCTTAAACTCCTCCCCGAAAACCCGGGAACGGGAGTTACACTTCAGGGAGAGTTGCCGTTTCAGCATTTAATCGTTAATTTTGCTTCAGGAAAGATTTCCGTTAACATATAACCCCCTCTCCCCATGGCACTGACATTTTTTAAAACTCCACGCAACAAAAAATATGGCTATAAGCCGGTTTATTACGACAAGAAAAAGGAAGAAAGGGAAAAGCGGCAGAAAGCGGCAATGGAAAACAACGAAGAGAATTATGAAAAAGCGTTGAGAGACCGGCTGCAGATGCGCTGGAAGCGCTCATCAGGTTCCAGAAGCCAGACGGCCTCCAACCAGCGCCTCGTGATCATCCTGATCGTAATGTTCTTATTGCTTTACCTGATCTTTTTTGTTTAACCCCATTTAAAAACCAATGACTGCATGTCAGACGTGATCAAGCTCCTGCCGGATGCCGTGGCCAACCAAATCGCAGCAGGTGAAGTTATTCAGCGACCTGCCTCGGCTGTAAAAGAATTGCTTGAGAATTCCATTGATGCGGGAGCAGACCATATCCGGCTTATCATCAAAGATGGGGGAAAAACCCTGATCCAGTTGGTGGATAACGGTGCCGGGATGACAGAAGCCGATGCAAAGCTTTGTTTTGAGCGCCATGCCACCTCCAAAATTACCCGGGCAACAGACCTTTTCGCCATTCACACCATGGGGTTTCGCGGGGAGGCCCTCGCCTCCATTGCCGCCATTTCAAAGGTAGAGCTTAAAACCCGAACCAGCGATAAGGAAGTTGGCACCCAAGTGCTTGTGGAGGCATCCGCACTTAAGTCGCAGGACCCCTGCCCCTGCCAGCCCGGCACAAATATATCTGTGAAGAACCTTTTCTACAACACCCCGGCCCGACGAAATTTCCTGAAGTCCGAAAACGTAGAAAAAAGACATATTCTTGCTGAATTTCAGCGTATTGCCATTGCCAGGCCTGACATTTCCTTTCAGTTTTACCAAAACGACCAACTCACCCATCAACTGAATAAAGGAAACCTGAAACAAAGAATCACGGGGATGTTTGGCAGCAATTACAACCAGCGCTTAATCCCGGTAGAAGAAGAGACGCAGCTACTGACAATCAATGGTTTTGCGGCAAAACCCGAATATTCCAAAAAGACAAGGGGTGAACAATTCTTTTTTGTAAACAAGCGCTTTATCCGTTCTCACTACCTCAATCATGCCGTAGAACAGGCATTTGAGGAACTGATCCCTGAAGATGCCTTTCCGAGTTTCTTTCTTTTCCTGGAAACCGATCCGGAACAAATAGATGTGAACGTCCATCCTACCAAAACGGAGATCAAATTCCAGGATGAGCGATTTGTATACCAGGTCATTAAATCCGCAGTGAAGCGATCACTGGGTAAGCATAATGTCTCTCCCACCCTGGATTTTGAGCAGGAGAGTGCCTTTGATGACATCATGACCGATAAAAACAGGCCGGTGAAACCACCCGGTATTCAGGTCAATCCTGATTACAATCCGTTTCAGCAAGAAAATAGCATGCCCCCGGGAGGAAAAACACTGACAAGCCGCATAAACCCGAAACAATGGGAGCAATTGTTCCCGGGCGCAGAAGAAGTTCATGAAATTACCGGTCAGCAGGATGGAAAGCAAACAATCATCAGTCCTGACTGGGAAGAAAGAAAGCAGGACAACGGGCAGAAAAAATTCTTTCAACTGCACAACCGTTTCATCCTGACGCCGGTTAAATCGGGCATGATGGTTATTGACCAGCAAAGGGCCCATGAAAGAGTGCTGTTTGAAAGGTACATGGATAGTATTGCAAGTAAGAGTGCAACTTCCCAGCAATTACTTTTTCCGGAAAACATCCGTCTGAATGAACAGGAAACAGAGATTCTTAAAGAAATAATTGAAGATATCCGCTCCCTGGGCTTTGAAATTAATCCTTTAGGGAAGTGCTCCTTTGTGATCAATGCCATTCCTGCGGGAATCTCAGAAGACAGCTCCCTTCAGGAATGCGTGGAAGGCATCGTGGAAAATATTCAGAAAAACCGTTTAGAACTTAAACATGACAAGCAGACCAATGTGGTCCGTTCCCTGGCCAAAAGACTCGCTGTAAAGCATGGAAAAGCGCTCACAGAGGAAGAAATGTCCACACTGGCAGATTCCCTGTTTGCATGCGGAGCCCCCGAATATTCTCCTGCCGGGAAACCCGTGCTGACGATCATTTCAACGGAAGAACTATCCGAAAGATTCAAATAGTACAGAAATCGTATTTTTGCCCTTGTTTCAGGATGATTTTTTGGAAAACACAAACTTTTTCTGTCCGGGAACGTTCCAATTTATATATAAGAACACTAAAATTCAGCAATGTACAGACCTTCAGGTTTCAATTTAATGCCCCCGGTGGTTAAGAATCTACTGATCATTAACGGGTTATTCTTTCTTGCCACCATCTCCTTCGGCAGCGCCTTTCACATCAATTTGCTCGATGTGCTTGGATTGTATATGCCCGGATCCCCCGACTTTGAACCCTTCCAGTTGATCACGCATATGTTCATGCATGCCAACTTCTCCCACATTTTTTTCAATATGTTTGCCCTTTGGATGTTCGGGACAGCCATTGAAAACCTGATGGGATCCCAGCGCTTTCTGACATATTACCTGATCACTGGCTTCGGAGCCGCATTCCTTCACCTGGGGGTCAGTTACCTGGAAATGCTCAGCCTGCGCTCAGAACTTCTGGCAGCCGGCTATAGCGCCACAGACCTCCAAAGGTTTGTCGAAACAGGTTCTTATAACATTCTGCCCGGTGTGTCAGAACGTACCCTTGTGGGTTACCTTACCAAATTTTTTATTCCCACGGTTGGGGCTTCCGGGGCTGTTTTTGGTATTTTGCTCGCATTCGGGATGTTTTTCCCCAACAGCTACATTTACCTGTTTTTTGCCATCCCCATCAAAGCTAAATATTTTGTGATGGCCTACGGCGCAATGGAACTATTCTTCGGAATCGCCAATCGTCCGGGCGATAATGTGGCCCATTTTGCGCACCTCGGGGGGATGGTATTTGGTTACCTGCTGATCAAATACTGGCGCAACCGGAGAAAGATTTATTATTAACAGACCTGTTCATCCGCCTATGCAAACATCACTGTTTCAGGAGATCAGGAACTTCTTCTCACGGGGTTCCATATTGGCCAGGCTCATTGGAGTCAATGTGGTCATATTCGTGGCTGTCAATCTGATACGTGTCTTCTTTTTTCTTTGGAATGTGGACGGAGCAGCTGAAACCATGAGTCAGTGGCTGGGAATATCCTCCAACATACATGTCGTCCTCCACAGGCCCTGGACACTGATTACCTACATGTTTCTTCATTTTGACTTTCTTCACATATTATTCAATATGATCGTATTGTATGTGGGGGGGCGGCTATTCAGTGATTTTATCGGGCAGGACAGGCTGACAGCCACTTATTTGCTGGGGGGGATTGCGGGTGCGTTGTTCTATATTGTTTCTTTCAACGTATTTCCTGTTTTTGAGGAGGTGGTTGCCTTCTCCCTGGCCATTGGTGCATCCGCATCCGTACTTGCCATATTCATAGCCATTGCGGCCTATATGCCGAACTATCAGCTTCCCTTGTTGCTTTTCGGGCGTATACGGCTGAAGTACATCGCCATCTTTTTTGTGGTACTTGACCTGATAAGCATTGACCAGGGCAACCCCGGCGGTCACCTTGCACACCTGGGCGGTGCATTATGGGGTTACATATATGCCCGGCTGTTAAGGTCCGGGCGGGATCCGGCCATGGTACTTGGTTTTTATCTGGAAAAAATGATCCGCATTTTTCGCAAAAGACCAACCATGCGGGTTGAGTATACAAGAGAGCGTTATGTAAGCGATGAGGATTATAACGAACAACGGGCGGAGCAACAAAACAAGATAGATCACATCCTTGATAAAATATCCAAACACGGATATGACAGCCTCACAAAGGAGGAAAAACAACTGTTATTCAAGATGGGGGATAAATAACTTATGCCATTCAAACTGACTTCAGATTTTTCTCCGACCGGAGACCAGCCCCAAGCTATTAAGCAGCTGAGAGAAGGATTGGAGCAGGGACAACCATACCAGACCTTGCTTGGTGTGACCGGTTCGGGCAAAACATTTACCATTGCCAATGTGGTTCAGGAGGTTCAGCGACCTACCCTGGTGCTCAGTCATAACAAAACCCTTGCTGCCCAGCTTTACGGAGAATTCAGGCATTTTTTTCCGGACAATGCGGTCGAATATTTTGTTTCCTACTACGATTATTATCAGCCTG
>PWGY01000184.1 GCA_003554665.1 Bacteroidales bacterium | reverse complement strand
ATGGCGTTGGACACCAATTCGTCCAAATTCATGACCCTGTCCATTCTGAACCTGCTTTCTTTCGGGTACCTGCTTACGCGCCATGATATTCGCAATGAGCCCGGCCTGATGATGCGGTTTTTTGACACCTGGGCCGGTAAGGCTTACGGAATATTCATGGTGGTGGTGGTGCTTTCCTTCATCCCTGCAATCAACACCCTGGAGTCCGTCCTTCAGTTTACCAAGTTGTTTTCGGTATTTGCCGCGGTTTTCAACATTTCACTGATCCTGTTGCGCGACATCAGTTACGTAAAACTGGTGTTGCTGATGGGTGTCACCCTGCTGATCTTCGACAGTGTTTCGGTGTTTTACTACATCGGTGAATTTATTGACGGGGAGATCGGGAGTGTGAGCGACATCAAGTCGGTCTATTCCAATAAAAACATCCTCACCTCGGCCATGTTCGTGAAAATACCCTTTGCGCTGTACCTTTGGATGTTCTCTTCAGGATGGGTCAAGCGCATCGGTTTATTCGGGATGTTCGTGGGCATGCTTGCCGTGATGTTCATGTACGCAAGGGCCTTTTACCTGGGGCTCATCGTGATCACCCTGGTATTCACCACATATTGTCTGTACAATTATTACCGCGATCGCTCAACGACTCATTTTCGGCTATTGGCTGGTTTTGTAGGCTCACTGGTACTGGCTCTGCTAATTTTTACTTTTGTGCGTACCAACATGTACCCTGAGCAGCGTCGCGACCGGGCTGCCATCGGAACCCAGCTGGGAACCATCCAGGATGATGCCCGCGAAAGTAACCGGATCGATGCCTGGGTCTGGTCGCTGGATATCATCCGGCGAAACCCTGTGCTTGGGGTGGGCGCCGGTAACTGGAAGATCAACATCCTGGAGTATGAAAACCAGCAAAAAACAGATTACATCTACCTGTTCAAGGCACACAATGATTTCATTGAGGTGACCTCAGAAACCGGAATAATCGGGGGGTTATTGTACATCTCCATTTTCGTGTTCATTTTCTGGAACCTGATCAAAGCCTATTTGTACAAAGACGGCAATACCCGACGATACCGCCATCTTTTCCTGGCCGGGTTCGGGCTCATGTTCTATGGGGTTGATGCCTTTTTCAATTTCCCCATCGACCGCCCGGAAATCCAGATGCTTTTTGCCTTTTACCTGGCCCTTGGTATTGTGACGACCCTGGCCCGCGACGATGAGGAAAGTGAAGAAAAGGCCCGCGTGCTGGCAGATGAACCCCAAAAGAAAGACCGGAAACGAACCGGTCTGAGCAAGGCTTTTTCCGCGTTGCTGATCCTGCTGATGATGGGTTCGGCCTATACCCTGTATCATAACTTCCAGGCCAATAAACTGCAGCGGATCATCTACCAGGACATTATGCGGGGATCGCTTGACAGCGATCCGGACCGCTTCCTGGAAGAATTCCCGTTCATCCCCAATGTGGCGATCTGGGGCGAGTCGATCAATTCTGCCATTGCCCGTTACCTCCTGCAGGAAGACCGCAACGAGGAAGTCATTGAGCTATTAAGGCCTGATGAAGACATCAACCCCTGGGACGCCCGGCGTGAGTTTTTCATGGCCACGGCCTTCAACAACATGGGAAAGGCGGACAGTGCGCTGGTTTACAGCAAGAAAACCTACAAGCTGAAACCTTTCTATTTCCGGAACATCCATCTGATGAGCAACCTGCTTGAACAAAAAGACCGTTCCGATGAGGTCGGGCCTTACCTGGATCATTTTCTGGCAGAAGTAAAGGACGACCGGCAGGCCTACTTGTTTTCCACCAGTTTTTTCGGACGCAGGGGAGAGCTGGACAAGGCATGGGCTTACATTGATACCGCCTACCAGATTATGCCCAATGACTCTCTGATTGAGCGTCAGTACCGTTACATTGAGCATCAGAAATTTGTGGAACCCCATCAGGACATTTACAGGGAAGCTGCAAGCCATTATTCCAATGAACGCTACGCAGAAGCACTTCCGCTATTTGATGAGTACATTGAAAAAACCCCCTTTAACCAGGGGGTACATCGCATGCGTGCGTTCACCAATTATCACCTCGGCAATCATGAAGCGACCATTGAAAACATCAACCATATATTCGAACATGGTGATGCAGATGGAAGCCTGGTGAACCTGAGGGGAGTGTGCCTGCAGGCCCTGGGCGACCGGGAAGCAGCCTGTGAAGACTTCAGAACGGCGATGGAAATGGGGAATGAAAGTGGGGAGAGGAACTACAGGAATTTCTGTGAGGAAGGTTAGTCGGCGCGAAGCGCCGACAGTTGTTGGTTTTCATGGGATGAGGTTGGTGGGGGTTGCCCGTAAACTGTTGTCGGGGCTGGCAGGTTGTTGGTTGGTCGGCGCTTCACGCCGACAGTTGTTGGTTATCGTGGGATGAGTGACGGGGAAGATGCCCATGGTCTGGGAAACGGGCAGGGTGGTTGTTGGTTTGTCAAGTCCTTAGGGTTTTTAGTAACACCTCCGCGATGCGGTTGCGGTCGCTTTCGGTCAGGCTGGAGCCGGAGGGGAGGCAGAGGCCCTGTTCGAACAGTTGCTCGGAAACACCGGTCTTAAAAAAGGGATAGCCGGCGAATACCGGTTGCAGGTGCATGGGCTTCCAAAGGGGGCGAGATTCGATGTTTTCCTTTTCCAGCCCAAGGCGAATGTCTTCGCGTGTGATCCCACCCGTGAGCTCCGGGTTTACAAGTATGGTGGTGAGCCACCGGTTGGAAAACATTTCGGGAGGCTCCGGCAAAAACCTGATTCCATCAACCCCATCCAATAATTCACGGTAAAAGTCATAATTGGCCCGTCGCTGATGGATGCGCTGATCGAGAACCTGCATCTGGCCACGGCCAACAGCTGCCAGAAGGTTGCTCATGCGGTAGTTGTAGCCGATCTCAGAGTGCTGGTAGTGCGCGGCCTGATCACGGGCCTGGGTGGCCAGGAAACGGGCTTTGCTGATCATTTCTTCGTTGTCAGACAACAGGGCCCCGCCCCCTGAAGTGGTAATGATCTTGTTCCCATTAAAGGACAGGATGCCAAAGTCGCCAAAAGAACCACACCGGCGGCCGCCGATATGCGAACCCAGGGCTTCTGCCGCATCTTCGACCACAGGGATTCCGTATTTCCGGGCCACTTCCATGATTTGATCCATTTTGGCAGGCATTCCGTAAAGGTGAACAGGGATAACGGCTTTTGGTGTTTGGGCTGGCAGTGGGCTTTTGGGGCCCGAAGCCCGGGACCCGTAGCCGGAAGGTTTGAGTGTTCCGTTGATGCAGCCTTCAATGGCTGCCTCCAGGGCTTTGGGGCACATATTCCAGGTCTCCGCCTCTGAGTCCACAAACACCGGAGTGGCGCCAAGGTAGCGGATGGGATTGGCCGTGGCCGAAAAGGTAAAACTCTGACAGATCACATAATCACCTGGCTTGACCCCCAGCAGAATCAGGGCCAGATGAATCGCTGCGGTGCCCGAACTCAGTGCCGCCGCATGCCTGACCCCCGTATAACCGGCCAGGTCTTGTTCAAACCCATCCACATACGGTCCAAGCGGAGCAATCCAGTTCGAATCAAAGGCTTCGTTTATGTATTCTTTTTCGAGATCCCCCATGTGGGGAGGGGAGAGGAAGATACGGTTCATTTGGCAAAGGGTTGGGTCATTAGGATGTTTTAAAAGGCTCCGGGGTCACTTCATGGGTGCCGGCCTGCCACTGGAAGCAGCCCATGCAATCAAACGCTGCAGGGGTACCCTCCGACCGGTCAGCGCGGGCTTGCAGCCGGCCACTGGAAGCAGCCCATTCAACTGACGGCTTCAGATCACTCCCCCGGCCGGTTCAGCGAAAACGCGGATCCCCCGGGGTTCTTCTCAGCAAGGTAAGAATAATGAACTTCAAATCCAGCAAAAAACTACGGTGTTTCAGGTATTGGCGGTTGATGCGGACCTTGTCGGGGTAAATGACTTCATCGTTGTACTTTATGGGATCTTCCTGTTTGGCAAGGATCTCTTCCTCATTGGCGTATTTAAGACTTGCCGGCCCTGTAATCCCTGGTTTTAGCTTCAAAATTTCCCGGTCTGCTCCCTCAAGTTTGTCTGCATATCCGGGTACATCCGGTCTGGGGCCCACCAAACTCATGTCGCCAATCAGCACATTCCACAACTCGGGCAACACATCAAGCTTGTACTTTCGCAAAACGGCCCCCAACGGCGTCACACGGCTATCCCCCTTTACGGAAACGGAAGAACCTTTCACGGAGGGCACCATGGTCCGCAGCTTATAAATGGTGAATCTTTTCCCGTGCTGCCCCACTCTTTGCTGCTTATAAATTATCGGACCTTCCGGCATTTTAATTTTGATCAGCAATGCCAGAATCAGCAGCAGGGGGGAAAGAATGACCAGGCCTGCAAAAGCCGCAAGCCGGTCGAAAATGGATTTAACAAACACCTTTAAATGTCGATTTAACGTTTAATTTATCATGGAATTAGGGCATGACCCGGGGCGCACCTTTGTAGATTGAAATTATGAAATGATCCGGAGCCGCACCTCTCTATCATGGAATTAAGGCATGACCCGGGGCGCATCTCTTTATCAATGAATGATTACACAGCCAAAGGCCACACTGCCAGCTTGATTATTGACCGGTGGTACCTCTGATGCGGGGGTTTACTTTATTCTGCAACTGGTAAAACCACTTGTTCAGCGGATAGGGAAGTAACGATCTGAAAAAAGGAATCATCACCCCCACATAGGCAAGGGGGCCGAAGCTCATCATCCTGTTGCCTTTAAACCCGTTTTTCAGCTGATGAAACCCTACACGGAAATCATTGCGCCGCATATTGGAATAAGTAAAACGATACAGCAGCAATGGTTCCGGGATGTTGCGAAACTCATATCCGGCAAAAGCGCAACGGAACCACAACTCATAATCATCCTGTCTGGGGCCTGCCTCCGTATTATAACCACCGATTCGCAGTATTTTATCCCTTTTAAAGCAAACTGAAGGATGGATCATCGGACAGGTCCATATCAGTTTACGGATCCTTTCGGGTTGCACGGGAACCCTGATCTGGTCAAGGATCTTGCCGTTTTCATCAATGCGGGTTGCAAAAGTGCCCACAATATCAACCGTGGGATGCTTTCGGATGAAATCGGCCGTTTTTTCAAGCCTTTGCGGGATGCAGACGTCATCTGTGTCCATTCTGGCCACCCACTGGTTGGCACATTCCTTCAGCCCGGCATTCAGCGCATGACTCAATCCTTTGTTCTCCCGGAGAATCACTGATTTTAAAGGAAGGCGTCTTTTGAAGCCGGCGATGACTTTCTCCAGCGTGGCTGTGAGCGGTCCGTCCTCCACCAGAACCACCTCCTGGGGGGGAAGGGTCTGGGCCAAAAGGCTTTCCAGAGACTCTTCCAGGTATTCAGGTTTTTCTTCCTTATAAACTGACAGCAGTACAGAAAAATTCATGCATCAGGTCCGCAGCTCACGGTCAATTAGTTGGATTACATCCTCGCTTTGGTCATCAAACTTCCTTGCAAAAAAATGTCCGGTATTCCACTCTCTTGGCTTTTGACCGGCCTGTTGTTCTTTTAACAGGCGAACGTGACTTTTGTTGATTCTTGCCGGGCTTGATTTCTTCTCGCTCCAATCGGTGTAAGTCAGGCTCCCCTTACATTTTTTTAAATATTGGGAATTCCCGATAATTGTATGAACAAAAGATTCATCCGGGCACCAGCTTGTTTTATAAAAAGCAATGCACTCCGGATGATTTTGAATATAACTGGTAACATATTCAGCACATTCACGGCTTAATGCCCACCAGGTCGGGCCGAAAAAAATATGATCAAAAGGATACTTTCGTTTCCGGATAAACTTTATGAGGTACTGCACCTTTTCAAGCCCGAAATAAATTAATGTTTTCAGGCTTTTTTTATTCCACCTGTTGGCGCCGTCAAAATGGAAGTATTTGATGCGAGATTCAGGTTTATGCGGCAAAAACCCCTTGTAGAGGCTGATATACTCACCCCCTTCTTTAAGTTTTGAATAAAAGAACTCCCCCGGCTTTACCGGGTAGTCTGCTCCGCTAAGCAGCACAAAATAATTGGCATCTGTTTTAAGAGCAGTTTTCAACAAATTATTTATTGCTTTTTGAACGGACCAGCCACCCCACCAAACATTAATTCTTTCAATAAACTCAACTTTATCCTTGAGTTCAAGGTGATCCGGCATGGGAGATTTTTTGTCAATATGCAGGAAAAACCTTGCATGGTCGTCATTTAATGCAAGCAGCAGTTTATTCAAATGTTTGTAATTGCCATGGGCCATGATCAGGTAGGCCACCACCGGCTTTTTTGGGGATGCATTCATTGAAGAAATTGTTGAGTGCGTGACCGCAGGGAAAAAACACCTCCGGGCCAGAGTGAGACCCCCAAAAACTTGAGGAACTCAACAGGATGCTTTGAAAACATTGCCAACCGGAATTGTTTTTTGGCCGCTGCTTTATGTTCTTTTCTGAGCAGGGCCTGAAAAACCTCAAACTGCAGTTTGCCTTTCCAAAAAAGGTGACGGTCTTCTGGGCTTAGATTTTCGTAATCTCCGGCAAATTTTTCATGTAGTCTGCGGTAAGACCGTTCGGTTTTATCAGTATCCTTGGTGAGGCTGCCGGCCTGGCTGTCATGAAAATAGCGGGTCAGCACTTTATTTAAAAAGAAAAACCTGCCTCCGTGCCCGGCCACCCGGATCCACAGATCCCAGTCCTCCATGGCCGGCAGGCTTTCATCAAATCCGCCAAGGTCAAGAAATAATTTCTTTTTCAGGATGGTCATGGAGGCTCCGCCAACCAGGTTCCTGATTAACAGTTGCCTCAAAACATCCCCGGATTTGTTCAGGTCGCGGGCTCCGGACCGGTACCGGGTGCTTTCCCTGACCATGTTGATCTCTGCCGGATGATATATCAGATCCACTCCCGGACTCCCTTCAATCGCACGGGTTATGGTTTCAATCTTATCCGGTAAAAATGCATCATCATCATCCAGGAAAGCCACCCAGCTTCCTTTGGCTCGTTCAACCCCCAGGTTACGCGCTTTTGCGGCGCCAACGGGGAGCTCATTGTGAATCAGCAGGGTCCGGATCGCATCGGGGACACCCTGAAAAACATCCCTGCCAGTCCGGGGCTCAGATCCATCATCCACCACAATCAGCTCCAAAGGCCAAAGGGCCTGCCCAGCCACGCTTTGAATCGCTGCTGCAAGACCATCTGGTCTGTTATGGGTGGGAATGACAACGGAAATGGAGGTGCCGGCCATTGTTCAGGCTTTTCGTGGTTTGAAAGGCAATGAAGCCAGAGAAGTCAAAAACCCCGCATTTTTCACAAGTCCAAAAATAACAGAGATCAACAGCATCTGCAGAAACACAAAGGCAGATTGTTGAGCATACTTTTTTTGGGTTCTTAAAATCCTACGGGGATTTGTGATGGGAATAAAATGGAGGAGCAGCATTTTCCACCTGTTGCCAAAAACCCGCGGCCGTTTTAACTCCGTACCGAGCAATCCTTTGCCTACACGAAAAGACTTCCCGAGTGACTCCCGGAAGCTTCTTGCCGGATGACGTACAACGGCATCCTTACAATAAGTAATCGGACAACCATGTGAACTTGCCCGCTGGGTAAATTCAATATCTCCCCCCGACCTTGCTTTTTGATCGAAAAGTCCCGCCCTGTCGAACACACTGCGCAGCACGAACAAATTTGCGGTAACCGCACATGAGTGCTTTGCAATGGTATCCTCATTGTCCATATGCTCGGCCGCATCAAGAAGCTCTGCCGGGGAAGGGTTTTTGCTGAAAATAAAATCCACCCTGCCACCGGCAAGCATGGCGTCGGTTTGTTGCAGGCACTCCACACCGGCTTTGATCCACCCGGCATCGGGAATACAGTCGGCATCGGTGAAGGCAAGGATTTGTCCGCGGGAAGCAAGTACTCCCGTGTTTCTGGCAATATATGAACTCTTCCTGTGCTCTTTAATGAACCTTATATTAATTCCTGGCAACCCAAAGGGATAACTATGTCCGGGGTCATTGTTTACCACAATAACTTCAATTTTTTCAAGAGAATAGGTTTGCCTGGGAAGGCTGTCCAGGCAATGCTTCAGAGACTGCCAGTTCCTGAATACAGGAATAATAACGGAAACGTCAATGCTCATACAATAGAGGATAGTGCGGTCTGGATTAAGGGCCAACTACACATCAAAATAAAAAGAAAACGTTCGTTTTTTATCTTTGCAGTAATCGATGATCTCTTCGGTATATTCCCGAAACAACGGGCCGTTATTAATCTGAGTCGCCTCGTGCCCAAGGTAAATATTATTTACCTCAATCAGCAACACCTCCCCGTGTCGGTTCACAGCCAGATCCAGGCCAAGGATCCTGGAGTGGATGTGCTTTTTCGCCACATTTTCAGCACACCTGATCAAATCCCTGATGTATGGGAAACCACTTATTGACGAAAGGTTGAGTCCATTCACATCTGTATGTTTCTTTCCGCCTTCCGTGCAATATTTGTTGTAGTTCCCATCCGGACTCATTCCGATCCGGAAACCTTTGTCAATTATTGACCCTCCCTTTCCAACCTTTTGAAGTATTTGTAAAGGAACAATGGTATCGTCGCGGACTGATCTGTAGGTAAGTACCCGTATTGTATTCAGTGAGTCATTATGAAATCTTGCCGTACATTCATGCTGGTGAATGTATTCCTGTATAATGAAATTCTCCGGATATAGTTTACGCAATTCATGCAAGTCCAAAACCCCCTTCTTTTCGTCATATAGGCGGCCATCATCCACCTTTAGTTTTAATGTGGATAATCCCTGCATGGTATCAGACGAGGGCTTGACAAAAACATACTCAATGTGGCGGCTGCCAATGGCCTGGTCAAAAAAATATTCCCGGAGCCTGTTATCCTGAATCCGCCGGTAAGCATGGTCGTAAATAATGCCATCAATGGATCGCAACAAAACAAAGGGGGCCTTCACATCCTGGTGAAACAGGTCAAGGGCATTTTTATCGGAGTAGCCCTTAATAAAACGTTTGTTGTTCAGTATGGGCTCTATGGTACAATAATATAAATCCATAGGCAGGAAACGAGGGTCTTCGGAACCATTCAGGTGGGTGTACATCATAAAACTATTGATGTCGGGGCGGTTGGTCAGCGGTGACCACAATTCCATAAACCCTTTCAGTGCCGCTTTGTTAAAATTGTCCTTCTTTAACCCGGCCTTTTTAACATACACGGCTGTCCTGCGCCTGTAGCCTCTTACTTTCAGGGCTTCATGAAGCTTAATTACATTGTTTCTGACAAATCGTCTTAACATGATGATCTAATAGCTGTCAGCTCCAGCCTGCTTGTAGTCCCAAATCATATCTATTGGCGTAAACCCTTTGCCTATGCGGCTGGTTAACTCATGAGGATTCAGCTGAGGTCCGCAAAATGCTTCATTAATCCCAAAGTGCAGGGATTTCGCATTCCACTCCAGCAGCCGTGGGTTGTTATTTGTATCAATATAAATATCCCAGGCGATAATCCCTGTATAGGGGTATTGGTAATGTGCTTTTATGCACAATTCCTTTGCTTTTTTCAGGGCACTGATTTTAATGTCTTTGTATGCATATCCGGTGTCAGGGTGTTTGGTTTCACCCATGTTTTCCCATCCGGTAATTGCATCCGTGGCTGGCTTGCCCTCATCATTCAGATAAAGAAAACGCCCGCCCCTGTGGACATTATCTACCCTTGAGCCGTTTGTGCCAACTCTTAGTAAAGAAATTATGATCCTGACAACAGAATCTGAACCCATATAAGTATGAATTCGAAGGGTGTTAATTGCTGAGGGATAAATTTCTGTCAGGCTTTTGTGTTGATAAACAAGAGGCTGGATGACACACCTGATGTTACCAGACAATTTATTCAGGTCTACTTTGTGGGAGGGAACAAAATAAACCTTGCTGCCTCCTGAACCTCCGTCTTCTTTAACCACCACCTCATCAGCGTGTTCTTTCAGCAGTTTTTCAGCTTTTTCCCTGCTGATTATGTTGAAGTTTTTATCATAAATCAGTTTTCCGATGATCAACATCAGGGGAGCTACACAAAAATCACCGAATAGCCTGTAGTCCAGTGTTTTTAAAAGACTAATATACGTGATGTTTCTGGGATTGATAACCGGCATGGCCCCATAGCTCATGTAATCATCAGGTATCCATCCTTCCTTATATTCTCCGCGTATCTCAGTATAGGTAGCCAGCCATGGCCAGTAATCAGCACTCCCGAAAACGGACCGGCAGTATTGTTTTATTTCTTTTTTAATGATTGATCCACAAGGGAGAAACCTTTGGCCCTGACAATGTTTTTCTTATCCTCCGGGCTTGCTTTCTTGACCGGATGCACTGCTCCCAATACACAAAGGCCGCATAATAATCGTTGAAGTTTTTCGGCATTTTCTATGCGATCTTTTACAGTTGCCGGATCAGGTTGCTGTTGTTTGCTCCCCTGTCATCCCCCTGAAGCTTTCATTTGTCCTGTACAATTCATCATACGTGCCCTGATCCGTAATCCGGCCGTTTTCCATGAAATAGATTACATCGCAGTTTTTGACAGTGGTGAGCCGGTGAGCGATCAACACAACGGTTCGTTCTCCCTTGAGGCGTTCAATGGAGTCTATGATGTATTTCTCGGTGATGCTGTCCAGGGCAGAGGTTCCCTCATCCATGATCAGCAGCTCCGGATTGTGGTAAAGGGCACGGGCAATTCCCACCCGCTGTCGCTGGCCGCCGGACAGTCTTACCCCGCGTTCGCCGAGCATGGTATGCTCTTTTTCAGGCAAACTTTCAACCAACTCCGACAGCTGTGCAGCTTCCGTTGCCTGCCGGAATTTCTCCATGTCAATTTCGTGATCCTCAAGCCCCAAAGCCACATTTCGAAGCAGGGTATCATCTGTCAGATAAATAAACTGGGGGATGTAGCCGATATTTCTCTGCCAGGCCCGGGTGTCTGCATAAATGTCACTCCCGTCAACCTTGATCGTTCCCTGCTGAATTTTGAGTAGCCCCAGCAAAGCGTCCACCAGGGTAGTCTTGCCGGCTCCCGATTTACCCACCAGTGCAATGGCACTGCCGCGGGGTATCCGGATGCCGATATCCCGGATTGCCTGTTCAGATGAGTTGGGATACACATAACTGACATCCTCCAGGGTTATTTCCTTTTTGAATGAAAAGGCTGGGTCTTTCTGCTCCGAGGGTTTTTCTGTCTTGTTTTTCAGACGCATCAGGTCATCATACACCGGGTCAATGGAGTAAATACTATACCTTAGCGTAGTAATATCTATCATCAGATCCCTGAATATGGGCATCAACCGGTAGGTAGCCGCTGCAAACAATCCCAGTACTGCGATGATGCTTTCAATGGACTCATCGCGCATGGTCAGTATCAACGCAAGCCCCAGTACTCCTGCCACAGTAATTGCTTCGAAAACAGGACGCTGAAGTGACTGAATAAAACTCCTGAAAAACTGTGCTTTTGCTTTCCGGCGGATGCTTTCTGCATATTGGTTCAGAAATGACAATTCCCTTCCAAGTACCCGGATATCCTTTAAGCCTGCCAACCCCTGCAGCACCACTTTGTTGCTGATGTTCCGCTGTGCCACTTCATCCTGCCCATATTTTGCGGTTTTCTTTTTGATCAGACGCATAAAAGCCCAGCTAAGCCCTCCAAGCCCTCCTACCGCGATTAGCGAGAATAGGGGCTCTACAGTGAGCAGAAGCCCCAGAATAAAGAACATGGTGATGCCGCTCAGGGCAATAGACAGAAGCGGAACGAAGACATTCTGAATGATAATCTGGGTTTCGCTGTTCACATTGCGCAATAACTCCGCAGAATTCCTGGAAAGGTAAAATGAGTAGGGGGCCAGCATATACATGGAAAACAGCCGGTGAGATAACTGCATGAATTTATGCTGCACAAAACGGATTTTGATATAGTGGATCAGGGATGAAAGCAGGCCTTTTGCAACAAAAAAAACGATCAGGCCAATGGACCCGACAACCAGCAATTCCCGGCCGGTTTCAATGCCGAACCATTGGGTAATTGGCCCGGTAACCGGATGGGCCATCACCTTTTCCGGAGATGCCACCACCAGGATGAAGGCCGGTATGGCCCCGATCCCCACCATCTCCATCAACGCGTTTATGATCATCAGGAAAAGCAGCCCCAGGCTTTTGATCTTCTCCCTGCGGGTGAAGAGCCGGTAGAGCTTTTTCAGACGGTGGTTCACAAAGCGTTTAATCATATTTATTCACCTTCACAGGGTTTATTCTGCATTGAACAGATAGGCAGCAGTCCCGGCTGCCTGAAATTCCTTTTTGGGGATGGATCCTGAATTCTGCAGGCGACCTATTACATAATCCGCCTGCTCCATGTCATGTGAAAACAATAACCAGTAAGGCTTTTCCAGGTTTTGTATGTGTTCGCTGAACAGTTCAGCCGGATCGTTGGCCCAACCGGTTCTGTGGATTTTTTGAAATTCTTCATCACTGATCAGACCGGTTTGTTTATAGTACATAAATGCGGAAGAAGCCGCCGGGTGAACGAATAATTCCTGGTCTTGTACCGGGTTCTGCTGAATGTACTGAATTGATTGCTTGATTTCCTGACGCTGCTTGGGAAAGTTCAGCAATAAATATCCGGCAAGAGTCACAGGAACCAGAATTGATAAAACCGAAAAAGCTAATAAGCGCCATTTTGCCGGCAAATAATCAGTCAGTGCCTTTATCCCAAAAACCAACAGCAGAATAATGAAAGGAATCGCATAAAGAATGAGTCTCCGGCCGAACGGGTACAACTGCATTGACGACAATACCAGGTGGATGATAATTGGAGAAATCAGCAATAGTATCATGCTACTGTTTCGTTGTTTGATATGCATCCAGAGTCCCGAAAAACATAAAACAAATAATGCAGCAAGGAGAAAGTATGTTATGGGGAAACTCATTCCTCCCAAACCTTCAATTTTTTCCTTGAAAAACAAGAAAAAATCCGTGCTGAAAATGTTCCCGGGCATGAACGCGCCTTCATTGCTCCAGT
>PWGY01000188.1 GCA_003554665.1 Bacteroidales bacterium | reverse complement strand
TTCGGCTTTCAGTTCGCGACTCATCCTTGACATGGCAAGGGTTTCGGATTCAGACAAGTTGTTTATTCTGTCAGATAAAGTTATCATAGCATTATATATAAAAGTGAAACAATGGGTGAATACGCCCTGTTCTGTGTTGTTTATAAATTAACAGGGAAAGGCAAATTTAGCAAAATAAAGCGTTTCCCCAAAAGGGATTATATTTGTATTCAAACTCAACAGACCATGGGAGAAATATTATACATGCTGCGCTATGCCATTCCTTCGGTGGTGGTTTTTGCCACTGCTTATTACTTGCTGAAGGAGTTCTTTCAACAGGAAAACAAACGCCGGCGTTATGACCTTGCTGGAGAAAGGATGCGGGTTTCTCTGCCGCTGCGCCTGCAGGCCTATGAAAGGCTGATTCTTTTCCTGGAAAGGATTTCCCCGAATAATCTGATCATGCGGGTTTTTCGACCGGAGTGGTCAGCCAGAGAACTGCAAAAGAACCTGGTGCAGCATATTCGTGATGAATACGCACATAACCTTTCTCAGCAGTTGTATGTGTCATCTCATGCCTGGGAACTTATCAATCAGGCTTATGAGGAGGCGATCGGCCAGATTAATTCGCTGGGGACTTCACTGGAAGAGGGAGCTACTGCCAATGACCTCAGCAAAAAATTGCTGGAGGCCGACCTGAAGAAAGATGCCACAGAACAAGCCATGGAATACCTGAAGAGTGAGGCCCGGAAAACATTCTGACCAGCAGAGCGGGCCTGCTGAAGGGGTGCCGCCTTGCTGAAGGGGTGTTGCCCTGCTGAATGGTATTGCTCTGCTGAAAGGATGCCGCCTGCTGCAAGGGTGTTGCCCTGTTGAAAGGATGCCACCCTGCTTATACAACTCCGGGGTTTAAGGAATTGTGCAGGCAATGATCAATGTAGAACCTGATGTTTAATTTACCTATGAAAATTACCCTGAATAATCGTCCGGAAACCATAGAAGGCAAGGATTCGCTGTCGGTGCGCGAATTGCTTGACCTGAAGAATTTCACGTTCAAGTTTTTGGTGGTGCGCATCAATGGCCAAACCATTAAACCCGGCGAATATGAAAACAGCATAATCCATGACGGGGATGATGTCAAGGTCATCCACCTGATCAGCGGGGGCTGATTGAAGTGTTCATTCTCGACATGCCGATCAGGCGGTCGTAAAGATCGCCTGGCTTCCGGTGATAGACCAGAATGGTGTAATCATTTTCTGTAAAGGAATGATTCCCTTCTATATAACCGATGTCTGCTGTTGTTTCTCCTTCCGGAAGGTAAGCGTAAAGGTAATTGTAGTATCCCTGTTTCAGAAGCAGGCTCAGTTCGTAGGCTTGCTCGCCGTAATTGTAATTCATTCTGTTCTCTTCTGTAAAATTCCAGTAGGTGAGTTCTCCCATCACATAAAGATAGCCCTCCTCAAGCGGCTCATCCATGGGCAGGTGGAAATGTACCCAGGCGTAATCGCTCTCCAGCTGGTCATCGGAGGCATCGGATGTCATGATCCTGAACCTGCCATTGAGGTCGTCTTTGGTAAAATATCGCTCTTGTGACCGGATACGGTCCGGAAGCAGATATACATCCCAGAATCTTCTTGAAGAGCGAATGTCTTCAATTCTGTCAGATAAATAGCGCAGGCTGCGGATGTCAAAATGCCGGAATTCATTGCCTCCGTTAAAAAGCGTCCTGTCTTCGTAATCATACACCAGGCGGTCTCCTTGTACTGATCTGGGATCCAGGTCAGTGATGGCATTGTCCCAGCGTCCGTTCTGGGTGATGACCACGCTCAGGTCGCGGTAGGGGTTTGATACCTGGTATCCGGATGTATTGATGACAAAGGAAAGTTGTTGCTTCTGGTCACGGTACCTGACCAGGTTTGCCTGCCGGACACTTCCTTCGATGCTGACATGTTGTTCAAACACCATGAAGCGCCTGGTAAAAACCACGTTGCTTCGGTCACCACCTTCAAACACTTTGAGGATGTAGTTCCCCGATTTGGACGGACTTAGGTTTGGCCCGGGAAATTCCAGGCGGTACTGGGTGTAGGGTACCCTGGTGTTCATTGCACGGTAATAATCATTGATCTGGTCTTCGTAAAACCCTTCAATGTATTCGTGCTCCTGCAGTTCGGAGGGTTGCCAGTCAGCGTCACAATGAATGATCGTATACTGGTAATTTTTGTAATCTGCATCCAGGTCGTCGAAGCTTAGAATAAGCTGGTCGCCGGAGTTTAAGCGAATATAAGGATCGGACAATTCAAAGTCTTGCTGGGTAAACAAAACCGTAGAGATGTTGTTTTTATGGATATAATCACCATGACGAAAATAATCCGTATCATTGTTATGGGCAGCGGCGGTGAGGGTCAGTATGATCAGTGCCGGCAGTAGAAGAAATCCCGCTCGATAGGGGATGAACTGGCAAAAAAAATAGGGCTTATTCATTATGAATGTGTTTTTTCTGGCGGATGGCGTGAACGAAGGCCAAACAAAACTAATGAAAAAACAAATTCTTCACAAAGGTATTCGGGTATTTAAAAATTCCTATAATTTTGCTATTAAGCTTGGTTCATATAAATTGCGTTAAAAGATGTCGAAAGTAATCAGGATTAAACGTGGCTTGAATATCCCGCTCAGGGGGAGTGCTGAGAAGATATTGCAAACCCCATCCAGGGCAGCGGAGTATGCGGTTAAACCTCCCGACTTTCATGGGTTGTTTCCAAAAATGCTGGTAGAAGAGGGTGAGCGTGTAAAAGCAGGAACTCCGCTGTTTTATGATAAATACAATGAGGATGTGGTATACACCTCTCCGGTAAGCGGAACTTACACCCGTCTGGTGAGGGGAGCCAAGCGCCGGATCCTGGAAGTTCGCATTGAACCGGATGTTGAGGATGATTATATTGATTTTGGGGCGGCAGATCCGGCTT
>PWGY01000222.1 GCA_003554665.1 Bacteroidales bacterium | reverse complement strand
GCAAACATACCGATCAGGTTGGCCGCAATGTAGAAAAAATTGTTATTAATGATCAGTTCCGGGTTTGAGTCTGAAAAGAAAATGGCGCCGATATTATAAACGATCACGGTCAGCCACCCGGCTATCGTGGCATAAAAAAAACGCAATTTGATGAAAAAATATCCGGCTGAAAAAATCAGCATCATTCCCCCGTAATAGGCATAATTCTCCGGTTTAACAACCAGCATGAGGGTAATGCCTGTTCCGGCCACCACAAAAGAGATCAGCAGCAGCAGTTGCCAGTATTTTCGGAAAAAGGTGAAAAAAGACAGAATCAATACGACCAAAAGAACCGGAATCACTATTCCGAAACGAATGAGGTGAAAAGACTGCTTCAGTTCAGGAACAATAATGGAATCAAGAAACCCAAAGCCGCCATATAATAATATGAGCAGCACAAAGGCCGTCCGGAACTGCAACAGCGAGTCCCTGTAGTATTTTTGCAAAAAATCAGGCTCACGGCCATCGCGAAAAGCAAGGGTAAAAGGGTTGAAGTCGATCTCCTCAGCCCCATTGTGGCGCTGCCTGAATAAATACGAAGCTAAACTATTCACGTTGTAAATATATAGTTTATTCGAAAACTTTGCCTGAAAAACAAAAAAAGATCATTCCAAAGCATTCCGGATACTGATCAGTATTGGTTAAAACAACTTTGCAGAGCCCCAAATCTAAAAAATAAAAACACATTTTCCTTATATTTGCCCCTTCTTTTATGATCGCTGATATCTCCATAAGATAATATGCTGGCTCAAACGTTTTTCGAGGTCTTTTACGCAAACATAATGGCCACCACCTGGCTGGAACTTGTGGCTGTGGCTTTTGGTATAATAAGTGTATGGTTTGCACGGCAGGCCAATTTGCTGGTTTACCCAACGGGTATTATAAGCACCGTAATTTATATTTACATATGCTTCAACATTCAGCTTTACGCCGATATGGGGATCAATATTTTTTATACCAGCATGAGTATATACGGCTGGTATGTATGGACGCGAAAAGATGAACAAAAGCGGCACATCCCTATACGCTGGAACACCAAAAAGCAACAGGCAACCGGACTTGCCCTCATTCCTGTCCTTTATGTGATTATTTTTGCACTCCTCTACGTTTTCAAGCAGGATGATCCGGAGTATATGAACTCGTTCATTCCCTACGTGGACTCATTTACCACATCCATATTTCTGATCGGAATGTGGTATATGGCACGAAAAAGAATTGAGAACTGGATTTACTGGATTGCCGGAAACATAATTTCTGTCCCCCTTTATTTTATAAAAGGACTGGTTTTCACCAGTTTTCAATTTACCATCTTCCTTGTCCTGGCAGTATTGGGCCTTCTTCAATGGGTAAAAATGTACAATGAAGGCCGGGCACGTGAGCAAAAATTTATTGATGACATCATTCCCGTTCAGCCCGAAAAGTAATTCCCGGCAGTTGACCTGTACAACGGATTGTATAACCCCGGTTTTAAGATCGAAGTCATACGGTAACCACAATTACCCTGGCCGGCGGTTGTACTCATTCATGGTCCTTGCCACACCCTGCATCCCGAAACTGACCACCATTTCACAACAAATCTCAATTTTCGGTCCGACAACCTCCATTTCTCCGGGGGTCCACTTACCCAGCACATACTGAGACTGAAAACCCTTTGGGTAATCATCTCCGATGCCGAAACGCAACCGGGCAAAATGATTTGTTCCGAGGTAATCGATGATATCTGACAGGCCGTTATGACCACCAGGTCCACCTTTAGGACGGAGCCTCAAGGTGCCAAGTGGCAGGGCCACATCATCGGCAACCACAAGAAGGTTCTCAGGGGGTATCTTTTCCTTGTTCATCCAATACAGCACCGGACGGCCACTGCGGTTCATGAAGGTGGAAGGTTTCAGTAAAAAAAAACTGCGCCCTTTGTGGCGAAAGGTGGCCATATCTCCGTATCGGGCTGAAGCAAACACCGTTTCTCGCTGTTCCGCCAGCCGGTCAACCACCATAAACCCAATATTATGTCGGGTGTTGGCATATTCAGGACCAATATTTCCAAGTCCGGCAATCAGGTACTTCATCAGAACTTTTTTTCAAAAGTAAAAAAATAAGGCATAAGACCTGAAATGGCCTTATGCCTTATGTGGGGAACTGCATATATAAGATAAGAAATTATTCCTCTTTTCCGCCTTCTCCTTCTTCTGCCGATCCTTCTTCGCCTTCTCCTTCTTCGCCTTCTCCTTCTTCACCTTCTTCTTCTTCACCTTCAGGCTCTACCGGTGCCATCATGGCGGCTCTTGCAGATTTCACCATAACCACCACCGAGTTTTCGGGATCAAGGAATTCAATACCCTCCAGCTCCAGGCGGCCGACTGTCACAGAGTCACCAATTTCAAGGGTGGAGATATCAATGTCTATTTCCGCCGGTAATTTATCCGGGAGCGCCATAATATCCAACCGCCTGCGTTTGGTCATGAGTTTTCCTCCGGCAATAACCCCTGGGCTGTCTCCAACCACATTGATCGGAATGGCCATTTTAACCGGTTTGTCAGAGAATATCTCAAGGAAATCGGCATGCAGGATTTTTTCGGTGACGGGATGGAATTGGATGTCCTGCAACACCGCCTCCATTTTTTTGCCGTTTATATCAAGCTGGACAATGCAGGCATCGGGGGTATAAACAATATCCTTAAAGTTCTTTTCTGAAGTAAAAAACCGGATCTGCTCTTTGCCCCCGTAAACAACGCAGGGCACATTGCCCTCCCTGCGTAAACGCTTCGCATCTTTTTTCCCTACGTTCTCGCGTGGAGAACCGCTAACAGATACTTTTTTCATTATGTTTACGGATTAAGTTAAAAATGTTTGATAATGAACAGGTTACTTTATGCAACCCTGCCAAAACAGTCCGCAAAGATAATCAAT
>PWGY01000095.1 GCA_003554665.1 Bacteroidales bacterium | reverse complement strand
TCAGGTTTTGAACCGATAAAGGCGGTTATCAATACGTAACCGTCGTTTTCCTCCCGCCTTTTGAGGATTACGACGATGGTATGACATGGTTGTGGTTTTTTACCGACAACGAATCTTGTCAGACCATAACGCTTGGGTCGTTTCGCATACACAATCTGATCCCCCGACCCAGTGGGGACACAGATTGTCTCGCCGATTGGTTGACCGAAGTCAACTTCTTCGACGAGAAACTGTCTGCCCTTTGTTTTAATCCTCCCGAAGGCAGCGGGCAGAATGTTCTGCACCCCGGGATGAAGATGACTGTTATGACGATCAAAGACCGTCCAGCCATCTTCGGTGAATCCTATTATATCCATGATTCACCTCCTTAGATATATAATTTCTATATAAAATAAATAAAAAGAAAATTAAGAAAAAAGGAGCATAATTGATGATTAGTAAATTTATATTTGAAAATATTAACCGCAGAATAAGACAAAACTCAAGAAAAAGATCACGTGTTGGCGTATTTATAATAAATAATGGTAAATTCGTTATTGGCGAACCAACAAATAATTTTCCATACAAATATATTATTCCAGGTGGTGGTATTGAAAATTCTGAAACTATTAAAGACACAGCATATAGAGAGTCTAGAGAAGAAATAAGTGTTATCCCGAAAAATATTCAATTAATTGATCACCCAGATAATCCATATAAATATTGTGGATTAAAAAGACATGGTTTTAAATATGATTGTTCTGAATTATTTTGGGTATATGCAGAACATGGAGGTCGCGATAGATCAATTTGGGGAACAGATGACGGATTTAAAACACCACCAAAAGAAATATCGTTTGATGAAATGATACGATGGTTGCAATGGGCGATTAATCAAACAAGAAATGACTATGTAAGAAACACTAAATATAAATATGATTTGATTATGGTAAATCAATTAAGAAAAAATGGTATTGTTTAAAAATAAAAAATGCAATCCCAGAATAAATTAATATTCTGGGATTGGTTAAATAATTATATATCTTCTAGTTCACTTTCGTGAACCAGATGACCGAACGATCCGATTTTACCATAATAGACGTTATCGTCTATTGGCAAATTATTTTGGGAAACACGCAACGCATAAATAAGCGCTGCTGGATTTCCCTCAGCGTATTGCCAGGATTGGCCATTAACATTTTTCCACAGATCTTCGATCCGAATCTCGGAACCGCCGAAATTCGAAACCCGTGGGTGAGTTGCAGACATCTTGATTCTTTTGACCGTGTTTTGCATAATTACCTCCTTATATTTTTTTTACATTATGCATATGTTTGAAAGATTTTAAATATCCTTGAAATATTGGCTTACGAATTACACCATTGTTGAACTCAACAACAACATAATCGTCATCACAACATTTTCCGTTTTTCCACTTAAAACCATCAAAATACTTTGATGGGTTATGAAAATCGCGAATACGTAATTCAATAGGATCGAGAGATTTAGTTAAAATACCATTCTCTGTTGGGTAAGTCATATTCATAATCGAATCCTCCTTGTTGAAAATAAAAAATGTTTTTAGATACTATATCTATAATTTCTATATAAATTATTTGAATCTAAAATAACTCAAACCAAAAAAAATTTTTTTCAGGGGATAGGCTATCCCCCCCAAATTTAATTTAACGTAAAAAATAATTGAGGATGAAATAATGAATTATTTAGATGATTTTTATAAAACAATTTTTGAAACAGCTGGTACAGGAATAATTGTTATTGAAAAAGACACAACTATTTCTTTAGCTAATCAAAAATTTGCTAATTTAATTGGATATTCAAAACAAGAAATAGAAAACAAAAAATCATGGACAGAATTTACACATCCTGATAATTTAGAGTTTGTGAAAAAACAACATTATTTGAGGAGAGAAGATCCTGAAAAAGCTAAAAAAGAATATGAATTTCGGATTTTAGACAAAAATAATAAAATACATCATGTTCTGATAAATATAAACATGATACCTAATAGTGATCAAAGTGTTGCATCATTATTAGAAATAACTGAATTTAAACAAACTAAAAATCTTTTTCAAAATACATTAGAAATCATTCCAGATACGATTTCTATCCATGATACTGATTATAATATTCTATATAGTAATTGGAAAGGATTTGCAAATGTACCAGAAAAAGAAAGAATAATTGGTGAAAAATGTTATAACGTATATAGAGGTACTAATGATGTTTGTTCAGATTGTAAAACTAAACATGTTTTAAAAACAAAAGAACCTATCGCAGTTGATCATAATATAAATGATAAATGGTATTATGTAAAAGCAATACCTATTTTAGATAAAGATAATAATGTTGAATTTATTGTTGAATGGGTTAGTGATATTACAGATCGCAAAAAAACAGAAGAAAATTTAATTGAAGCAAAAAAAGAAGCAGAAAATGCAAGTCTTGCAAAGAGTGAATTTTTAGCAAATATGAGTCATGAAATAAGAACACCTTTAAATGGTATTAAAGGAATGCTTCAATTATTAGAAATGCAAGAATTATCTAAAGAAGAACAACAAGAATATATTAATTTAGGAATACAATCAACAGATAGACTTACAAAACTTTTATCAGATATTTTAGATCTTTCTAAAATTGAAGTTGATAAAATGGAGATTAGATTCGAAAAAGTTTGTGCTCAAAAACTCTGTGATTCTGTTAAAGAACTTTTTAGTTTTACTAGTTATGAAAAGAATATTTCAATAAATTTTGAAATAGATGAAAGTATATCAAAACCATTTATTAGTGATGAAACTAGAATACAACAAATTCTTTTTAATCTTGTTGGAAACGCTTTTAAATTTACACATGAAGGGCAAATTGATGTTTTTGTAAAGAAACTAAATAATAATTTTAATAAAGACTGGGTCTTAATAACAGTTTCAGATACTGGAATTGGCATGTC
>PWGY01000294.1 GCA_003554665.1 Bacteroidales bacterium | reverse complement strand
GTCATCAGCGCAGGACGGACACGTTTACGGCCGGCTTCCAACACGGCATTGTGTAATTCTTCCCTACTCTGCGGCCGGTTCTTCCTGAAACTGTTTTTCAGGTATGTGGCAATCAGCACACCATCATCCGTTGCAATCCCGAACAGGGCAATAAACCCTACCCAAACGGCCACACTCAAATTCACGATGTCCATCTGAAACAGTTCCCTCATATTCGCCCCAAACACAGAAAAATCCATAAACCAGCTTTGTCCGTAAAGCCAAAGCATAAGAAAACCGCCTGAGAATGCCAGTGCAATGGCGGAAAAGATCATCATGGAAACAGCCACAGAACGGAACTGGAAGTAGAGAATGAGAAAAATAACAATCATAGAAAGGGGAATAACCAGCATCAGCCGTGCCTCGGCACGCATCTGGTTTTCATAATCTCCGGAAAAATGAAAATTAACCCCCTGCGGAATAACCAGTTCACCCGAGTCAACTTTATCCTCTATAATTTCGGTGGCCTGTTGAATTACGGAAAGATCTGCCGGCCCGGATACTTTGTCAAATGTGATGTAGGCAACCAGGAAAGTATCTTCCCCACGGATCATTCCCGGCCCCCTTCTGTAGGACACCTCAGCCACCTCCTCCAAAGGCAGCCGGTAGCCCGCAGGAGTGTCTATCCAGATTTTTCCGATGGCTCCGGGACTGTCGCGGAATTCCCTTGCATACCGGGCCCTGATGTCATACCTTTCTCTTCCCTCCACCGTGGTACTCATGGTCATTCCTCCGATGGCAACTTCCACCACCTGCTGAAACTTTCCGATGGTGATCCCATGCCGGGCCAGGGCATCCCGGTCGGGTTTGATTTCCAGGTATGGTTTTCCCACGACCCGGTCTGCAAAAACCGTCGGGCCTTCAATGTATGGCACATCTTGCAGGATGCTTTCCATTTCCATGGCAAATTCCTCAATGGTCTCCAGGTCGGGACCAAATACCTTCAGCCCCATGGGGGCCCGCATGCCCGTCTGTAACATCACCAGGCGTGTTTCAATGGGCTGAAGCCTGGGTGCAGAAGTAAGCCCGGGAATCCGTGAGGCCCTCGTAATTTCATGCCATATATCGTCAGGAGACTGAATATGATCACGCCATTGGCGGTAATACCGGCCGCGCCGGTGCGGAATCAACTCCCCCCCATCATCCCTGACAAAATCGCCTTCACTATCAGTTTTAAAACGGATCTTTCGGCCATCCATATCTGTTTTGAATTCCGACTTATAAATGATCACATTTTCAAACATGGTCATCGGAGCGGGGTCAAGCGGGCTTTCCGCACGACCGGCTTTGCCGACCACCGTTTCCACTTCAGGAATGGCCTGAACCCTCCGGTCCACTTCCTGAAGAGCCTCCAGGTTGTATTCTATTCCTGTGTGGGGCATGGTGGTGGGCATCAGCAGGAAACTACCTTCGTCCAGTGAAGGCATAAATTCCCTTCCAAGTCCGGGAAATGCGTGATAGAGACCACTCCAGACTGTGGTGGAACGGATGTTCACACCTGCATGGTCAAAACCCCTGGCCACGAACCCGAATACCTGGCCGAATCCCATCCAGATGTTCAGTCCCAGCAACAGCAGGAATACCGGAATGATGAGAAACTGTTTTTTGTGCGAAAGGCACCAGAGCAGCAAGCGGGGATAATAATGCAGAAACAGCCTGAAAACACCCAGTACCAGCGCAATCAAAAGTACCAGAAAAAGGGCATTGATAAACAGGCTTCGATCTACCCCGATTGGAAGCCATGCACTGGCAAGCAGAAGAAGCACCACAAGCAGGGTGATGGACAGGTTGATCCCGTTGCGGAAAGGGCTGATTTTTTCAGGCAAGAACTGCTGTAATAAACCGGAAATGCCCGAAAGCATCAGGAACAGCCCGGGCCACCACAGCACAAAAAGGGTAACAAGAATACCGACAACAATCAGGGCCGAATTGAAAGCAAATACAACGTACTTATTGTTGCGCAACCTTTTGAAGAACTTCATGCTGAACCTGCCGGAAAACTGATAAGCGAGCACCGGCATAAATGCCATGGTAATGATGAGCGATGCCACCAATGCAAAAGTTTTGGTGAAAGCCAGGGGAGAAAATAAACGACCTTCGGCAGCCTGCAGGGTAAATACAGGCAGGAAGCTGACAATGGTGGTAGACACTGCAGTAAGGATGGCCGGTGCTACCTCCACGGCTCCTTCATATACGGTCTCCAGCCTGGATTTCCCTTTATCCGCGGCTTCGCGCAGATGCCGCAATATGTTTTCATTCATGATAATGCCAAGGTCAACCATGGTTCCGATGGAGATGGCAATGCCCGAAAGGGCCACAATATTGGCATCCACCCGGAAATATTTCATCATGATAAAACTCATGAGGACTGCAAGCGGTAACAATGCAGAGATCAGCAAGGAGGTACGCAGATGATAAATCATCACAATGATGACAATGACAGAGATCAATATCTGCAAAATGATCGCTTCATTTAAGGTTCCGAGCGTTTCGTAAATTAACTGTGTGCGATCATAAAAGGGAACAATTGTAACCTGCGACCTGGTTCCGTCGGCCAGCTCACGGGAGGGAAGGCCGGGAGATATCTCTTCGATTTTATCTTTTACATTCTCGATGACCTCCAGGGGATTTTCACCGTATCGGGCTACCACCACACCGCCTACAGTCTCCACCCCACCCTTGTCCAGTATTCCGCCATGATTTCTGACGGCAGGACCAATATTTACCCGGGCAATGTCTCCGATGCGGACGGGTACATTGTTCCGAACGGCCACGACGGCCTGACGAATATCCTCTAAAGACTCCACGTATCCCAGCCCGCGCACCAGGTATTCTGCCATGTTGTATTCGATGGTATTCGCAGCGGTTTCCCGGTTGCTTTCCCGGATGGCCCGGGCCACTTCCTCAAGTGTTATGTCATAATGCTTCAG
>PWGY01000026.1 GCA_003554665.1 Bacteroidales bacterium | reverse complement strand
GATTAAATTTAAGGAGGGCCTATGCCTGAAAAAGAACCATCAAATATTATATATACGGTCAAGGATCGTTGCAGGGTATGCTATACCTGTGTGCGCGAATGCCCGGCCAAAGCCATTAAGATCGAAGGCGGACAGGCTGAGATCATTCCTGAACGGTGTATTACCTGTGGCAACTGCATCCGGGTTTGCAGCCGTGATGCCAAAATGTTTGCTTTTTCCATCGACAAAGTAAAAAAACTGCTGAATGGTGATCAAAAAGTGGCGGCCATTGTTGCCCCGAGTATTTCGGGAGAGTTCACCGACATTGAATCTCACCAGCGTTTTGTGGGAATGGTCAAGGCACTGGGTTTTACCTATGTGAATGAGGTCGCTTTCGGGGCCGAGCTGATCGCCAGTAAATACAAGGATATGCTGCAGGACGGGCCCAACCGTACGCTGATTTCAACAAGCTGCCCGGCCATTGTGAGTTATGTGGAAAAGCATCATCCGCAGATCATAGATTCCCTGATTCAGGTGGTATCACCGATGGTTGCCACCGCCAAGGTGCTGAAAAAGAAGTACGGGGATGATCTACGCATCGTATTTATCGGACCCTGCATTGCCAAAAAAGTTGAAGCCTCCGAATCACAATTTGAAGGGCTGATCGATGAGGTGATTTCGTTTGTGGAGCTCCGGCGAATGTTTGCTGAAAAAGGGGTGAAGGAAGAAGATGTGGAGGCAGTAGATTTTGACCCGCCCGTGGCCGGTAAAGGTGCAATCTTTCCCATCAGCGGCGGAATGCTGCAAACCGTTGACCTGGATGAAGATTTTGTGAAAGGGGATATCGTTGTGGCCGAAGGACGACACGACATCATTGAAGTGCTTCGTGAATTTGAAGAAGGTTACCTGGACGCAAAAATGTTTGATTTGCTGTGCTGTAACGGATGTATCAATGGCCCGGGGATGAGCACCAGGAGTAAATTCTTCTATAAGCGGAAAAGTATTTCCAATTTTGCAAAGAGGCGTTTTGATAAAATAGATGTGGAGAACTGGCAAAAAAACCTTGATACCTACCTGAAACTTGACCTGGGCAGGAGTTTTGAGGCAGATGATCAGCGTTTTCCTCACTTGCCGGATGAAGAAGAAATCCGTAAGGTTCTTAAGAAGATCGGAAAGAATGAGCCGGCGGATGAACTGAACTGTGGAGCCTGTGGTTACGATACCTGTTATGAGCATGCCATTTCCATCATTCAGGGACTGGCCGAAACTGAGATGTGCCTGCCGCATACCATTGATCAGCTGCATGACTATATTCACGAACTGGATGTATCCAATAATAAACTGGCTTCAACCCAGGCTGCCCTGAAACAAAGTGAGAAGCTTGCCAACATGGGGCAGATGGCTGCAGGGATTGCCCATGAGGTGAATAACCCGCTGGGTGTGGTGATCATGTACAGCCACATCCTGCTGGATGAAATGGATCCGGAATCTCCCTTTTACAATGACCTGAAAATGATCGTAGAGCAGGCAGACCGCTGTAAGAACATCGTGGGCGGGCTGTTGAATTTTGCAAGAAAAACCAAGGTGGTTATTGACCAGGTTAATATTAAAAAGCTCATTGATAACGGGCTGAAGGCTTTTGTTATGCCAAAGAATATTGATCTGGATATACGGATCAATGCACAGAATCCGGTGATTGAATGTGACCAGAGCCAGATGGTTCAGGTTTTTTCCAACCTGTTTAAAAATTCGGTGGACGCCATGCCAATGGGTGGTGAACTGACTGTGAAAGTGGATGACAAAGAAGGTGAGGATGCCTTTTACATTCGCATACAGGATACAGGTACGGGTATTTCAAAGCAAAATATGGACAAAATGTTTGAACCCTTTTTTACCACCAAGGAAAAGGGGCAGGGAACAGGTCTCGGGCTACCGATCATCTACGGGATCGTGAAGATGCATCGTGGTACCATGAAAGTTGAATCCAATGCGGATCCAAAAGCCGGACCCACAGGAACCACATTTTACCTCACGCTTCCCAGGAGGGCTGAGAATATCAACAAGCAAACCGAAAATGTAGCAGACCAGGATTTAAATACCATTAAATAAGACCGTCATGTTGACAAAGGAAAAAAAGACCATTCTGATTGTTGATGATGACCCCGATTTTCTCTTTCAGATGAAGATGACCATCCAGGATCTCGGGTTCGAAGTAATATCGGCAGAAACACAAAAGGAAGCGGAAGATATCATTGAGAAAGAACGCCCCGATCTGGCAATTCTTGATCTGATGATGGAGAATCAGGACACTGGTTTCATCCTCTGCCATAAAATCAAGCAAAGGTACCCGGATCTTCCCATAATTATTGCTTCTGCGGTTACTGCTGAAACCGGAATGTTATTCGACGTGGATACGGAGGAAGGCCAGGAGTGGATCAAGGCCGACCTCTTTATGGACAAAGGGATACGAAAGGATCAATTGCAGAAGGAGATCAACAAGTTGCTTAAAATCTGAAACGTCAATTATTACTCCCATTCATGTCACCAAACCAGAATCCGGACTTACCGGGTAAAACCATTGAACGATTAAGCCAGTACAGGCGGATCCTTTATAACAGCATTCAGGAGGGAAAAACCAATATTTATTCGCATGAACTGGCTAAAATGATGAACCTTACCTCTGTGCAGGTCAGAAGGGATCTGATGCTGATCGGTTATTCAGGCAGCCAGAGCAAAGGCTATGTCATCAAGGATCTTGTGGCCCTCATTGGCAATATTATTGACACTTCCGGCGGCCAGCATATCATCATCGTGGGGATGGGTAACCTTGGACGGGCCATCACAAGCTATTTTGCCGGCAAGCGTGAGAAGCTTTCCATCGTGGCTGCTTTTGACAATGATCTGCAGAAAACAGACCGGATGATGGCCGGCATACCTTGCCATCATATCAATAAACTGAGCAGGGAATTCATTAAAGAATCAGGGGTTAGCATTGCTGTGCTGACTGTGGCTCCGGAAGCGACCCACGCTGTTGCAAAAAAACTGATGGATGCCGGAATCAGGGGTATCCTGAACTATACCTCAGTTCCACTTACCGTTCCGCCGGATGTTTACCTGGAAGAGTATGATATCGTTACTTCACTGGAGAAGCTTGCCTACCTTGTTAAAACACATTAAATGCACTAAAGCCCGGTTTTTCCCCATTTATTGGTAATTTTGTGCTGTCATGAATGTGTATTATCATACATCAGAAGCAAAAGGAAGGATCAAAAACCCGGTGGTTACGACCGGCTCTTTTGACGGGGTGCATAGCGGCCACCAGGTAATTATTGACCGGCTCAACAAAAGTGCCCGGAAAATTGGAGGTGAATCTGTGTTGATCACCTTTTACCCCCATCCCCGAAAGGTGCTGTACCCGGAACAGTCTGACCTGAAGATGATCAACCTGAAGGAGGAAAAAATTTCTCTTTTGCGTCAGGCCGGGCTTGATAACCTGATCATTATGCCGTTTTCTGTGGAGTTTTCGAAAACTTCACCCCATGATTTTGTTACCAAATACCTGATCGGGCAGTTGGGTGCCCGTGTCATTGTTTTTGGGCATAACCACCATTTTGGCCATGAACGAAAGGGTGACTACTCTTACCTGCATGAATTAAGCAGTGAATTGAACTTTGAGGTGGAAGAAATGCCCCTTAAGGTCATTGAGGACGAAACTGTAAGCTCGGCCAAGATCAGAAAAGCACTTGCAGCCGGTGATATTCAGAAGGCCAATGCCTACCTCAATCATCAATATTCCATAAAAGGTGTGTTAAAGAAAGGACGTCCTGTCAAAGTTCTTTCGGAAAACGATTCCATATCTGTTGATTTTGATCAAAAGGAAAAATTGATTCCCCCCCCTGGTGTTTATGCCACCAAGCTGATGGCGAAAAGCCAATGCCTGAAATCCATGACGCTGATATCGGTGAAGGATGGCCTGAAACCTGCCGTGGAGAGTTTGCCCGTTGAAACGGATTATTCGCCTGAAGGAGAGAAAGGCATTTTGCTGTTTTACAAGCAGGTATATGCAGGAGATCCGGTTGGCACCGGCTCCGGAGAAGAGAAGCTTTTGAAGAATGCCCGGGCAGATGTGGAAGATTTAATTTATTAGGTTATCATACTTTCCCGTTAGCCCTTGTTGCGTCATCATTCATGCGATTCATGCATTTAATTATTTGAATGCGATTTTTGACTGTTTTCATGCCGCCTTCTTCTGAAACTTTGAGTAAATTTGCACGATGACAAGATTATTCCATTTATGATATATCATCCTGAAAAATACAGTATTGAGGACAAAAGGATGACCCCTTTTATCGACCCTGATGAGATCACGGAAATTCTCAGGAATACCAAACCGGATCCGCCCAGGGTAAGAGAGGTGATTCAGGCTTCACTGGATAAAAAAAGACTTTCGCTGGAGGAAACAGCGGTGCTGATCAATGCAGAAGATCCCGGACTGATTGAAGAGATCCGGGAAGGGGCCCGGACGCTTAAGGAAAAAGTTTACGGTGAACGGATCGTATTGTTTGCACCACTTTATGTGGGAGATTTGTGTACCAACAATTGTCAGTATTGTGGTTTCCGGGCTTCCAACAAGGAGATGCAGAGGATCACGCTTTCCACAAAGGAGCTTGAAAAGGAAACAAAGGCACTTATCGATCAGGGGCACAAACGCCTTATATTGGTTTACGGGGAGCACCCAAGGTATTCACCTGAGTTTATTTCTTCTACTGTTGAAACTGTTTACGGACTAAAGCACGGCAATGGAGAGATCCGCCGGGTAAATATCAATGCTGCACCTTTTGATATTCCCGGATTCCGTATCATTAAGGATGCAGGTATAGGTACTTACCAGATTTTTCAGGAAACCTATCATCAGCCAACTTACAGGCAAGTGCACCCAGGTGGTCTGAAACGCGACTACAATTGGCGCCTGACCGCCCTTGATCGTGCCCAGGAGGCCGGCATTGACGATGTGGGCATTGGCGCTCTGTTCGGGCTTTACGACTGGCGCTTTGAGGTAATGGGGCTGGTTCGTCATGTCAACCATTTTGAAGCGGTTTACAATGTCGGTCCCCATACCATATCTTTCCCCCGTTTGCAGAATGCACATTCCCTGAATATTTCAAAAGAGCACATGGTTAGTGATGAATCATTCACACGGCTGGTTTCTATTTTACGTTTGGCAGTGCCTTATACCGGAATGATACTCACTGCAAGGGAACCTGCCCATATCAGGGATGAAATTTTGCGATATGGTGTATCTCAAATAGATGGTGGAACAAACCTTGAGCTGGGCGGGTATTCCGAAGGTATGAAAGAAACCCAGGATTTGAGCAGGGAACAGTTTCAGATCAATGACAACCGATCCCTGGCAGATATCATGGATGAGCTGATTCGTTCAGAATATATTCCTTCATTTTGTACGGCCTGCTACCGTTTGGGAAGAACCGGAGAGCATTTCATGGAGTTTTCCGTACCCGGTTTCATTAAAAGGTATTGTTCCCCAAATGCGCTTTTGACCATGGCGGAATACCTTGAGGATTATGCAGGTGAGGAAACCAGAAAGGCAGGTTACGAACTGATTGAAAAGAAGGTTCGTGAATTATCGGGTTCTGTTCCGGTGGATAAACTAAGGGAAAAACTTCAGCAGATCAGGCAGGGAAAAAGGGATTTGTATTTTTAAATGAACTGACCATGCAACAGACAATGATTTTGGGAATTCTGGTTTTTGACCGGATCAAGGAAGCCGGAATGACACAGAAAGTGCTGTCGGCCCATGCCGGTGTGATACGTACCAGGCTGGGATTTCATGAACTTTCAGATAAAGTCTGCAGCCGGGTGGGAACCATTGTATTGGTGCTTCAGGGGGATCCGGAACAATGGAAGGAGCTGGAGGAGGATCTGTCTGCCATCGGTGGGGTTGAAATTAAGAAAATGACCTTTGATTATTTATTTAGATAAAATATAATAATATGCCGTTAATCAGAGTTTTGGGTGTCTTGGTAAAACTGCGAAGTGAGGCGGCCATCGAAGTACAGGATGTGCTGACCAAATACGGTTGCTCCGTCAGAACCCGGCTGGGGCTGAATATTCCGGAAGATTCCGGTGCCGAGGAGCAGGGCCTGATCATTCTGGATCTGTATGGTGATCCGGATGAAAGCCTGCGCCTCGAGAATGAACTCAGAAGCCTGAATAACGTGAAAGTACAACGAATGGAATTTGATGACTGACCTAAAACAGACCAGATATGGCAAAATTGGTTCATTTTTCGGAAGCAGCTTCGCTTGCACTGCATGCAATGGTGCTCATAGCCAAAACTGAAAATCATGTGAATGTTAGTAGCCTGGCTACTGAGATGGGGGCTTCCCGCAATCACCTTGCCAAGGTGTTGCAGCAATTGGTGAAGTATAATTACCTGAAGTCTGTGCGCGGTCCTTCAGGTGGGTTTGTCCTCAATAAACCCGCTGATCAGATAACCGTACTGGAGATTTATGAAGCCATCGAAGGATCCATTGATGTTCCGGAATGCCCGCTCGACAGAAAGATCTGTCCTTTTGACAAATGCCTGATGAACGGATTGGTGGCTGATGTAACCATGCAATTCAAAAAATATTTTCAAGAACAGACACTCGAGGATTTTGTCACACGTTCCTGATAAGGTATATGACTTTAAAGGCAGGTAAATTACTTTCCGGCATTCAATCTCCCGCTGACCTCCAAAAACTGTCGCAGGAGGAGTTGCAATTACTTTGCGAAGAATTGCGACAATTTATCATTGACGCAGTCAGCCTGAACCCCGGCCATTTTGGTGCCAGTCTGGGGGTGATTGAATTAACCGTGGCCCTGCACAAGGTTTTTGACACTCCTGATGATCAGCTTATATGGGATGTTGGCCACCAGGCCTATGCCCATAAGATCCTCACGGGTCGTCGTGATTGTTTTCATACCAACCGTCGTTATGGCGGCATCAGTGGGTTTCCCCGCATGGACGAAAGTCCGTATGATGCGTTTGGAACCGGGCACGCTTCTACCAGTGTTTCCGCAGCCCTGGGTATGGCCGTTGCCTCAAACCTGAAAGGAGATGATCGACATCACATTGCTGTGATCGGTGATGGCAGTATGACGGGCGGACTTGCATTTGAGGGACTGAATCATGCCGGGGTTTCCAATGCCAACCTGTTGGTGATTCTCAATGACAACGGTATTTCGATCGATAACGGTGTAGGGGCATTGAAGGAGTACCTGACTGACATTACCACCTCCAGAACCTATAATCGCCTGAAGGATCATATCTGGCGCTTGCTTGGCAAAGCCGGCAAAATTGGTCCCGGGGCCAGACGATCCATTCAGAAGCTTGACAATGCGATCAAATCGCTGTTGTTTCGTCAAAGCAATTTCTTTGAGTCACTTGGTTTCAGGTACTTCGGACCTGTTGACGGTCACGATGTCGCTTACCTGCAGCGAATACTCAGCGACCTGAAGGAGATAAAAGGACCCAAGCTTCTTCATGTGGTTACGGTCAAAGGAAAAGGATATCCGTTTGCCGAAAAAGATCAGATCCGTTTTCACGCACCGGGATCCTTTGATAAAAAAACCGGAAAAATACAGGTTGCAGATAAGCAAAGCGATCATTCACCCAGGTATCAGCAGGTGTTTGGTGAAACAATCCTGGAACTGGCAGAAATGAATTCACGGATTGTGGGGATCACCCCTGCCATGCCATCAGGTTGTTCATTGAACATTATGATGGGGGCAATGCCAGGCAGAACTTTTGATGTGGGAATTGCCGAGCAGCATGCGGTTACTTTCAGTGCAGGACTGGCTGCTCAGGGCATGATCCCCTTTTGCAATATATATTCTTCCTTTTTTCAACGGGCTTACGATCAGGTGATCCATGACGTGGCACTACAGAATTTGCCGGTGGTTTTTTGCCTGGACAGGGCCGGACTTGTGGGAGAGGACGGTCCGACACATCACGGTATATTTGATCTTTCCTTTTTGCGGTGCATCCCAGGTCTGGTGATTGCAGCACCCATGTGTGAGGAAGAACTTCGCAATATGATGTATACTGCCCAGCTGAAAGCTGATTCCCCTTACGTGATCCGGTATCCGCGTGGACATGGTGTGATGAGGGACTGGAAAACACCTTTCCGGAGCATAGAAACCGGTAAGGGCAGAAGGCTAAGAGAGGGTAGCAATATTGCAGTGGTATCCGCAGGGCATATTGGCAACATGGCTCTTCAGGCATGCCAAATATTTGAGGAAGAGAGTGGCCTGTCAGTTTCCTGCTACGACCTTCGTTTCCTTAAACCTTTGGATGAGCGCATGCTTCACGAGGTTTTCTCCACGCACGAAGCAGTTATTACAGTGGAAGACAATGTACTGAGTGGAGGAATGGGAAGTACCCTGCTTGAGTTTATGGGAGATCATGATTATCAAGTTTTTCTGAAAAGACTCGGAATACCTGATTATTTTCCGGGTCAGGGTACAATCCCGGAATTGCAGCGGGAATGTGGCATTGACCGTGGGGCTGTTTTAAATGCCCTGAAAAATGCTGCAGACCGGCTAAAACTGAATACAACAGACCATCGAAAACGAAAAACCGGAATGTATGTCGGAAACCATCGCCAATAGTGATCAGGTACTTATCGCCTTTCTTCTTACTCTGTTTGCCGGACTGGCCACGGGTATCGGGAGTGCCATTGCATTTTTTGCGAAAAAAACCAATACCCGCTTCCTTTCTGCAGCCCTGGGTTTTTCAGGGGGCGTAATGATATATCTTTCTTTTGTGGAGATTTTCCCGAAATCCATAGAGATTCTGGAGGCAGAAATGACAGTTCAGTCAGCCTATATGCTCACGGTTGTGGCTTTTTTTACCGGAATGCTGGTGATTGCAGTCATAGACCGTTTGGTTCCGGATTTTGAAAATCCCCACGAACATAAGCGTGTGGAGCAGATGGGGGGGGAAGAAGCTGCAAAAAACAAGAAACTATATCGCATGGGCATTTTGTCGGCCCTTGCCATTGCGATTCATAACTTTCCGGAAGGGCTGGCAACTTTTCTGGCGGCTTTACAGGACATCCGGCTGGGCCTTCCGATTGCCATTGCCATCGCCATTCATAACATTCCGGAGGGTATTGCCATTTCAGTACCTATTCACCATGCAACCGGTAGCAAAAGGAAAGCGTTTCTGTATTCTTTTCTATCAGGACTGGCAGAGCCTGTGGGTGCAATCGTGGGGTTCTTTATCCTGATGCCGTTCATCAATGATGTGGTTTTTGGATTCCTGTTCGCATCCGTCGCCGGCATCATGGTGTTTATTTCCATTGACCATCTGTTGCCCACCGCCAGAGAATATGGAACCGGGCATCTTCCGCTTTACGGCCTGATGGCTGGGATGGCCATAATGGCCATCAGTCTGGTCTTTTTCATGTAGTGCGGATAACGGCTGATTCAGGGATATCGCGTAAGAAAGCTGTCCATGAATCCCTGATCACGTAATTCACTGCGCACCTTCAGCGCTTCTTCCCGATCGGTGAATTCACCAACAATGAGTTTATAAAGATTTCTGCCATCCTCTATGGAGATTTGGATAAAAACAGGATGGCCAAAATTTAGCTGATAGGCGGAGGCAATGCCTGAGACCTGGTCCGGGTTTACAAAGGATGCGACCTGAATACCTATACCGGAGGGCGATGCTGCTTCCAGCAAGGTATCATAAAAGCCCTCATCCAGTTCGGTCAGTTCCCGTGGAGACAACCTTTCGCTCAGCATCCGTGTTTCCTGTTTAAAATCACTTTTTTCACCTGCCACATAGGAAGGTTCTTCGGCTTCAGCCAGATGATCCCGGGCTTGATCTTCGTTCCCCAGCTCCTGGTATGTATGCCCGAGGTAGTAGTGCAGCAAAGGATCATCCGGATAACTTTCACGGGCCTGCATCAGATCTTTCAGTGCATCGCTGTAGAGGCCGGTCTGATAACGTGCTCTTCCCCTGAAAAAATGGACTTCTCCAAACCCGGGATTTAGATTGTGGGCGACATCAAAATCCTGCAGAGCCCGTCCGAATTCTCCGGTTGCATAATAGGCCTTTCCGCGTTGAAAAAAAGAATAATAATCGGGGCTGATATGCAGCGCCTCACTGTAATGATAAATGGCTTCATTGTATGATCCTTTTGAGGCATAAGCCAGTCCGGAAAAGTAATGCAGCTGATCGGCATATTTGTGGTCAGATCCGGTGATTGCCCTGAAATCTTCCAGTGCCTGCTCATACTGACTGAGCTCAATATGTGCCAGCCCCCGGTACAGGTAGGCATCGGTAAGCAAGGGATCAAGTGCGATGGCTGCATCAAAAGAGGTAAGGGCCTGGCTGTAATTGCCTTCAATCCCTTTCCGGACACCTTCGGAAAACAACTCCCGGGCTCGTCTGATGTCTCTGTCTGAAGGCTGGCTCATGCATGCCGCGGAACAAAAAATTCCGGATAACAGGATGATGATACAAAGGACTCGCATAGTAAACCTGTCGGAAAATGAATGTTTGCGATAAAAAAGCTTTCAGACAAATATAAGGAATTATCGCAGGGCCCTGGCGTTCAGGAGCAGGATTAGTTTTCTGGAAACAGTATTGTAATAGCGCCTGTTGTTGTAAAGGCCTACCCAGCGGATTCCCTGTATGCTGTTGGTCAGGAAGCATTCATCTGCATTTTCCAGTTCACCCGGATCCAGCGGTTTCTCTTTCACCTCAAATCCGTTTTCTGCAGCTGTTTCCATGACCACACGGCGCATGATCCCCTCCACGCATCCCTGGTTGACCGGTGGTGTAAACAGTTGTTGTTGCCGAACAATGAAAATATTTGAGCTGGTGGCTTCAATGATGTTCCCATCTTCATTCAGGATCAAACAGTCGCCGAGTCCGGATTCTCGCTTGTACAGGCTGGCCATCACATATAGCTGCGCATTGATCGACTTGATTGAGGAAAACTGATTGACTCCTTTGCGCATCCCGGTATATTCTTTCACATGAACTCCCCTGTTGTTCAGTACGAAATTTTCCTGATCCAGTTTTTCCGATTCTATCAACCAGGAGACGCTGTTCCCAATGGGCATGTAAAGACCGCCATCTTCACGGAATGCTGAGAAACGCACCCTGGCATTTCCTGTTTCAGAATGATTGGCTGACACAAGCTCTTTCACTGCCCCGGTGAAGAGGTCTTTTGACCAGTTGGCACCAGGATTGATCTGGAGCAGTTCCATTCCCCCTGTCAGGCGCGAAAAATGTTTGTCGGCCCATAAAGGTTTTCCACGTGTTACCCGAATGGTCTCAAATAATCCGTCACCATAACGAAATGCCCTGTTTGAGGGTGACAGGATGAAGTCATCTTGTGGGATCAGCCGGCCGTTCCAGGATACCATGTTCATGTATAGGCAGTTTAAAAAACATAGTGGATGAACCGGGAAAAGAATCCGGGATCAAGTACACCTGTGAATAACACACCGAATATGGCTCCCCAGAAGTGGACATCATGCCCAACATTATCGCTGCCTCTTTTGGCCATGTAAACGGAATAAAGCAGGTAAAGGATGCCAAATAGAAAGGCAGGAATGGGAACTGGGAAAAAAATAAAGATAATGGAGCCCTGGGGGTATACGAGAATGCTGGCAAAAAGAACAGCTGAGACTGCGCCACTTGCCCCCACTGCATTATAATAAGGATCTTTGGCATTTTTGAAATAAGCAGGGATCACACTTCCCACCAATCCGACGATGTAAAGCAGCAAAAAGAACAATTGTCCTGTACTGCCAAAATGGGCAGAGAACTCGTGTTCCACATTCCGGCCAAAAGAAAAAAGAACAATCATATTCACCAACAGATGCGTATAATCCACATGCAGCAGACCATAGGAGAAAAACCGGTGCATTTGTCTGTGCTCCCTGATGGCGTAAGCATTGAATTTCAACCGCTCGAACATTCTTCCACTGCCAAAAGCAGTGATACTTGCCAAAACAGTCGCAATGATAATAAAGAGGGTGGCCGACATTTCAGTTCAGGGTTAACAAGATGTGTTTTTGGTCAATACCTGATCTGCAACTGTTCAAAGGTATCATCCTCAATAATGCGGATCGCTTCTTTGAAAAAATCTTCATGTTGCATGACCACCTGAATGTAGGCGGAAAAGTCAAAAAGATTTCTGGCAATCTGACCCTTGAGCTGACGCTCAATATGTTCAACATACTTTTCTTCTTCCTCCTCCTCATCAACGAGGTCGTGCTGATCTGCTGCATAATTCTGCAGAGAATCTATCAGGTCTTCATGCACATGAAAATTTTCAATGAAATCGTTTACATTGTCGTACTGTTCTGACAAGGTCTGACGGTTACGATTGGTGTATTCAATCGCGAAGGTATTGAGAATTCCTTGCCTCAGCATCCTGGAATAATAATCTGAAACTTCAGCGGTATCCAGTGGAGTGAAAAAGTCCGGCATGATTCCGCCACCACCATAAACAGCCCTGCCGTTGATCTTGGTACTGTACTTCAAAGAGTCGGGAAAAGTAATGTTATCCGGACTTACCAGTTCTCCGGAGGAAAGGCGGTTCGAAAGATCGGCATAATACTGGTCGGTGCCCTCGTCATATGGTTTTTGAATACTGCGTCCGGTGGGGGTATGATATTGTGCGGTGGTCAGTCTGATAGCTGACTCATCGGGTAGTTCAAATGGTCGCTGGACCAGTCCTTTGCCGAAGGATCGTCTTCCGACGATCAGCCCCCTGTCCCAGTCCTGGATTGCCCCGGCGAAAATTTCACTGGCTGAGGCAGAACCTTCGTTGATCAGCACCACCACTTTTCCTTCTTTGAAAATTCCACTGGCGGTGCTTTTGAACTCCTGCCTGGGGGCCGCATGTCCCTTCGTATAAACAATCAGCTGGTCGCGTTCCAGGAATTCGTCAGTCAGGTCAATGGCCACATCCAGGTAGCCACCAGAATTATAATTCAAATCAACAATAAGATCGGTCATTCCTTCCGACTTCAGGTCACTGATGGCATCCTTTACTTCCTGCAGGGTGGTGCGTGCAAATCTGTTGACTTTGATATACCCGATTTCGGGGGTGGCCATAAAAGCTGCATCTACCGAATGGATCGGGATCTGGTCACGGGTAATTGAAAAGTCAAGTAACTCAGAAGCTCCCGTACGGTGAATGGAAACCTCCACCTCCGAACCGCGTTCACCCCGCAATTTTTCTTGCACATATTCATTGGTTACATTGCTGCCATATGCTTCTTCGCCATTGATGTACACAATCTTGTCACCGGGCATTAATCCTACTTTTTCTGAGGGCCCACCCGGTATGGGGCTTACCACAGTGATGGTATCATTGATCAGATCAAACTGTATCCCAATTCCTTCAAAACTGCCCTCCAGCGGCTCATTGGCCCTCTTGAGTTCATCAGCGGAAAGATAGCGACTGTGTGGGTCCAGTTCGCGGAGGATGCCACGAATGGCATCCTCAACCAGCTTTTCATCATCAAGTTCTTCAATGTAGGCGAATTCTATAAACTGCAGTGCCCGCTGAAGCTTTTCCATTTGATCCTGACTGACCTGTGAAAAAGAAGTGGCAGCCAGGGAAACAAGCAGTATTGTGAGTGTCAACAGGCGGGTCATGTGCTTAAGTGTGTTCATTTCTGGGTATTTCTTTTGTTCTTAAAAAACAGGATCCTCAATGCTCTCAGATCCCGTTATGAAATAAATCAAACTATCCGTACTTTTGAGTAAACAAAAACAAGGCCAAAAAGTCTTTATAAAAACAAAACCTATCTCAGCTTCTGACCAATCATACAAAATTAATAAAAAGGTGGAAAAACAGCGGTTTCTGAACAGTCTGATTTTTCCGCTCATTTTTGTATTGATCCTTTGGTTGGTGAAAACTTTGGAAATGGCCTTTGGGATGTCATTATCTGATTTTGGAATTTTCCCTAAAACTACTTCCGGGTTAAAGGGTATTCTCTTTTCTCCTCTGATCCATGGAAGCTTTTCTCATCTTGCTTCCAATAGCCTGCCCTTGCTTGTGCTTGGTACAGCCTTGCTGTATTTTTACAGGGAGGTCGCATTACCGGTATTTTTGTGGGGGCTGGTCATTACCGGATTCTGGGTTTGGCTGATGGGAAGACCTTCTTACCATATTGGTGCTTCTGGTATAATATACTGCCTGGCTGCATTCCTTTTTGTCAGCGGTATCATTCGCAGGCACCCACGACTGATGGCCCTTTCGCTGCTGGTGGCTTTTCTCTACGGGGGCCTTATTTGGGGGGTATTTCCTGTCCGTGAACACATTTCCTGGGAAGGACATTTAATGGGGTTGCTTTCAGGAGCTTTGCTTGCCTGGTTCTACAGGGAGCATGGTCCGCAGCGTCCGCTCTATTCGTGGGAACTGGAGGATGAAGAGGAGGAAGAAGAAGAAGAGGAGGCTGACGATGGCAATGCGGTAATTTATTATGACCAAGCCGATTGAATTACATGCTGCCACGGTCTATTTCGCGCTGTATGTCTTTCTTTTTGATGGTCTCCCTTTTATCATAAAGTTTTTTCCCCTTGGCCAGAGCGATCTCCAGCTTGGCAAGTCCTTTTTCATTGATAAAGAGTCGGGTAGGGACAAGGGTCAGCCCTTTTTCTTCCAGCCTGGATTTGAGTTTTTTTAGCTCCCGCGCGGTTAGCAATAATTTTCGTTCACGTTTTGGTTCATGGTTGTTGTAGGTTCCGTGAGAGTATGGAGCAATATGCATGTTTCTCACAAACAGCTCATGCTTGCTGAATGCACAGTAGCTTTCAGTAAGGCTGGCTTTTCCTGCACGTATTGATTTGATCTCGGTGCCGGTAAGAACCAGTCCTGCCTCGAACTTTTCCAGTAAAAAGTATTCAAAACTGGCTTTTTTGTTTTTGATGTTGATCTTACCTGACATGGCTGTTTTGTCTTTGACCCGCGAATATAGTAAAAATAAGGAATACGGCTTTTTTACTCCAGGAGTCAAACCAAAAAGTATTTTTTATTGTTGCCTTATTCATAAAAAAATATACTTTTGCAAAAAATAAAACCCATTACATATGTATTGGACTTTGGAACTGGCGTCGAAACTCGAAGATGCTCCCTGGCCCGCCACCAAGGAGGAGTTGATTGATTACGCATTGCGATCGGGGGCCCCGATGGAAGTCATTGAAAATCTTCAGGAAATTGAAGACGAAGGCGATGTTTATGAAAGTATTGAAGATATCTGGCCGGACTATCCCACAAAAGATGATTTCTTCTTTCATGAGGACGAATACTGATGGTCTTAAAATTAAAATGAAATAAGATAAGTGGTTAAGTAAAAAACCGGCATCCGCCGGTTTTTTGCGTTTTAGCCCGCGCCGAATTGTATACAGATTTGATTAACTTTGTTTTTCCTAAAAAGACCGATCTATGCTTAATCTTGTAAAAAAAATATTTGGCAGTAAGGCTGACAGGGATTTCCGGGAAATAAAGGGAACTCTTGAAGCGACCCAGCAAGCCTACGAATCCATCAAGACCCTCGACAATGACCAGCTCAGAGCCAAAACCCTGGAACTGAAAAAACGGATTGAAGAAAGCGTTCAGGAAGAACAAAAGCAGATTGATACGCTACGGGAGTACCTTGAGAACAATTTTAATATTGACATTGAGGAAAAAGAGCGGATTTATCAGCAAATTGATGCCCTGGATGACAAACAGAATGAGAATACGGAAACCCTTCTGGGAGAACTGATCCCGGAGGCCTTTTCAGTGGTTAAGGAAACCGCACGTCGTTTCAAGGAAAATGAAGAGGTGATTGTTACCGCAAATGATTATGACCGGGAACTTGCAGCGGTCAACCCCAGCATAGACATCAGGGGCGATAAAGCCTGTTACAAAAATCAGTGGATGGCAGGCGGGAACCTGATCACCTGGGATATGGTGCATTATGACGTCCAGCTGATAGGCGGTATTCATCTTCATAAAGGGAAAATTGCTGAAATGGCTACAGGTGAGGGTAAAACCCTGGTTGCAACCCTTCCAGTTTACCTGAATGCCATTACAGGCAAGGGGGTGCATATCGTAACTGTAAATGATTATCTGGCCAAGCGCGACTCTGAATGGATGGGAATGCTTTTTCAGTTTCACGGACTGAGGGTGGATTGCATTGACAAATATCAGCCTCACTCACCAGAACGAAAGAATGCCTACCATGCGGATATTACTTATGGCACCAACAACGAATTTGGGTTTGATTACCTGCGTGACAATATGTCGCGAAACCCCGGTGAACTGGTGCAGCGAAAGCTAAACTATGCCATTGTGGATGAGGTGGACTCGGTATTGATTGACGATGCCCGTACTCCATTGATCATATCCGGTCCGACACCCCAGGGCGAGAAGCATGAATTTCATGAGATGAAACCCAAGGTGGAAAAACTTTACAGTGCCCAGCGCATGCTTGTAACCAACCTGCTGGCTGAAGCAAGAAAACTCCTTTTTCCCAAAGAGGGTGAACCTGACGAGAAAAAAGGAGGTGAACTGCTGTTGCGCTGTCACCGCGGACTTCCGAAAAACAAAGCCCTGATTAAGTTTTTGTCTGAACCAGGCATGAAGAGCATTTTGCAGAAAACTGAAAACCTGTATATGCAGGAACAGGGAAAGCATATGCATATTATTGATGATGAGCTGTTTTTTGTGATTGAAGAAAAAAACAACTCCATCGAACTGACAGAGAAGGGTATTGACCTGATCACCAGTCAGACTGAAGACTCCAACTTTTTTATTCTTCCGGATATTGGCTCAGAAATGGCGGAACTGGAAAAAGCGGACCTGCCATCTGAGAAGAAAATGGAGAAGAAAAATGAACTGCTCAATGATTTTTCCGTTAAAAGCGCCCGGGTACATACCATCAACCAGTTGCTGAAGGCCTATACACTCTTTGAAAAGGATACAGAGTATGTGATCATGGACAATAAGGTAAAGATTGTTGATGAGCAGACAGGTCGTGTTATGGAAGGGCGGCGGTATTCGGACGGACTGCATCAGGCCATTGAAGCCAAGGAAAACGTCAAGGTGGAAGCAGCCACCCAGACCTACGCCACGGTAACGCTCCAGAATTACTTCAGGATGTACCGTAAGCTTGCGGGGATGACCGGTACGGCAGAAACAGAGGCCGGAGAGTTCTGGAATATCTACAAACTGGACGTGGTGGTTATTCCCACACACAGGCCGGTTGTCCGGGAAGATAGAGAGGATTTGATCTATAAGACCAAAAGGGAAAAATACAATGCCATTATTGATGAAGTGGGTGAACTTGTCAATGCAGGCAGACCTGTGCTCGTGGGTACCACCTCAGTGGAGACCTCTGAGCTGCTTAGCCGAATGCTCAAACTGCGATCAATTCACCATAATATACTGAATGCCAAGCATCATCAAAAAGAGGCGCAGATTGTTAAAGAGGCGGGTCAGGCCGGTACAGTAACCATTGCCACCAACATGGCCGGGCGTGGTACAGACATTAAGCTCGGCCAGGGTGTGGTTGAGGCTGGCGGGCTGGCGATTCTCGGTACGGAACGGCATGAATCACGCCGTGTTGACCGTCAGCTGCGCGGACGTGCAGGTCGCCAGGGCGACCCCGGGTCATCGCAGTTTTTTGTTTCCCTGGAGGATGACCTGATGCGGGTATTCGGCTCAGGCAGGATTTCGTCACTGATGGACAGGATGGGTTTGAAGGAAGGAGAGGTGATTCAGCATTCCATGATCACCAAGTCGATTGAAAGGGCCCAGAAAAAGGTGGAGGAAAATAACTTTGGTATCCGTAAAAGACTGCTGGAGTACGACGATGTGATGAATGCCCAGCGTGAAGTGATCTATAAAAAGCGCCGGAATGCCCTGTTTGGAGAGCGACTGGCCGTGGATATCGCAAATATGATGTTCGATACCTGCGAACAGATGATTCAGGAATACCAGGAAACAGGCGATTTTGAAGGGTTTACTTTTGAACTGCTCAGGACCTTTGGTACCGAACCACCGTTCAGTGAACAGGATTTCATTGAGGGCAAACCCGATAAGCTCAACGAATCATTGTATGCTGTTGTATTGGAATCTTACAAAAAAAAGAATGAGCAGATTGCTGAATCTTCCTTTCCTGTGATCAGGGAGGTATACGAGAAGGCATCTCAAAAATATGAGAATATTGCCATTCCGATTACCGACGGGATGAAGACCATGAATGTGATTGCCAATCTGAAAAAGGCATATGATACCAATGGGAGGGAGGTTTCACTGGCCATTGAAAAAGGGATCACCCTGACCATCATCGACAATGCCTGGAAGGACCATCTCCGTGAAATGGATGACCTGAAGCAATCTGTGCAGGGAGCTGCTTATGAGCAAAAAGATCCATTGCTGATTTATAAATTTGAATCATTCGAATTGTTTAAACGAATGATTCAGCAAGTGAATAAAGATATCATTTCTTTCCTTGGCAAGGCGCGGTTGCCAGTCCGTGATCCCGACCAGATTCAGCGCGGCACCGAACAGGAAAAAATGGATATGAGTAAGCTGCAGGCTGGCCGCAGTGATTTGCCCGGCGGCAAGGGTGGTAAACAAAAAGCACAACCTGTGAGGGTTGAAAAAAAGGTGGGCCGGAACGAACCCTGCCCCTGTGGCAGTGGCAAAAAGTACAAGCAATGCCATGGAAAAGGAAATTGATGAATCTTAAATGCGTTGCCATATGTTTTCCTTTGAAACAACACTGAGGGTTCGTTATGCAGAAACAGACCAGATGGGTTTTGTGTACTACGGAAATTATCCGCAGTATTATGAAGTGGCCAGGGCAGAGGCCATGCGAAAGATGGGCATGAGCTACAGGGAGATGGAAGAGCAGGGGGTAGTGATGCCCATTGCAGACATGCACATAAAATATATTCGTCCTGCCCATTACGATGACCTGCTGACCATCAAAACTTACGTACCCGAAATTCCCGGATCGAGAATGCACTTTGATTATGAGATTTTCAATGAAGGGGGGAAGCTGATCAATAAAGGATATACAGTGCTTGCATTCATCAAAAAAGAAACTGGAAGACCTTGTGTTGCGCCTGACTGGTTTTTGAACAAATTAAAAGAAGCATAGTTTTGATATATGGGATCCGGGCTGTGCAGCCGGAAGTTCATAATTGTCTGTGAGTGGATATTAAAAAAACAATGTTATGAAAGAAATGAAGATAGTGCTGGGTGAAAATAAGAAAGTGGAAGCCCATTACAAGGGATTTACCATATATACCGATCAGCCTGAAAAAGCTGGAGGAGACGCTGATGCACCGGCTCCTTTTGATCTTTTCCTTGCTTCCATCGGAACTTGTGCTGGTTTTTACGTACAGGCTTTCTGTAATCAACGGGGTATTTCAACCGATCATATTGAATTGGTTCAGAGGATGCACCATGACAGGGATACCAAAATGATCAGTAAAATTGAGATTGATATTTTGCTGCCTGCTGACTTTCCCCAGCAGTACCGGGATTCTGTTGTTCGTGCTGCCGAATCATGCTCAGTGAAAAAACATATTGCCAACAGTCCTGAATTTGTACTGAATATAAAATAATTCCTCCCCGCAGTTATGAAGAAAACGCTTGTGATCGGTGCCAGCCCGAACCCTTTGCGATATGCTACCAAGGCTGTAAAGAGGCTCAGGGGATATGGTATTGAAGTGGTGGCGATCGGAAAACGGGAAACGACCATTGAGGATGTGGAAGTGAAAACTGGTACACCACCCTTGGAAGATATCCATACCGTGACCCTATATGTCGGTCCCGACAACCAGAAACCTTACATTGAGTATATCCTTTCACTGAAACCCGAACGAATCATATTTAATCCGGGGACTTATAACAGAGACCTGAAAAAAAAGGCCGAAAAAGCCGGCATTGATACCATTGAGGACTGCACCCTGGTCATGCTCAGTATGGATGAGTATTGATGCCGGCATCGGGTATAATATAAATTTAACAAACTAACCATTACTATCTATTACCATGGCAAAAAAAAACATTGGGTTTGACTCCAAACTGATTCACGCTGGAATGTTTGATGATCAGTTTGGCAGTGCAACAGTTCCGATTTATCAGACAAGTACGTTTAAGTTTAAAAGTGCGGATCATGGAGCAGCCTGTTTTGCAGGAGAGGATGACGGGTTCATTTATACGCGCCTGAACAACCCGACCATTGATTCGCTGGAAAAGCTCCTTGCCGAACTGGAAAACGGTTACCGGGCAATTGCCACCAGCTCAGGTATGGGTGCGGTCAATACCATTTACAGCGGGCTTTTGAATCAGGGTGATCATATAATTAGCACTGATGCAGTTTATGGCCCTTCCAGGGTGGTAATGGAGAAGCATTACAGCAAATTCGGAGTGGAGTCAACCTACGTCGACACCACCGAACCGGATAACATCCGAAAAGCCATTCGTCCAAACACCAAAATGTTGTATGTGGAGACCCCCGCCAATCCGACAATGGCCATTACCGATCTTGAAGAGGCCGTAAAGATTGCCAGGGAACACAATCTGATTACGGTGGCTGACAACACCTTTTGCAGTCCTTACCTTCAGCGCCCCATTGATTTCGGGTTTGATGTGGTTTTTCATTCAATTACCAAGTTTTTAAACGGTCATGCAGACATCGTTGGGGGAATCATTGTAAGCAGGGATAAATCATTCGACGACATCCTCCGTCCCATGATGATCAACCTTGGATGCAACATGGACCCCCATCAGGCTTATCTGGTGATCCGCGGTCTGAAAACCTTGTCTCTGCGCATGGATCGCTCCCAGGAAAATGCCACAAAGGTTGCGCATTTCCTCGAGGATCATCCGAAAGTGGAATGGGTGAATTATCCGGGCCTGAATTCCCATAAACAATACGAGCTGGCCAGTAAACAGATGAAAGGACCGGGTTCAATGATAAGTTTTGAACTGAAAGGCGGACTGCCGGCGGGCAAAGCCCTGATGAACAATGTAAGGTTATCGATTCTGGCAGTATCTCTTGGCGGAGTAGAAAGCCTGATTCAGCATCCGGCCTCCATGACCCATTCTAAAATGGACCGGGAGGCCAGGGAGCGATCCGGAATCTCAGATGGTTTGGTAAGGTTTTCTGTAGGTATTGAGGATGCAGAGGACATCATTGCTGATCTGTCTCAGGCGCTGGAGCAGGTAAATTAAAGGCTTTAAAGACGGCTCGTTGCCTGCAAAATATTTTTATTTTTGTATCGTATTATAATAACCTGTTATATGCCAACTGCCGCTTTGGCGGCTGCCACACTTCATTGCAAGTGTCGTTAACGAAGACAAGCTGCTATCACTTTAATTAGTAACGAGAAACTTTTTCTTTTGATGGAAAACAAGGAAAACCTGGATCCCCGAAATATCCGGACAGAAGAACCGGAAGGGGAAGAGCCCCGGACCAGCGAAAAAAACGCAAGTATCACTCAAACTGAAAACAAAGGACTTTCTGAATCTGCCGAACAGCCAGCTCAGAAAAAGGCTGCTGAAGGAGTGCCTGAAACAGGACAGGAACAGCCTGCTGCGAAGAAACCTGAGGCAGAGCAAGAGGAAGCTTTCACGGAAAAGCCACAGGCAGAGCAAAAACAGTCTGCTGAGGAAAAGCCACAATCAGAAAAGGAACAGCGAACTGAAGAGAAGCCCCAGGTAGAGCAAGAACATTCCGTTGTGGAGGCTCAACAGGAAGAGGAAGAAAAGCAGGAAGAAAACCCTGCTGAAGAAAAGTCAACAGCCATTGAAACTGATGAAAAACAGGCAATTTCTGCAGAAGAGAGCAGCAAAACCACCGGGGAAGATGCGCAGGTAAAAGAAACACCCCGGCAGCAGGATGAATCCCCATCAGAGGAAGTTCAGGAAAAGGAACCCTCCCAAGAAGAAGACAATGAAGCGCTGGCTGCAAAATACAATGCCATGGATCGTACCAATATGGTGGACGTGATTGAGCAATTGGTGCAGTCTGAAGATATCGGCCAGATACGTCGCCATATCGGTTTTGTTAAGGCGGCTTATCGTAAGAAACTTCGGGATGAGGATATGTCTGCTTACGAGCAGGGGATGGAGCAGGATAAGGATCAGGATAATGCAAAAGGAGACACAGAAGAAAAGCAGGTAGACCCATTGACCGAACGTTTTGATGCAGCTTTTTCTGTTTACAAAGAGAAAAAAGCGCGTCATGATCAGGAGCTGGAAAAGGAAATGCAGGAGAATCTTCAAATCAAGGAGAGTATTCTGGACGAATTGCGAAACCTGATCGACTCGGAAGAGGAGCTGAAAAAAACCTATGATCACTTTCACGCATTGCAGGACAGGTGGAGAAGTGTGGGGCCGGTTCCACGAAGCGCAAAAGGTACGCTTTGGAACAATTATCATTTTTTGGTTGAAAAATTCTTCGATAAGGTCAATATCAATAAAGAACTCAAGGATCTGGATCTGAAAAAGAACCTTGAGACCAAAACCGGCCTTTGTGAAAAGGCCGAAGAATTATTGTTGGAACCAAGTATAACAAAGTCATTCCAGCAGTTACAGAAACTGCACGAAGCCTGGAAAGAAACCGGTCCTGTTCCAAAAGACAAAAAAGACGAAATCTGGGAGCGTTTCAAAGCTGCCACGGACAAACTGAATAAAAGGCGTCAGGAGCACTACGAAAAACTCAGGGAAGACCAGAATAAAAACTACGCCGCAAAATTGGTACTTTGTGAGAAAGCAGAGCAGTTGGTCGCCCGTTTGCCGGAAACTCCCCGCCAGTGGCAGGAGAAAACGGATGAGATCAATGAACTTTTCAAGGTTTGGAAAACCATTGGTTTTGCACCGAAAAAGGTGAATAATGAAATCTGGAACCGCTTTCGGACTGCGTTGGATACATTTTTTGCTGCAAAAAAGGATTTTTTCCGCAAGTTCAAGGATCAGCAAAAAGAAAATTACAATCAGAAGCTGAACCTTTGTCTTCAGGCTGAGGCGTTAAAGGACAGTGAGGATTGGAAAGCCACAACAGAGGAACTGATCCGGCTGCAAAAAGAGTGGAAGCAAGTAGGCCCGGTACCTGCCAAATTTTCTGATAAAATCTGGAAGCGTTTTCGCAAAGCATGTGACCACTTTTTCAACAGAAAATCGGATCATTTTGCCAATATTGGTGAAAAGCAGGATGAGAATCTGAAGAAAAAACTGGAACTTATTGAAAAAGTTAAGAGCCATTCTTATTCAGACGACAATAAAGAAAACCTGGAAACATTAAAGGAGTTTCAGCGTCAGTGGATGGCCATCGGACATGTCCCCATCAAGCAGAAAGACAAAGTCCAGAGTGAGTTCCGGAAGGCGATTGATCATCAGTTTAATGTATTGAACATTAGCAAAAAGGCCAAGAGCACGCTGAGTTTCCGGACCAAGATTGATAACCTGAAGAACGCGCCCAATGCCGATAATATCATTTATAAAGAGCGCAACTATATTGCCGGCAAGATCAAAAGTCTTGAATCAGATATCCAGGTGCTGGAAAATAACATTGGTTTTTTTGCTTCTTCCAAAAAAGCTGATGTGCTTAAAGCCGAGTTTGAGGAGAAAATTGAGAAGGCCCGCAATGAGATCGGTGTGCTAAAAGAAAAGATGAAAATTTTGAGGGATGCGTGATTATTTGTAGATTTAAGATGGAAATCGGTTCTTTTAACTAAACCCTAAAGCACATGAAAAGTTCTTTTAAACTGTTATTCCTGACAATCATCATGATTTTGTTCAGCACCGGTTTATATGCTTCTGGTATTGGCATTCGTGGTGGGTTTAATTTTTCCTCCCTCCCTTCATCGGAAGAAATCAGTATCGGGGGTGCAGGTCTGGAAAATTCTACCATGGAAGCTCTTTCCGACTCCTACACAGGTTACCATTTTGGTGCAGTCGGATATTTCTCTATTCTTGGTTTTTTTGTGCAGCCTGAGTTTTTATTTTCTAAAACCGGACAGGAAATGGCGATCAACGTTCGGAACGGATTTCCGGACCCGGATGATGTCAGGCGTGAATTCTTCACCCAGGAGTTCAGTCATCTGACAATCCCCTTAATTGCAGGATTGTCTTTCGGACCTTTCCGTTTTGGGATCGGGCCTGTGGCATCTTATATGATCGACAGCACCAGTGGTTATGTGGACATGGATGAGGATATGCAATTTGGTTATAATGACTGGACAGTTGGCTATCAGGCATTGGCTGGAATCAAAATCGGAAGTATACTCCTGGATCTAAAATATGAAGGGAACTTATCCAATTTTGGTGAAAGCGTCAGTGTAGGTGGAAATGAATTTGAGTTTGACACCCGGCCAAGACAGTTTATTGTGAGCATAGGACTGCTGGTTCTTTAGAAAGTGCTCCAGGCAGGCGGGTTCCCGGGTAACCCTTTGCCCGAAAATCGATTTCTTTACCTGAAAACGATTGCCTTTACCGGGGATATCCTCGCAATGATGTAGGATGGAATGATCAGCATGGCCATGGAAATGACAAAAGTACCTGCATTGAGCAGCAGGATATGGCTCAGTCGCATATTTACCGGTACTTCCGATACAAAATAGGATTCGGGCGATAGCGTCAGCAACCCGAACTGCCCCTGTATCAGACAGATGAGTATCCCTGCCACATTACCCCACAAAAGCCCCCTGGCAATGAGCATACCAGCGTGGTAAAGAAATATTCTGCGAACCAGCAGATTGGGCGCGCCGACCGCTTTCAGTATTCCGATGGCATTGGTTTTTTCCAGTACTGATATCAGCAAAGTGGTAATCATATTGATGCTTGCTACCAGTATCATCAGTGTAATGATAACATAAACATTCATATCCAGCAGTGACAACCAGTCGAAGATCTGGGGATAAAGATCCCTGATGGTCTGTACATCCAGACTGTAAGGAACCAAATCCAGCAGTTGTTCACTGACCTTCGGAATGTTTCCGAAATGGTCAACCAGCACCTCGAAACCCCCAATCTGGTCATCCTCCCAGTTATTCAACTGCTGAATATGCCGGATATCTCCCAGGGTAAATACCTTGTCAAGTTCTTCCAGCCCTGTATCATAAATTCCGGTAATGGTCAGCCTCCGGATACGGGGGGGGTCCTGAATGAAGTACAGGAACAAATCCTCATGCACTTCCAGACGCATATTTCTGGCAACGTGTGCAGAGATAATCACTTCATCAGTGCGTTCAGTATCATGGATTTCCGGAACGCGTCCCTCCACCATTCTGTCATTGAAAAACCCCCAGTCAAAATCCTTGTCAATTCCTTTAAACACTACACCGTGAATGTCATCATCTGTTTTGATGATCCCCGGTTTGGTGGCGAAGGTCTGTATGTGCCTTACTCCATCAAGCTGTTCCGCATCAGCCAGAAAATCCTGTTGTGAGCTGACAGGTTGGGGCTCATAAGATATGTTGAAATCGTAATTGGTGATCTGTATGTGGGCACCGAATCCGATCACCTTATCGCGGATCTCTTCCTGAAACCCGGTTACTACGGCCATTGAGATGATCATCACAGCCAGACCAAGGGAAATGCTCAGAATGGCAATCTTCCTGATCAGGGAGGTAAAGCTCTTTCCGTTTCCGGAACCGCCCATTCTGCCGGCTATAAAGAGAGGAAAGTTCAAAAGCCCTTGTTTTTCACAAAAGTACTATTTTTGACGGACTTTGAAACTGAGCTCTTCTCCTTCTTTGTCAATCAGAACGGTGGATCCATCCGGGATTTTATCAGCCAGCATTTCCACAGATAATTTGTTAAGAATACTTCGTTGTATGGTCCGTTTCAACGGGCGGGCACCAAACTGGGGATCGAAGCCGGCCGCTGCGATCCATTCGATGGCCGATTCACTCAGCTCAATATCCATGTTTTTGTTTTCAAGCAGACCGTGAACATAATCCAGCTGCAGCCTGACAATTTCTTTGATTTCCTCTCTGGTAAGCGGATTGAACATAATAATCTCGTCAATCCGGTTCAGGAATTCCGGCCTGATGGTTTTTTTCAGTAAAGACATCACCTGACCTTTGGTGTCTTTAATCACCTCTTCACGGTTTTCGTCGCTTAATTGCTCCATCCGCTCCTGTATCAGATTAGACCCGATGTTGGAGGTCATGATGATGATGGTGTTTTTAAAATCAGCCGTACGGCCTTTGTTGTCCGTCAGCCTGCCATCTTCAAGCACCTGAAGCAAGATATTGAAAACATCGGTATGGGCTTTTTCAATTTCATCCAAAAGGACCACCGAATAAGGTTTCCTGCGAACGGATTCCGTTAGCTGTCCGCTTTCCTCATACCCCACATATCCCGGAGGCGCTCCGATCAGCCGGCTTACAGCGTGCCTTTCCTGATACTCCGACATGTCAATTCTCACCATGGCATTTTCGTCATTGAACAGAAAAGAAGCCAGGGCCCTACCCAGCTCAGTTTTTCCGACACCAGTGGTACCCAAAAAAATGAAAGATCCCACCGGTCTTTTTGGATCCTGTAATCCGGCACGGCTGCGCCGGATGGCATCCGATACTGCAGTGATGGCTTCATCCTGTCCGACTACCCGCTTGTGCAGCTCATCCTCAAGTTTTAGCAGTTTTTCCCTTTCGCTTTGCAACATACGGCTTACCGGAATGCCAGTCCATCTTGAAACCACATCTGCAATATCCTCTGCGGTAACCTCTTCCTTGATGAGTGGTGAGTCGGCCTGCATTTCCTGCAGCTTTTTATGCATTTCCTGCAACTTTTCCTCGGCTTCTTTAATTCGTCCATAACGGATCTCTGCAACTTTGCCGAAGTCACCGCTGCGCTCAGCCTGTTCTGCTTCAAAACGATACTGCTCAATGGCGGCTTTGTTTTGCTGTATTTCGTCCACCACTGCTTTTTCGCTTTCCCAGCTGGCTTTGATTTTGTTTCTCTCTTCCCGCAAGTTGGCCAGCTCCTCGTTCAATACTTTGAGTTTTGCCTCGTCCTTTTCACGTTTAATGGCTTCTCTTTCGATTTCCAGCTGACGAATTTTCCGGTCTGCTTCGTCCAGTTCTTCCGGAACCGAATTCATTTCCAGCCTGAGCTTGGAGGCAGCCTCATCAATAAGGTCTATGGCCTTGTCCGGCAGAAAACGGTCCGTGATATAGCGATGAGACAGATCTACGGCTGAAATAATTGCTTCATCCATGATCCTGACCTGGTGATGGGTTTCGTATCTCTCTTTCAGTCCCCTGAGAATACTGATGGCATCCGGTTTGGAGGGTTCATCAACCATTACGGTCTGGAACCGCCTTTCCAGTGCTTTGTCTTTTTCAAAGTACCGTTGATATTCTTTCAGGGTGGTGGCACCAATGGCCCTGAGTTCACCTCTTGCCAGGGCGGGTTTCAGTATGTTTGCTGCATCCATGGCTCCCTCGCCGGCCGCACCGGCACCAACCAGTGTATGGATCTCGTCAATAAAAAGAACATACTCACCGTCAGACGCAACAACTTCCTTAACAACAGCCTTGATCCTTTCCTCAAACTCTCCTTTGTATTTGGCACCTGCAATGAGTGCGCCCATATCGAGCGAAAAGATCTTTTTGCTTTTCAGATTTTCCGGTACATCCCCGTTAATGATCCGATGGGCGAGGCCTTCTGCTATAGCTGTTTTTCCGACACCAGGGTCACCCAAAAGGATTGGGTTGTTTTTTGTTCTCCTTGACAAAATTTGCAAAATCCTCCGGATCTCATCATCCCGGCCGATCACCGGATCAAGCTTGCCCGATGAAGCCATTTCGTTGAGGTTGTTGGCATATTTACTCAGTGCGTTGAAGCGTTCTTCAGCCGTCTGGCTATCCACTTTTGAGCCCTGCCTGAGGCCTTTAATGGCTTCTTTAAGGTTCTTTTCGGTAAGTCCGCTGTCTTTCAGCAACTGGGATACATCATCAGTTCCTGAAATAAGCCCCAGCAGTATATGTTCTATGGAAATGAATTCATCGCCCATATCTTTGGCTTTCCCCATGGCCGTTTGCAAAGTATGCTTCCCTGACGGGGCCAGGTAAGGCTCACCTCCGGCTACTTTCGGGTAACGTTCGATAATCCTGTCAAGTGCCTGCTGAAGGGTGGTGAGGCGGATGCTGTTTTTTCGGAGCAGGTAGGGAGCCACATTGTCGTCTACGGTCAGAATACCTTTTAAAAGATGTCCGTTTTCGATGGCCTGCTGTTGGTGGCCTGCTGCCACTTCCTGCGCTTTCTGTATTACTTCCTGTGATTTTATGGTTAACTGGTCAAAATTCATATGCAAAACCAAACTCGATTTAAATAATAATTTTTTTTCCTTTTGTTATCAAAAGCCACACCATTTCCTTACAAGAACTTTTTTCAGACAAAATGACATTTTTGCCGGATCATCGACTGACAGTGTTGCAGGGGACCGGGGTGTCCGGCAAATATTTTTGGTATTTCTGAACGGAGTTTTGTATTATTGCGGCTTTATTTACCTATCAATACTAACCTGTAATATTTGTCTGGATGAAAAAAATTGCACTACACTGGCAGATTTTAGCCGCACTGATTCTGAGTGTGCTTTTTGGATACTTTTTTACTGAACAGGTCGATTATGTGACCTGGATGGGAGACCTGTTTTTGCGGGCACTTCAAATGATTATTGCCCCCCTGATTTTTTCTTCCATCGTATCCGGGGTTCTCGGACTGGGAAGTGCCCAGAACCTGGGTCGCATGAGTGCCAAAACTTTTGGCTATTACCTGGTTACCAGCCTGATTGCAGCGGTAATCGGTCTTTTGGTAGTCAACATCTTCAGGCCTGGCGTCGGGGCCGATCTGGGTCTTACGGAAGAAGCGGTGGAACTGGAAGCAGGGGCATCCACATTTGGAGATACCCTGATGAATATCGTCCCCACCAATATTTTCCAGGCCCTGGCAGAAACAGATATGTTGTCGATAATTTTCTTTGCGATCCTTTTTGGATTTTTTGCCACCAGAATAGGAGCCCGCTACAAAAACCCGCTGGAAAAAGGTTTTAATGGCGTATTTGAGGTAATGATGCGCATCACCATGTTCATTATCCGATTTGCACCCCTGGGAATTTTTGGAATTGTATCGGGTATTGTAGCAGAACAAGCCCATGATCTGGTCAATATTTTCAGCCGAATGGGTGTGTACATGCTTGCCGTTATTCTTGCATTGCTTTTCCATTCATTTGTGATTCTGCCCTTGTTGCTCAAGTATATCGGGGGTGTGAATCCCCGTCTCCACATCAAGGCCATGTCCGTGCCACTGCTGACAGCATTTACCACTTCAAGCAGCAGCGCCACATTACCGCTTGCCATGGAGGCGGTGGAGCAAAAAAGTGGGGTATCCAAAAAGGTCACCAGCTTTGTGCTGCCACTTGGCGCCACGGTAAATATGAACGGGACAGCCCTTTATGAGTGTGTTTCTGTACTTTTTATCGCCCAGGCGTACGGCATTGATCTGAGCCTTATTCAGCAGGTTATCGTGGTTATGACCGCGTTGTTGGCGTCGATCGGGGCTGCGGGTATACCTATGGCAGGTTTGGTGGTCATTACAATAATACTTTCAGTACTCGGTCTTCCATTGGAAGGTGTCGGATTAATCCTCGCGGTGGAGCGGATCCTGGATATGTTCAGAACGTCTGTAAATGTGTGGAGCGATACGTGCGGGGCTGTAATTATTGCCAAGTCAGAAGGGGAGGAGCTCAAAGTCTGATCCTGAACCGGGCTGGCATTACAGATTTGGTCTGGCATTACAGATTTGGTCTGGCATTACAGAACCAGCCTGGCATAACGGATCTGTAATTCATAACCGGATTTAGCGGTTCAGATCCAATAGTCCCTCCGGGGGATGCAGGTAGATCCTGTGTCCCCCGTGGTCTATCTGGCGGATAAACTCGTCCGCTACAGGGAACAGGATCTCGTCATTTTCGCTTTTTCTGATGGAGAAAAGGGGATTTCCGGGGTAGTCAAGAAAATCACTGATCACGCCAAGAAAACGATCCCGGTTATCGTAAGCTTCATAGCCGACCAGATCATGAAAATAAAATGCCTCTTCCGGTAATTGGGGTAGCCGGGATAGTGGAAGGTACATATCGCACTTACAAAGGTGACGGGCTTTATCAATGCTGTCAATGTCTTCAAAACGAATGACAGCCTCTCCCTTTGGGGTACGCATTTGAATTTGTTCAACAAAAAATGGAACCAGTTTCCCATCCATCAGGATAAAAACCGATTCCATGTCCCTATAGGAAGAGGGGTCATCCACATCCAGAAATGCGATCAATGACCCCTCGTATCCAACAGTTTTAGAAATATAACCCAGATAATAACAATTACTTGTTTTCATCTTTTTTGGCCTCGTCTTCTTTTTTCTCTTCGGCCTTGGGTGCTTCTTTTTCTTCTTTACTTTCCGTTTCCTTTTTCTCAGGAGTTTCTTCGGCTTTCTCAGGAGCTTCGGAGACAGCTTCTTTCACTTCTGCAGCTTCCTCTGAAACAGTTTCTTCTGACCCTTCTTCTTTTTCTTCTGCACCTTCTTCTTTGGTTGCTTCCTCAGCTTTCAGGTTTTCTTTGGCCAGTTTTTTTGCCAATTCTTCAGCCCGATCATCGCTGATTTTTTTCTCTTCTTCTTTCCGTTTTTTCGCTTTCTCCTTTTTGGTAAGCTCTGTTTCTTTACGGATCTGCTCCCGCTTCTCTTCCTTCTCGGTTATCCAGGCCTGGAATTTTTCCTCAACCTGATCTTCCGTAAGAGCTCCCTTGGTCACACCCTTCAGCAAATGATGCTTCAGCATGACTCCTTTAACAGACAAAATGCTTCGGGCAGTGTCTGTGGGTTGTGCTCCCACCTGTACCCAGTGCAGCGCACGGTCAAAATCAATCACAATGGTAGCAGGGTGGGTCATGGGGTTGTAACTGCCAATCCTCTCAATGAATTTTCCGTCTCGGGGTGCACGACCATCCGCAACTACCAGGTGATAAAAAGGTTGTCCCTTTTTACCCTTTCTCTGTAGTCTTATTTTTGTTGGCATTGATAATAAAAAGTTTAATGATAATTAAATAGAAATTTTACAAGGCTGCAAATATCCGGTTTTTTTTTGAATTAAAAAAATAATTACGGTTCGAATATCCCTTTCAGGTTCGTGCATTTTAGCTAATTTTATCTTTCAAAATACCCCCTTATGGAAATTCCTGAATTTACTCATTTACACGTACATACCCAATATTCTATTCTGGATGGCGCCGCAAAGATCGAACCGCTGATCAGAAAAGCTGCCGAAGATGGAATGAAGGCACTGGCCATAACGGATCATGGAAACATGTATGGTGTACTTGAGTTTACCGAGACGGCACGGAAATACGGAATCAAGCCAATCATTGGATGCGAGGTGTATGTGGCAGAAGGAAGCCGCAGGGAAAAGCGGGGCAAAGAAGACCGGAGTGGCTACCATATGATTTTGCTGGCCAAAAATTATCAGGGTTACAAAAACCTGTCAAAGCTGTGTTCTCTTGGCTACCTTGAAGGTTTTTACTATACACCCAGGATAGACAAGGAGTTGTTGTTTGCTCACCACGAAGGGTTGATTGCGTCTTCGGCTTGTCTGGGTGGGGAGCTGCCCCAGCTCATTATGGCAAAAAGGGAGGAGGCTGCTGAAGCTGCCCTGAAGGAATACCTGAATGTTTTCGGAGACGATTTTTACCTGGAATTGCAGCGGCACGGGTTGGAGGAGCAGGAACCTGTGAACCGTGTACTGATTGGGTTATCAGAAAAATACGGGATACCGTTGGTTGCAACCAATGATTGTCATTATATTGACGCAGAGGATGCCCGAGCCCACGATATCCTGATTTGCCTGCAGACGGGTCGTGATCTTGACGATGAAACCCGTATGAAATATTCTGGTCAGGAGTACCTGAAAACAAGGTCCGAAATGGCTGAGTTGTTTTCTGATGTACCGGCTGCTTTGGCTGGAACGGTTGAAGTGACAAACAAAGTGGAGGATTTTGAGATCACCACCAAAAAAGTGCTTTTGCCCAAATTTCCTCTGGCCGAGGGATTTGAATCGGAGGATGATTATTTGCGGCACCTGACATATGAAGGTGCGAACGCCCTCTATCCTGAGATTACCGAAGAGATTCGCGATCGTTTGGATTATGAACTGAAGGTGATTCGTGAAATGGGTTTTGCCGGATATTTTCTGATCGTACAGGACTTTATCAACAAGGCCAGGGAAATGGAGGTAGCAGTCGGACCGGGCAGGGGAAGTGCTGCCGGATCGGCTGTAGCTTACTGTACGGGCATTACGGCGATTGACCCGATCAGATACAATTTGCTTTTTGAGCGGTTTCTGAACCCGGAAAGGGTTTCCATGCCCGATATTGACATTGATTTTGATGATGACGGCCGTGAAAGGGTGATGGAGTATGTCATCCGGAAATATGGCCGCGAAAAGGTGGCACAGATTGTGACATTTGGTACCATGGCCGCCCGTTCCTCCATTCGTGATGTGGCCAGGGTGCTGAAATTGCCCCTGCCTGAGGCCGACCGCCTTGCCAAGATGGTTCCTGAAAAACCGGGAACCCATCTGGCTGATGCCTATAAAGAGGTCCCCGAATTGAAGCAGGCACTGAAGGAAGCTCCGCCCGAAGTGCAGGAAACACTGCAATTTGCAAAAAGCCTGGAAGGCTCAAACCGGCAAACAGGGGTGCATGCCTGTGGTGTGATAATTGGTCCGGAAAGTCTTGTGGATTGTTTGCCACTCAGTACACAGAAAGATACTGATTTGCCGGTTACACAATATGAGGGCAAGCATGTGGAGTCAGTAGGGATGCTCAAGATGGACTTCCTGGGGCTCAAAACACTGTCAATCATCAAAGAGGCCCTGAACAACATCGAAAAGCGTTATGGCAGCAAAATTGATATTGAAAAGGTTCCTCTGGATGATGAGCAGACCTATGCCCTTTACCAACGGGGAGATACCATTGGTACCTTTCAGTTTGAGTCGCAGGGGATGCGTGAATACCTCAAGGAACTCAAGCCTTCCAATATCGAAGACCTGATCGCCATGAATGCCCTCTACAGGCCCGGCCCCATGGATTTTATCCCACTATATATCAGGCGAAAGCATGGGCTGGAAAAAGTGGAGTATCCACATCCGTGGCTGGAAGATATCCTGCAGCCCACCTTCGGGATTATGGTATACCAGGAACAGATCATGCAGGCTGCCCAGATCATGGCCGGTTTTACCCTTGCCAATGCGGATATTCTGCGGCGGGCAATGGGCAAGAAGAAGAAGGAAGAGATGGAGCGGCAGAAGACCTTCTTTATTGAAGGTGCCGCTAAGAAAAACATTGAAAAGGCAACTGCTGAGAAGATTTTTGATGTCATGGCCCGGTTTGCCGAATATGGTTTCAACCGCTCACATTCGGCCGCCTATTCCGTTGTTGCATACAGAACTGCCTATCTGAAAGCCAACTACACAGCGGAGTATATGGCTGCTGTGCTGACACACAACTTCAGTGACATCAAGAAGATCACCTTTATGATGGAGGAGTGTCAGCGGCAAAAGATACCGGTTCTTGGGCCGGATGTCAATGAAAGTACCTTTAATTTTGTTGTGAATGACCAGGGGGAGATTCGTTTTGGTCTTGGAGCCATTAAGGGGGTGGGAGAAGGAGCAGTTGAAACCATTGTGGCTGAAAGAAACACCAACGGCCCATATAAAAACATCTTTGATTTTGCCAAAAGGGTCAACCTGAGGGCAGTGAATAAGCGGGTATTTGAATCGCTTGCCAGGGCCGGTGCCTTTGACTGTTTCAATGAATGTCACCGGGCACAGTTTTTTCATTCCGATGACAATGGTGCCAGTATTTTTTTGGATAAGGTGATCAGGCACACACAACAGGTACTGCTCAGGGAGAATACATCACAAATGAATCTTTTTGATGAAAGTTCAGACAATGTGCTTCCCGATCCTGATCTTCCGAAATGTGAGCCCTGGGGTAAAATGGAAATGCTGCAACAGGAGAAAGAGGTTACCGGGATGTATATTTCCGGTCATCCCCTGGATGGTTTTAAAATCCACATTCAGAATTATTGCAACACTACCGTTGGAGATCTTAAAAATAACCGACATTCAGGACAAAGGGAGCTTTGCTTTGCAGGGATTATTACGGCGGCGGCCCATAAATATACCAAGAATGGAAAACCCTATGGGGTCATTCAGATTGAAGATTATTCAGACTCACACCAATTGTTCGTTTTTGCGGAAGACTACCTGAAAGTGAAGCACTTTTTGGTGGTTCAGAATGCGGTCATGGTTAAGGCAAGGATGCAACAGAACAGGAGGAATCCTGCGCAGGCTGATATTCGGGTCAAAAGCATGCAGTTACTGAGTGATGTGGCTGAAAATGATACTTCAGATCTGATTATCAACCTTCCTGTGGGTGACATTAACGCATTCCTGGTAGAAAAAATGAAAACGATCGCTGCTCAGCACAAAGGTCGATCTAGGTTGAAAATCAGCCTGCAGGATCCTGTTGAGAACTGCACGGTGGAAATGATTTCCCGCACGGTTAAAGTGGATCCCATAGGATTTTTACAGGAGTTTTTAAAACATTGTGATGTGAAATACCGTTTAAATTAATTCCTGCAGGGTAGTGAACACTGTTTTTATAAGTAATATATTTGCACTTAATAGACCAAACTAAAACGTAGCATTATGGCACTTGAAATTACCGATTCCAACTTTGAACAAAATGTGTTGAAGGCTGACAAACCTGTATTGCTTGATTTTTGGGCAGAATGGTGCGGCCCCTGCAGAATGGTGGGTCCCATTGTTGCGGAAATTGCTGAAGAATATAAAGACAAGGCAGTTGTCGGGAAGATTGACGTAGACAGCAATCCTGAAGTGGCCATGAAGTACGGTATCCGGAATATCCCCACGATTCTTTTCTTTAAAGGGGGAGAAGTGGTTGATAAGCAGGTGGGGGCTGTCCCCAAAAACGTATTGGTTGACAAAATTGAGAGCCTCCTGTAGTACCTAAATCCTATTCCATTTGATTAAAAGAATTGATCCTGACCTTCCGGGACGATTTGGAAATCTTGAACTGCTTGCCCGTCAGGTTGTGGAAGGCTTCATAACGGGTATGCATAAAAGCCCTTTTCACGGGTTTTCTGTCGAATTTGCCGAACACAGGATATACAATCCCGGAGAAAGCACCAGGCATATCGACTGGAAGTTGTATGCCCGTACGGAGAAATTATTTGTGAAACGGTTTGAGGAAGAGACCAATCTCCGCTGTCAGATTGTGATAGATAACTCATCCTCCATGCACTTCAAGGGCCGGGATCACAGCGGAAATGAATATTCCAAGATTGCTTTTTCTGTTGAATGTGCGGCTGCCCTTACTTACCTGTTAAGAAAACAAAGAGATGCGGTGGGGCTTAGTGTCATTTCCGATCAAATGGAATTGCACACTCCTGCCAGGTCCAACAGTGTTCACCACAGGATGTTGTTCACGCAATATGAGAAACTCTACCATCCCGGCAAAGACCAGGAAAGAAAAACCACAGATACAGCTGAGTTGCTACATTTGCTGGCCGAAAAGGTTCACAAGCGATCGCTTGTGATCATTTTCTCCGATATGCTTGATAATGAAGCCACCCCTGATTCTCTTTTTTCCGCTTTACAGCATCTGAAGCATAACAAACACGAGGTAATTCTATTCCATGTGCATGAACAACAGAAGGAACTGGAGTTCGATTACGGTAATCGTCCTTATCGTTTTGTGGACATGGAAACCGGCCGTATGATCCGCCTGAATCCTTCAGATCTCAGGGAAAGGTACGTCAGGCAGATGAAAAAATATTACGAAGAACTACGCCTGAAATGCATGCAGTACAAAATTGACTTCGTACCGGCAAGTATCAATCAGGGGTATGAAAACGTGCTGCTTTCCTTTATGCTGAAAAGATCCAGGTTGTATTAGGTATTGTCTGCCTGTCCTATACGACGTCAACAATTTTGCCGGTCGCATACTCACCTTTATCCAGCTTGTCTTTTACCCGGGAAAAGGCGTCCAGTGTGTACTCCACATCTTCAAGGGTATGAACCGCAGTGGGGATCAGACGGAGAATGATCGTTCCTTTTGGAACAACCGGATAAGCGACCACTGAGCAGAACAGGTTGAAGTTTTCCCTGAGGTCATGCGCCAGGTTTGCTCCCTCGGGGGTATCTCCGCTGAGTACTACAGGTGTAACGGGAGACTGGGTGTTGCCAATATTGAAACCCCTGTCCCTAAGACCGTCCTGAAGAGCGTTGGCTATTGTCCATAGTTTTTCGCGAAACTCCGGATGGTTGCGCATCAGTTCAAGCCGTTTCAGGGCACCAATCACGAGCGGCATGGGCAGAGACTTGGCGTAGATCTGACTGCGCATATTGTACATCAGGTAGGTGATGATCTCTTTGGGGGCGGCCACAAAAGCACCGATAGAGGCAAATGATTTGGCAAAGGTGCCAAAAAAGACATCTATTTCATCCTGAACCCCGAAATGTTCGCCTGTGCCGGCACCTGTGGGACCCATGGTGCCCACGCCATGGGCATCATCGACCAGCAAACGGAAATCGTATTCTTTTTTCAGACGGGCAATTTCATCCAGTTTACCAAGGTCTCCTGACATGCCAAAAACACCTTCAGTTATTACCAGTATGCCGCCGCCGGTTTTTTCCGTGAGCTTCCTGGCCCGGCGGAGCTGGGTACGCAGGTTGTCAATGTCGTTGTGTGGAAAAACGAAACGTTTGCCCAAATGCATGCGAAGTCCATCAATGATGCAGGCATGTGATTCACTGTCGTAAACAACCACATCCTGTCTGTCAACCAAAGCATCAATGATGGACACCATACCCTGGTAACCGAAGTTCAGCAGATAGGCTGCTTCTTTGCCGACAAACGCAGCCAGTTCATTTTCCAGCTGTTCATGCAGTTTCGTTTGGCCCGACATCATTCGGGCACCCATGGGAAGCGCCAGCCCATATTCTTTTGTAGCTTCAGTGTCAACTTTTCGTACCTCGGGGTGGTTTGCCAGACCGAGGTAGTTATTAAGACTCCATACAAGCTTTTCTTTTCCCCTGAAATGCATTCTGTTCGATATTTCCCCTTCCAGCTTAGGAAAAGTAAAGTAGCCGTGTACCTGGCTTGCGTACTGACCCAAAGGGCCCATTCTGGCAGTAGCTTTGGCAAAAATATCCATTACATTAAGATAATTGGTGAATGAAGTGAATCATCCCTGCAAAAATATATGATATATTACTTTAAAGCAATAAATATGTGGAAGGTCGAATGTTTTTTTTGTGTTGAAAGATATAGGTCAGAGTATCAGTACAATCCGGTTTCTATTCGGTCTGAATGGGTTCTTAACCGATCCGATTGAGCTTCTGGAAAAATACCCCCGGGTCGGGGCAGATTTTCCGGTAATGGTCAATCTCCTGCCCGGTGCAAACCCCGGGGAAGTCGCCGCGCAGACCCTGCATGTCTTCAATGACCTGAAAATGCAGATGGGGGGGCCAGTCACCGTTGACCGGAGCATCTCCGATATGGCAGAGAACCTCCCCGGTGCTGAGAACGGTGCCAGTTGTTTTTTCGTTCAGGGAATCTGCGGTAAGATGGCCATATAAGGTATAAAACCTGGCACCTTCAAGTTGATGTTCAACGATGATGGTCGGGCCATAATCCCCGTAATTGTCATTGTTTTGGAAGCTGTGGATCTTCCCTTCAAACGGCAAATAAACCGGGGTGTTTGCTTCAGCCCAGATATCAGTTCCCAGATGAATGCTGCGGGCCTGATCAGCAGACGCTGCAAACAAAGGGCTGCGCCTGTATACAGCCCTGTCTTCAAGATAACCGCCATAGGCATAAACAGCATTATTTTTCTCCAATTCATCAAATATCAGCTGTTGAAGGCCGTAGGTATCAGTAAAGTCCAGTGTGTGTAATGTCCGGTTTTCCTCAGACAAATCAATGATTAAAGTATTCTCCGGCTGAAGGTCAGGGGAAAAAAGCGGGTGGAATTTTTGGTGGTTAACATGCAGTATATCCGATAGTTCCATTATTTACATAAATCTTTCGTTAAATACTTTTTCAAGTGCATATAACTCATCTCTGTTGGCAGCAGCCTCCATGAAATCCAGTTCTTTAGCTGCTTTCTCCATTTGTTTTCTGGTGCGGTTGATTGCCTTGCGGAGCTGGTCTTTATCCATGTATTGTACCACGGGATCAGCTGCAAGGCTCGTGGATTCTGCTTCTGCATAGGCTTTCTTTCCGCTCTGCCGGTCGACAACAGTGGTTTGTCCGTGAATGGCCTCCACTGATTTCCGGATCTGGGCCGGAGTGATCTGGTGGGTTTCGTTGTATTTCTGCTGTTTTTCCCGCTTTCTGTTGGTTTCATCAATGGCCGCCTGCATTGACCGGGTGATATTGTCAGCGTACATGACCACCTTGCTGTGAATATTTCTTGCTGCACGTCCGGCGGTCTGAATGAGTGAGCGTTCTGAACGGAGGAAGCCCTCATTGTCGGCATCCAGAATTGCTACCAGTGATACCTCCGGCAGGTCCAGCCCTTCCCTGAGCAGGTTTACACCCACCAGTACGTCAAAATTACCAAGCCTCAGGTCTCTGAGGATTTCCACCCGTTCCAGTGTGTCCACATCCGAGTGAATATACCGGCAGGTAATTCCTGCATTGGTAAGGTATTTGGTAAGTTCTTCAGCCATTCGCTTGGTCAGCGTGGTAACCAATACCCTTTCATTTTGTGTGCTCCGTTGATTGATCTCTTCCAGCAGGTCATCGATCTGGTTTTTGCTGGGCCTGACATCAATAGGGGGTTCAAGAAGGCCGGTTGGACGAATCACCTGTTCCACGACAATCCCTTCGCTTTTGTGGAGTTCATAATCACCCGGGGTGGCGCTCACAAATATCACCTGATTCATGAGGCTTTCAAACTCGTCGAATTTCAGAGGGCGATTGTCCAGGGCGGCCGGGAGACGGAATCCGTACTCAACCAGGTTTTTTTTCCGGGAAAAATCTCCACCATACATGGCATGAACCTGTGATACGGTAACATGGCTCTCATCAACGACCATCAGGTAATCCTCCGGAAAATAATCAAGGAGGCAAAACGGTCTGGATCCGGGCCTCCGTCCGTCGAAATAACGGGAATAATTCTCAATACCCGGGCAATATCCCAGCTCACGCATCATCTCCATGTCATAGTTTACTCTGTCTTCCAGTCTTTTGGCCTCCAATTCCTTACCTATATTTCTCAGAAATTCGGTTTGTTCAGTCAGATCATCCTGGATGGCGCGCATGGCAGACTGCATGCGCTCTTTTGAGGTTACGAAAATGTTGGCCGGGTAAATGGCCAGGTTTTCCAGTTCTTCTATGGTTTTTCCGCTGACCGGATCTATGGAAACAAGGCTCTCCACTTCATCTCCCCAGAAAACGATGCGGTAGGCAGTATCTGCGTAGGCCGGAAAAACATCTACAGTATCTCCCTGAACACGAAACTTTCCACGGGTAAACTCTGTGGCAGTCCGACTGTATAAACTACCCACAAGATGATGTAATAATTTATTGCGGGCAATGATCTGTCCGGTTGCCAGACGAATGATGTTCTCATTGAAGTCATCCGGATTGCCAATGCCGTAAATACAAGACACAGAGCTGACCACAATCACGTCGCGTCGTCCCGATAGCAAAGCACTGGTAGCGCTCAGGCGCAATTTTTCGATTTCATCGTTGATGGAAAGATCTTTTTCAATGTAGGTGTTTGTTGTGGGAATATAAGCTTCCGGCTGATAGTAGTCGTAATATGAAACAAAATATTCAACGGCATTGTCCGGAAAAAAATGCCTGAACTCCCCATAGAGCTGGGCAGCAAGGGTTTTATTATGGCTGAGAACGAGGGTGGGGCGCTGAACTTCCTGGATCACATTGGCTATGGTGAATGTTTTACCCGATCCGGTTACACCCAGCAATGTCTGAAATGGTTGGTCTTGCAACAATCCTTCTGAAAGCTGCCGGATGGCTTCGGGTTGGTCGCCGGTCGGGGAGAATTCGGAAGTCAGTCTGAATGGCATGGGTTATTTGTCTCCCATCTTAAATAACAACTGTTTTTCCTCACTGGTAAGGCTATCGTAACCGTGTTTTGATATTTTATCAAGGATGTGATCAATCTTTTTCTGCCGATCGGCCCGTTGTTTGTTATACTCTTCATCACTTACGTAGCGTTCCCTGGTGTATTCAACCCGCATGGTTGGTTTTTTTCGGAAAAACCGGACGAGTTTTTCCAGGTAAAAACCCAGCACCATTGCCGGATCCCGTCCGGATCGCAGAAGTCTGGCATAAGTGTATCCCCATAGAGCTCCGCCCAGATGTGCAAGGTGACCACCGGGATTGCTATGGTCAATACTTATCAGGTCCAGAACCACGAAAAAAATGGCAATATACTTTAGCCTGATTCGCCCGAAAAGCAACAGTGGAAGCTGGTAATTGGGCATATATGCTGCAACGGCAATGAATATGGCAAGCACAGAAGCAGAAGCACCAACGGCAAGTGAAAAAGCAACGACCTCATCAAAAACCGGGAATACATTGAACGATAAAATATAGAACAATGCACCTGCAAGTCCTCCAAGTAAATAAGTGGCAGTCAACCTGTCCTGCCCGATAAAATCACTGAAAAGCCTCCCGCCCACATAAAGTATGATCATATTGAACAAAATGTGCAGAAAGTCAAAATGAAGGAACATGTAGGTAATCAGGGTCCAAGGCCGGTGAAGGACGACATGAACATTAGAGGAGATTCCCAGCCATTGACTCATGGTATCAGCTGCCCCTTCTACATTCCAGAGAAAAAAGAAGACCCGTATCAGGTTGACTGCCACGAATATGGCCACATTGAATCCAATAAGTCTGGCCAGCACGGAGCCACGTGCAAAGAAGTTTTTTATCTCTTGAAACAATGTTGTTTGCATAAGCAGGTGATCAGCTCCGTTAGTAAAAAATCTTTCTTTGATTGCGCCAGTATTTGATCAGCAGGTAACCAAACACCATTCCTCCCAGATGCGCAAAATGGGCTACATTGTCACCCGGGCGATTGGCGATACCAAAGAATAACTCCAGTGCACCATAAGCCATCACAAAGTATTTTGCCTTGATGGGGATGGCGAAAAAAAGGTAAATGTAGCTGTTTGGGAAAAACATCCCGAATGCAAGCAGAATGCCAAAAACCGCTCCGGATGCGCCAACCGTGGGTATAAAATATTTAGTCAGGTACCCCACGAGTGTACGCTCCGATACACCTGAAATAATATTGTAGGAGCCGGTTTCAACGAATCTTTGGAGGTCTGTTGCACTATAGCCGGCAGCAAGCAGTTCTGAGCGAAGGCTGAGCATCTCCAGGTAGTTGACCCCAAGGTGGAGGAATGCAGCTCCGAAACCGGTAATCAGGTAATAGGTAAGAAACCGCCTGGATCCCATCAGGTTTTCAATGGCTGTGCCGAACATCCAGAGGGCAAACATATTGAAAAAAATGTGGGAAAAATTGGCATGCATAAACATATGTGTGACCAGCTGAAAAGGCTCAAAATCTGGTGATCCGGGCATATATAATCCAAGCACATCAAGTAAATTGATGTGAAAGGCGCTGCCGAATGATAAGGTGGCCAGAAAGAATAAACCATTAATAATCAGTAGATTCTTTACCACCGGGGGCATGAGACTGAAACCTGCGGATCTGTACATTGCTGAATTTTCGGGTTCATATATGTTTATTGGAACGTTCCGGTACAGAAAAAGTTTGTGTTTCCTGAAAAATCATCCCGGAATGAAATGCAAAAATACGATTTCTGTATTATTTAAACCTGTCTGACAGTTCTTCCAAGGAAATGATTGAGAGCACAGGTTTGCCGGCGGGTGAATATTCGGGGGCCCTGCAGGCAAAAAGAGAATCTGCAAGGGCGGACATTTCTTCCTCTGTGAGGGCTTTCCCATGCTTTACAGCAAGTCTTTTTGCGAGAGACCGGATGACATTGGTTTTCTTATCGTCCTTCAGTTCAAGACGATTTTTCTGAATGTTTTCCAGGATCTCTTCCACGCACTCCTGAAGGGAGCCCTCTTCGGAAATTCCTGCCGGAACAGCATTGATCACAAAGGTGGATTTTCCAATCGGATTTATTTCAAAACCCAGCTGGCGGATATCTTCAATGATTTCCTTCAGCATTTCGGTTTCCTGCTCATTCAGGCGAATGTTTTCGGGAAACAGCAATTGTTGGGAGCCCGCACTCTTGCCGGCAATGCTGTCTGTATATTTTTCAAACAGTACCCTTTCATGTGCCCTTTGCTGATCAATAACCATCATTCCTGACTTCACCGGAGTCAGTATGAAACGGTTGTGAAGCTGGAAAAACTTTTTTTGTCCGTTGTCCTGCTTCCTTTCCTCCCAGTCAGGGCTAATAATGGTTTGTTTTTCATTTGTTTGTCCGGTAACTTCACGCACCTCCTCCGGGCCCGGAAACAATTGCTCCCATTGTTTGGGGTTTATCCGGCCGGTTAGTGATTTACCTCCCTGGTACGAACTTTTTTCCTGCTGAAAAGGGTTGTAATCGGGGTTGACATGGACGCCCGGAGGCCTTACCGGCCTGTTTTTATCGGTGATGATGTTGTCGAAGGCACTTTCCTGTTCGAAGTCCAGTGTCGGTGAAACATTATGTTTACCCAGTGAGCGTTTTACTGCAGATTTAATAACCTGGTAAACAAATCGCTCATCCTGAAATTTGATTTCCGTTTTGGTAGGATGGACGTTCACATCAATTTGTTCCGGATCGGTTTCCAGGAAAAGAAAGAAGCCCGGAAAGGTGTCTTCCGGAATCAGCTCCTCAAATGCCTGCTCTACGGCATGATTGAGATAGGGGGACCGTATAAAGCGTTGGTTCACAAAAAAGAATTGTTCACCCCTGGTCTTTTTGGAATATTCAGGTTTTGCCGTGAACCCGCTGACTTTTAAAAGCTGTGTTTCTTCTTCCACAGGAATTAAGCGTTGGTTGTAGTTGCTGCCAAAAAGGCTTGTAATCCTTTGTTTCAGGTTTCCCTTATCCAGCTGATGGGTGAGTTGATCGTTTTGAAAAAACTGAAAAGAGATATCGGGCCTTGCAATTGCCACACGCTGAAATTCTGTAAGTATATGCCTTTTCTCCACATTGTCCGACTTCAAAAAATTTCTTCTGGCCGGGGTGTTGTAAAACAGGTTTTTTACAGAAATATTGGTACCGGCCGGACAAGGGCATGGTTCCTGAGACTGAATATTCGATGCATCCACAAAAACAATCGTCCCCACATCGGCCTCGCTGGTGCGGGTTTTAAGCTCAATTTTGGAAATGGCCGCAATGGAAGCAAGGGCTTCTCCCCGAAACCCCATTGTATGAATGGCGAAAAGGTCTGCGGCACGGGTTATTTTGGAGGTAGCATGGCGATCAAAACACAGCCCTGCGTCGCTTTCTGTCATGCCGGATCCATTATCAGTCACCTGGATCAGGGTTTTTCCCCCGTCCTTGATAATAAGGCGGATATGGTCTGCACCGGCATCAATGGAATTCTCAAGCAGTTCTTTAACAGCAGAGGCGGGTCGCTGAATAACTTCGCCTGCTGCGATTTGGTTGGCAACGGAATCCGGCAGAAGCTTGATTACGTCTGACATGCAGTCATGGGTTTTATAAGCAGTTTAAATAAAAAAGATCAGGTAAAGCAATAAAAACATTACGATAAGGATAATTACAAGGCGCTGATTGGAGGCTGTCCTGCTTCTTGCACCGGAGGAGCGCTTCCATCGCATTTGCAGTCGATCTCTGAGTGCCTGTTCATAATTTTTTTCGTTTTTTTCCATTGCCGCTTTCTGCAGCTTTTCCCTTTCTTCCTTTTTTTTGTCGTAATAAACTGGCTTGTAGCCATATTTTTTGTTGCGCGGGGTTTTAAAAAATGTCAGTGCCATGAGGAGAGGGGGGTTATACGTTTCGGAAATCCTATCTGCTACAAAAATAAAGATTAAATGCCGAAACAGCAACTTTGGCGTATCCGCCGGTGGTTTTGCGAAGAATGCAGAAGCCAGCTAATTCTGGTTATTTTAAATATTACGAAGGTTTTTTTATATTGCATTAAACTTTTCATACAGAAATGTATCAAAGGGTTGAATGGAAATTAAAAAACCTTAAAAGATATTTATTATGAAAACCAAAGTATTTATAGCATCACTACTTGCCCTGATCCTCCTTTTCTCCACCGACGCCTTTGGTCAGCGTGGACGCAGGGCTCCTGATGTCCGTCCGCAGCAACGTTTTTCCGAACGAGTCGCGGAACAGCGCACTGAAAGGCATCAGGTTGCTGATGTGTGCCAGATGATTCCGGATCTTTCTGAAGAACAGGAGGCCGAAATTAAATCATTGCGCATGAAACAGATTGAACGGAACACAGGGCACAGGAACACCATGGATGAATTGCGTGCCCGCAAGCGTTCCCTGACGACCGAAGCAGAACCTGATATGAACGCTGTAAACGATGTAATTGATAAGATGACTGAACTGAGGAACACTCAGATGAAAGAAAATGTGAATCATCGTCAGGCAATCCGGGAGCTGCTTACCGAAGAACAGCGGGTGATTTTTGACAGCCGGGCTGGACGTGCCCAGCAGGGACG
>PWGY01000266.1 GCA_003554665.1 Bacteroidales bacterium | reverse complement strand
TGGCGGGTCTGGGATGGATCATTTTTGCCGCCATGCTTGCCGCAACGGGCTACCTGTATATTCCTGACAACAGCCCCCATGCCAACCACCAGCAATTGGAAATGGCTGCTCATCAACCAGGCACCCGGCAAAACATGCTCCATGTGGCCAGGAATGAAACATACACCCCCCCTTCCCTGATTGAAATTTTGATGCGGGGTAAACCCAACCCAAACACCACCATCCCCATACAATCCTATTGGTTTGCAACAGACACCCTTTATTATGAAACCTATCCCGGGCAGCCCGGCTACCCCGGACTGGAGGGTTATTTTCTTCTGCCGGATGTGCTATATCACCTCGACTCCGGAGTCCCGGTTCAGCGTGTTGCCGATGACACCCTTTCTTTCGTCGATGCATGGGGAACCCCCCATCAGAAAAGCATTGAGCAAATGCAGAAAGAAGTTGAAGCAAAACAAATTGACAAACAACGGTTTCTGCTCGGAACAGATCGTTTCGGGCGGGATCTGCTGAGTCAGCTTGTCATTGGCACCCGGGTATCGTTGTCGGTAGGGTTTATTGCAGTTTTTATATCACTGGTTATCGGAGTCAGCCTGGGAAGTCTTGCCGGATATTTCAGGGGAAAAACAGACCAGATGATCATCTGGCTGATTAATGTGGTGTGGTCGGTTCCAACCCTTCTGCTGGCCATAGCAATCACCTTTGCACTGGGTAAAGGGTTCTGGCAGGTTTTTGTGGCTGTGGGGCTGACAATGTGGGTGGAAGTTGCCAGGGTGGTTCGCGGTCAGGTAATCAGCACAAGAGAAAAAGAATTTGTTGAATCGGCAAGGGCCCTGGGCCTGGGAAGCATGCGCATCATTCGCCGGCACATCCTTCCTGTGATTATGGGGCCTGTAATTGTAATTTCTGCAGCAAATTTTGCTTCTGCCATACTGATTGAAGCCGGCCTGAGTTTTCTGGGTATTGGGGTTCAGCCACCTGTGCCATCCTGGGGAACCATGATCAGGGAACATTACGGATATATCATCCTCGACAAAGGTTACCTTGCCTTCCTGCCAGGACTGGCCATCATGCTGATGGTGCTTGCATTCATGCTTCTTGGAAACGGATTGCGGGAAGCCCTGGACAGAGGCGCCAGGGATTGAAATTTAACGCTCTCTGTCGCCCAGCATGGGAACAAACCTGAAGTATCCGAATTCTTGTTTTTCAAATTCATCCTGACCATGCTTCACCAACCTTGTCATGATCTGTGTATCACCCTTGCCAAGGGGTAATACCATCATTCCTCCGGTTTTCAGCTGATCAAGGAGTTTCTGAGGAACCTGCGGTGCTGCTGCAGTAACAAGGATCCGGTCAAACGGGCCAAAAGAAGGCAAGCCTTCATAGCCATCCCCATAGAAAAGCTTGATGGAGTATTTCATTTCATTCAGCAGCTGCTTTGTTTTCCGGTACAGGGAGTGATGACGTTCAATGGTGAACACACGTGCACCCATTTCGGCCAGTACACATGCCTGGTAACCACTGCCCGTTCCGACTTCCAGAACTTTGGTACCTTTTTCTACCTGAAGCAGTTCGGTTTGAAATGCCACAGTGTATGGCTGGCTGATGGTTTGCCCTGCACCGATCGGAAAAGGCTTATCCTGGTATGCGATTTCAACAAAAGAAGAATCAAGGAAAAAATGCCGGGGAACAGCCTGCAGCGCACTGAGCACGTCTTCATTTTTGATACCTTTCGCTCGTACTTCCTCCACAAGTTTTTTACGCAAACCCTTATGCCGGTATGAATCATTCATTATGCCAGGTTGACTTAATGGTTATTTGTCGGTCTACGAAATTAAGCATTTCACAGACCATAAAAAACTTTACTTTTGTAAAAACGATGAGCATTTTTATCAATCAACTGCTATTCATATGGTTAAAAAAATTGGTGTACTGGGCGCAGGTCATCTGGGCAAAATCCATATCAAATGCATTGTGGCATCGGAAAAACTGGAGCTTGCCGGTTTTTATGATCCGGACCAGGAAACAGCAGAAAGAGTGGCCGAAACATTCGGAATCCGGAGGTTTTATTCCGACGATGAACTGATCAGCGAATCAGATATTGTCGACATTGTAACACCTACCGTGTCGCACTTTAACTGTGCATCCAAAGCCCTGAAACACGGGAAGCATGTATTCATTGAAAAACCCCTGACAACAACCCTTGAAGAAGCCCGAAAACTAATGGATCTGGCCAGAGAGGCAAATGTAAAGGTACAGGTGGGCCATGTGGAGCGCTTTAACCCTGCCTTCATCGCAGCCAAACCCTATCTGAACACCCCCATGTTTATCGAAGCACACAGGCTGGGCCAGTTCAACCCAAGGGGAACCGATGTACCTGTGGTACTTGACCTGATGATTCATGATATTGATATTATCCTGAATGTGATACAGGCCAAAGTCAGGAAAATATCGGCCAGCGGCGTGTCCATTGTTTCAGAATCTCCCGATATTGCCAGCGCAAGAATTGAGTTTTCCAATGGATGCGTGGCCAATCTTACTGCCAGCAGGCTTTCTATGAAAAATATGCGCAAAACCCGGTTTTTCCAGCACGAAGGTTACATTGCTGTTGACTTCCTTTCAAAAGAGACACAAATCATCAGGCTGAAGGACGTGGGAGCCAGCCCGGATCCGATGGCCATGGTCATTGATATGGGCCCGGAAAAAAATAAGAAACAGGTATGGGTGGAAAAACCCGAGATTAAGCCCATCAACGCCATACAGACTGAGCTTGAAACTTTTTATGAGGCCATCACAAACAATACCGACCCGGTGGTTACCATCCACGACGGATACGCATCCCTCGATCTGGCCTACGGCATCATGGAAAAAATTGAGAACAACGTTAACTACCTGAGCTGAGTTATTCACTTATGGTGTTCATAAATCAGTGAAATAGCAGGCAATATGTGCCACCCCTTCCCGTTATCCAGTTACAGCAGGCTTTCCCGAAAGGCCAGGTCTCTTTTTTCCGGCACATGTGACAAATAAATGCAGTAAATAATGGACAAACGCTTACAAAGGATCCAGCTGGCCAAATATGTTTTTTTCGACTACCTTGCAGCAGTCCTGGCGTGGTTTTTTTACCTCATCTACCTGGTCATCAACAATGGCTTTTCTTTATATGCCCTAAAGGAAGAGTTGCTTTTTGGAAACAATCTGTTGCTAAGCCTGGTGATCATCCCCATGTTCTGGCTGGCCCTGTATTATCTCAGCGGAGCCTACAACTCCATATTCAGACAGTCGCGCCTTGGCCAGTTCGGGCATACATTGCTGACATCTCTTACCGGCGTACTTGTGATTTATTTTGTCGTGCTGCTGAACCAGGAAGCTGTGCTGATTAAAGGTCATTACCAGTCATTGCTGGTATTACTGGCGGCACATGTGTTCTTTACTGCCAGTTTTCGTTTTATTTTGACCACAAATGTTATCAGGAAGATCAACAACAGGGAGATCGGGTTCAACACAATCATTATCGGGAGTCAAAAAAAAGCCACAGACCTCATACAAGAGCTGGAGTCCATGAAAAAATCCCTGGGCCAAAGACTGATCGGCTTTGTCGCCGTCAGCAAACAGGATACGCATATTGCTGCCGGACACCTCCCTTTACTTGGCCATATTGATCAGATAAGAGAGATTATTGATGAGCACAATGTGGAAGAGGTTATCATTGCACTGGAAACCAGGGAACACAAGAAAATCAGCAACATCCTTGCTGATGTTTACCCCACCAGCGTAGAAGTGAAGATTATTCCGGAAATGCATGACATTTTGCTTGGCGCTGTTAAAATGACGGCCATTTTCGGCACCCCGCTTATTCAGATCCGGCCCGGGCTGATGCCGGCCTGGCAGCAAACCATCAAACGCTTCATGGATGTGGTTGTTTCTGCAGTAAGCCTGGTTATTCTTTCACCTGTTTTCCTGTTCACAGCCATTGGCGTTAAACTTTCCTCAAGGGGGCCGGTTTTTTACAAACATGAACGCATTGGGCTGCACGGAAAACCCTTTACCATGCACAAGTTCCGGTCAATGTATGTGGATGCCGAAAAAGACGGACCACAGCTTTCCTGCGAGAACGATCCCCGCGTTACCCCTTTCGGACGTTTTATGCGTAAAGTGCGTCTGGATGAGATCCCGCAGTTCTATAATGTACTGCGTGGCTATATGTCGCTTGTTGGCCCCAGGCCGGAGCGTCAGTATTACATTGATCAGATCGTAAAAAAGGCACCCCACTATAAATTGCTGCAGAAGATCAAGCCTGGAATTACCAGCTGGGGACAGGTCAAGTATGGCTACGCAGAAAACGTGGATGAAATGATCGAGCGGCTGAAATATGACGTGTTATACCTGGAGAATATGTCGCTGGCTGTGGATTTCAAGATCCTGATCTACACGGTGCTGATCATTCTGCAGGGTCGTGGAAAATAGCTCATCAGAGATAACCCTTTTCGATCAGTTGCACGATTTCCTCAATCTGCCTGTCTTCGCCATCCGGATCATATTCCTCACGAAGGTTGTAGCCAAAAATGCGACCAAGCGACTGCCAGAACACAGCCGAAAATACACCCCGGAATTCCCGCAAAATATGGTAGGAGGTGTGGTCGGTTTCTCTGTCAATCAGTTTAATCAGGATCAGTCCCTGTGAAAAAGTCAGGCTTTTCAGGTCGTCCTCAAAGTTTTCAAGGATTTCATCTTCAGCTTCCCGCATAAACTGCCTCCTTTCCCTTTCCGAGTCCAGCTCCATGAGCTCCCTGCTGTATTCCCTGAACATATGACCAGCCAGCTTGGCATAGGGATAGGCAATTTTCACATTCCGGACGGTCCGGTTATAGCGATATTCTTCCCAGCGACTGCCGAATTCCCTTTCAGCAGTGACGCTGACCGGACGCAGTTCAATCACAGGAATGGTGTCTCCGTTCAGCACCCTGGCAGCAACTGTATGCCCCCTCTTCAGGGGATCATCAGGCAGGGCATCAAGGGTGTCAGGGGGCACATCAGGGGCACCGGACGGATTACCGGCTGTTTTGGTTGAGCCCTCAGGGACATCATGCAACACGCCGGGACCGGCAATCGAACCGGAAAAAGCGGCAGGTTCATTACCGGGCGCAACAGATGCCAAACCACTGAAAAAAAGGAATAATATGATCAACAGATAACGCATGGATTTATCCCGAAAAAAAAAGCGTTCTACAATTGAGAACGCTTTAATTTACAAAAAATTTCAGGCACAAACAAGTGGTTCAGGGCCTCAGGATGCAGCCCTGAGCTGACTCAAACGATCTGCATCCAGCCTTTTCTGTGTATAATCCAATGTAAGACGGAACGTCTCCATTTCACCTGCTTCACGGTTTGTTTTTGAAGGGATGTCATACATGGCATCCAACATAACAATCTCACAAATGGATCTGAGTCCCCTTGCTCCCAGCTTAAACTCTACTGCCTTATCCACAAGGTAGTCCAACACCTCATCCTCAATGATCAACTCCACATTATCCATCTCGAACAACTTCTTGTATTGCTTGATCAGTGAGTTTCTGGGTTCGGAAAGGATCTGGCGCAATGCATCCCGGTCAAGGGGATTAAAATGGGTTAACACAGGCATCCGGCCAACCAGTTCAGGAATGAGTCCGTAACTCTTGAGGTCTTGCGGGGCAATATACTGGAGCATATTATCACGGTCAATACGGGTACTACGGTTTGATCCATATCCGATGGCATTGGCCTGCATGCGCGACATAATCTTTTTCTCAATACCGTCAAAGGCACCTCCACAGATAAATAAAATATTCTGGGTGTTCACCTGGATCATTTTCTGCTCAGGGTGCTTGCGTCCTCCCTGCGGAGGTACGTTTACCACAGCACCCTCCAGGAGTTTCAGCAGCGCCTGCTGTACACCCTCACCTGAAACGTCACGTGTAATGGACGGATTGTCGCTTTTTCGTGCGATCTTATCCACCTCATCAATAAAAACAATGCCCCGCTCAGCAGTTGTCACATCATAATCAGCCACCTGTAGCAATCTGGCAAGAATGCTTTCCACATCCTCTCCCACGTAGCCGGCCTCGGTCAATACTGTGGCATCGGCAATACAGAAAGGAACCTGCATTTTTTTTGCGATGGTTCTTGCCATGAGGGTTTTTCCGGTGCCTGTTTCACCCACCAGAACAATATTGGATTTCTCCAGCTCAACACCCTCATTATCATCAGGTTTCGGTGCCGGATAATTGATCCGTTTATAATGATTATATACGGCCACAGAAAGTACTTTCTTGGCTTCTTCCTGACCGATCACATACTGATCAAGGTGTTTTTTTATCTCGACCGGTTTGAACAACTTGAAAGAAGGAATCTTTTGCTTCTCCTTCTGGCTTTTCTCTTCAGCCACAATCGTATTGGCCTGCTCCACACAGCGCTCACAAATGTGCGCATCAACCCCGGAGATAAGCATATCAACATCTTTACCTCCTCTGCCGCAGAACGAGCATTTCCTGGTTTCTTTGGTCATTTCAGTGATTTTTTGGCTGGTCGTTATTCCGGACGTTTATTGGAGACCAATACCTCATCAATCATTCCGTAATCTTTTGCTTCCTCAGAAGTCATCCAGAAATCCCTGTCTGAGTCTTCCCAGATCTTTTTGTACTTCTGTCCGCTGTGAAGTGCGATGATCTCGTATAATTCTTTTTTGATCTTCTGAATCTCCCTGGCCGTTATTTCAATGTCAGAAGCCTGACCCTCGGCACCGCCCATGGGTTGATGGATCAAAATGCGGCTGTGCTTCAATGCTGTCCGTTTACCCTTTGTTCCGGCAGCAAGCAGAACCGCACCCATTGAAGCAGCCATACCGGTACAGATGGTAGCCACATCAGGGGCAATATACTGCATGGTGTCGTAGATACCCAATCCGGCGTACACCGAACCACCGGGAGTGTTCAGATAAATCTGTACATCTTTCTTTGGATCCACAGACTCCAGGTAGAGAAGCTGTGCCTGAATGATATTGGCCACATAATCATTAACGGGGACTCCAAGGAAGATGATCCTGTCCATCATCAGCCGGCTGAATACATCCATGGTGGCCACATTCAGCTGCCTTTCCTCAATAATGGTCGGGCTGATATAGTTGCCATAGGCCGATGTGTAGTTGTGCATCGTCTGGCTGCTAATTCCCCGGTGCCGGGTGGCATATTTGAAAAAATCTTCCTGTTGACTCATGGCTAATTATTGTTTTTCTGTTTCTGACCCGGAAGTATCCTGGTCTTTATCCTTTTTGTATTTCTCGGTTACCAGTTTAACGAAATCATCAAAGCCGGTTTCAGTTTCATTCAACTTGAGTTTTTCTTTGAAAAGGCCCAGCAGTTTCTCATCAAAAAGCTGATCGTATACCTTTTTAACCTCATCTTTGTTGGCAGCGATCTGTTTTACATACTGGTCAAGCATTTCCTGCTCAACGTTTTCCTGGCCGTATTGTTTAAGCTGTGCACGGATAAATTTCTCAATCTGGGCATTTACCTCCTCCGGTTCCACCTTGATGTCATATTTTTTGATCAGGTGATTCTCCAGAAGCTGCCACCTGAAAGTGTCGGCAAACTGGTCAAACTCATTGTGCACCTTGTCTTCGGTGATTTCTTCATTGTCTTTGTTGGTGTCCAGCAACCATTTTTTCAGGAAAGATTCCGGCAATGGCAATTCTGTGTCCCTGACAAGCTTTTCCATCACAATATTTTTGAAATGCTTGTCAGCATCTGCCTGGTATTGCTGACTGATCTGGCCAGCCAGGTGCTCCCGAAACGCTTCTTCAGTTTTGATCTCTTCTTCGGGCGCTACTTTTTTGAATAGTTCTTCGTTGAGTTCTGCGGGTTCTACACGACTGATGCTTTCCACCACAAAACGGAAAAGGGGACTGTACTGGTCCAGCTCTTCCTTTTTTACCCCAACCATAGCTGCCGCCTCTGTATCAGACTCAACCGCCCTGACTATATCCATCTCCACGGAAGTACCGGGCTTGGCCCCGGTCAGCTGCTTTTTCAAATCATCATCTTTCAGGTACTGGATGTAAACATTTGCTTTATGGGTATGGCCCTCATCCTTAGGTTTACCCGGTGCTTCCAGTTCGGTGAATTCACCAAAAAGCACATCTTCTGCTTCAGCAGTTGCGGGATTTGTCATCTTACCATATCGTTTGCGGATATCTTTCAGGTAATTATCCACAATGTCATCTTCCACTTTGATTTTGTGGTATTCAACCTCTATATCCTCTGACAACTCCAGATCAATGTCAGGGGCAAGGCCCAGTTCGTAATGGAATTCAAATTCAGTCTGTGTGTCCCAGTCAATGGCATTGGCCTTTTCATTGTCCGGGATCGGGTTTCCAAGTACATTCAGCTCGTTTTCTTTAATGTAATTGTAAACGGCATCAGCAAGTATTTTATTGACCTCCTCGGCGAGCACACTTTTTCCATACATTTTTTTTACAATCCCCATGGGTACTTTCCCCGGTCTGAATCCGGGCATCTGGGCTTTCTTCTGTAAGTTACGTAACTCTTTATCAACCTGGTCGCGATAATCTTCTTCTTTGAGTGTTACTTTCAGTAATGCTTCCAGGGGGGCTTTGTTTTCCTGTACAATATCCATATCGATCAATCAGTTTTTGAAGCATCAGCTATACTGCCTGCTTCAGCTTTTCTAAAATAAAAACAACCCCGCCAGACCAGGTACATCATGTCTATTACGGGGTTCAACAATCCTGATAATTGTGCGGATGGAGGGACTCGAACCCCCACGCCTCTCGGCACCAGATCCTAAGTCTGGCGCGGCTACCAATTACGCCACATCCGCGTACCTGAAAATTGGAGTGCAAATATACGACTTTTTATGCATCTGACCTGCATGGAGGCCAAAAACTTAAGCACTGATGGGGGCGGAAGTGGTTTTTTTGGGGATGGAAAAAGTAAATTCTGAGCCCTTACCCTTGCGGCTTGAGAGCCGGATCGACCCACCCTGTTTCTCCGCAAACTCCTTACAAAGCAACAGGCCAAGTCCGCTTCCCTTTTCATCCTGGGTACCATGGGTGGTATAAACGGCATCCACACGGAAAAGTTTCTTTTGATCCTCCCTGGAAATTCCGGTTCCGTCATCTGCCACAGAAATCTCGACCATACCGTTTAGCTCATCCGACCTGAGTTCCACACTTCCCCCCGTGTGGGTATATTTGATGGCATTGGACAACAGATTGCGGATAATGGTGTTGGTCATATTCACATCTCCCCACACCACAAGCTGTTCATTCACTTTATCGTTGATCTCAACGCCTTTCTCCCGGGCATTGGCAGAAAACAGGTTGATGTTGTCACGAATAATGTCCTTTAACTCAAAAAATTCAGGATTATAGGTGATCTTTCCGGTTTGGGAGCGCGACCATTGCAGCAGGTTCTCAAGCAGGTTGCTGATCTTTACAACAGATTTATCAAGTTCCAGGGCAAGCTCCTGCAATTCATCCTTGTCAAGATCCTGAATATCCCTTTTTAGTATCCGGGAAAAACTCACAATGGAGGCAAAAGGATTGCGAAGGTCATGGGAAATAATGGAGAAGAACTTGTCTTTGGTTTTGTTGGTTTCGATCAGATGTTTTTCTGATTCCTGCAATTTGCGGTTTAGCTCCTCCACCTTCTGCTTTTGCTCTACAAGCCTTGCATTCAGTTCTTTCAGCTGAGTGTTGTTCCGGCTGATCTCAGCTTTTTGCGCCTCAAGCATTTTATTTGCCCGGGTGGTCATACGAAAACGACTGTAGACCAGTAGCATCAGAATCAAAACCAAACCGGAAAAAAGCAGCAGAAAATTCCTGAACTGACGCTGTTTTTCAAGATTCAGGGCATTGATTTCATTGGTTTTTCGCAACAGTTCGATCTCATTTTCCTTGCGTTCACGGTCATACATCATCTGCATTTCGATAACGCGGCGCTGGCTTTCCTGGTCATAAATACTATCCTGTAAAGCCATATGATCTTCCTGGTACCGGTAGGCTGCCTGAAAATCCCCCAGACTCGCCATGACGCTGCCCAGCAAGGAATAATTATCAGATATCAGGGCAGGCAGATCCAGCTCCCGGGCCATTGTAAGGCTTTCCCGGAAATAGTCTCTGGCCGTGTACAACCGCCCTATGGATACGTAAACCTCACCCAGGTGATGATATACCCTGGCCAACCCCCTTTGGTCATCTACTTCACTGTACAGATCCCTTGAACGGGTGAGGTTATCGATGGCTTCTGCATACGAATCTTTCTGATGATACAGAATGCCGATGTTTCGCAGTGTGGCGGCCATTTCACGTGTATCCTTATACCTTTCGCGAATCTCAAGAGATTCCATAAAATACTCCAGTGCCCTGGTATAATGACCCCGCTGCTGGTTGACCCGTCCGAGATTATTCAGAGAGAAAGCCTTCCCTTGTTCATCACCGAATTCTTCTTTGATTGCCAGGGAGCGCATGTGATACTCTTCAGCCAGCTCATAATTCCCCTGACGTTGGTAGGCTGTACCAATATTGTTCAACACAGAGGCAGTCCGGGCAATGGAGTCAATTTCCTCATAGTATCTCAGCGCCTGAAAATAATTTTCCAGGGCATTGTCATAGTACCCCTGCCCGGAGAATACAATGCCCATGCTGGCCAGGGTTCTTGCATACCCGAATTTATCCCCCTCCCGTTCCTGGATTTGCCTGGCCTCGATAAAAAAATCATAGGCCATACTGAAATTTCCCATGCGCCAGTATATGAGTCCGATATCAGTCAGTGCCCGACCCACTACACGGGGATAATTTAATTCTTCTGCCAGGGAAAGTCCTTCGCGGGCAAATTCCAGGGCCCCCGCAGGATTGGAAGATCGGATTGACCAGGCCAGTTCAAGCAGCGCATCCATTCGCAGAGAGTCGCTGAGCTCCGGCTGAGCAACCAGATCACGCAGGCTGTCAACTTTGTCTTCGCGCGCATCGTTTAGCCCTGCATCAACCGATGCACAAAGAGGAGATCCGCATGATAGACCAGCCAACAGAAGAAACAATACAACAACCCTAATCATCAGCTTATTATGAAAGTAACCCTGGGTTAACGCATTTAAATCAAGCACATAAAATACCTCAGGAATCTAAATTATCATACAAAAATAGGTTTTTTCAGGGATAAATGACAGGTAAAACCGAATAAAGTATGAATTATTATAAATATATGTTAAATAAATATTAATTTATTGCAGCCACCAGGGTTTTTTGATGTTTAATTGGTTTAAATAACAATTTCAGCAATCCAAAGGTATTTTTTTGTGGATTTTGGATATAATTTGTACATTTCAGTACTTTTTGTCCTTTAACTGACAATTTCAGCCCATGAAGAACCGGATCAAACAACTTTATCTGCTTTTGCTTCCCCCGCCTCAGTGGAGAAAAACCGTTGTCATCCTGGCTGGAATATTCACCGGGATACTGATTTTGGTTGTGCATGCATCCAACGCCTTTTCATACCTTTCAGATGAACCGGAGACCTGCATCAACTGCCATGTAATGTACCCGTATTTCGCATCCTGGGATAAAGGCAGCCATGGACGTGAAGCCACCTGTGCGGAATGCCATGTGCCGCAGGATAACCTTTTCAGGCAATATTTTGTAAAGGGGACGGACGGGCTGAAACATGCCACTTATTTTACCTTCCGGTGGGAACCCCAAGTAATACAGATTAAACGAAGAGGCACTTCGGTTGTCCAGGAAAACTGCATCAGTTGCCACATTGACCTGGTTGACATGGTTCAGCTGGTTGAAGTAACAGGAGAAAGTGCGGAAAAAGGAGAAGGCAAGCTATGCTGGGATTGCCACCGCGAAGTACCCCATAGCAGTGTAAGGAGTTTGTCAGCAGCCCCTCATGCCCTGGTCGAAAGGCTTCCGTCAACAGTCCCGGCATGGTTACAGAGGATGGCAGGGAAAGAAGACACACGCAGTAAAAGAGTTGTGGAGTATCCAAAATAATTAACCGTCAGACACATGAAGAGCATTCGAGAAATTTCCAAAGAAAAACCCTGGGTCAACTGGGTGTTGTTTTTCGCCACCGTTGTGATCGTTTTTGTCATCGGACTGTTTGCTGCTTCGATCGTTGAGCGGCGCAGTGAGGCCCAGCTCTACTTCCAGATGGTCAGCCCCATTCCCGAATGGGAACCCGACAACGAGGTGTGGGGGGAAAATTTCCCCAGGCAGTATGAAAGATATCTGCTGACCCTTGATACCACTTTCGAGAGCCGGTATTACGGGTCGGTTATGATTGACTACCTTGATAAGTATCCTGAGCTGGTGGTCATGTGGGCCGGTTATGCGTTTTCGCGTGACTATAATCAGGGAAGGGGTCATTATTATTCGGTTACAGATGTACACAACACGCTGCGTACAGGTGTGGAACAACCCGCCACCTGCTGGACCTGCAAGAGTACGGATGTACCCCGCATGATGAATGAAATCGGGGTCAGTGAGTTCTATGCCCAAAGCTGGTCAGAAATGGGACCAAACATTCAGCATCCCATCGGTTGCCAGGATTGCCATGACCCGGAAACCATGAACCTCCGGATTACCCGTCCGGCACTGTCAGAGGCATTCGAACGCCGCGGCAAAGACATTAACGATGCCACCCGGCAGGAAATGCGGTCGCTTGTTTGCGCACAATGCCATGTAGAATATTACTTTGCAGAGGACAACTACCTGGTATTTCCCTGGGACGAGGGATTCTCGGCCGATGACATGGAATACTATAAAGACAACATCGATCATGTGGACTGGGTTCATGCATTGAGCCGAACCCCCATGCTGAAGGCCCAGCACCCGGATTATGAACTATATATGACCGGGATTCATGCCAAACGTGACGTTTCGTGTGCCGACTGCCACATGCCTTACATGCGCGAAGGCGGGATCAAGTTCACGGACCATCACCTGGTAAGCCCCCTTGATAAGGTTGACACCTCCTGCATGGTATGCCACCGCGAAGATGAGGAAGCTTTGGTATCAAGGGTATACGAGCAGCAAGACAAGATCAGCGAGCTGCGTCGCATTGCCGAAAGAAACCTTGCACGTGTACATATTGAAGCCAAATATGCCTGGGATGCCGGCGCAAACGAAGAAGAAATGGCCCCGGTTCTGCAGCTGATCAGGCATTCACAATGGCGATGGGATTGGGTGGCAGCTGCAAACTCAATGGGTTTCCACTCTCCCTCCGAAGCACTCAGGGTACTCGCTACCTCAAT
>PWGY01000267.1 GCA_003554665.1 Bacteroidales bacterium | reverse complement strand
CGTCCAGACTGTAGCAACCCCAGCTGGGCAAACGGGTGGAAGATCCATCCACCATTGTCTTACCAGAAGTAAAAATGATCCAGCGGTAGGTTTCCGTACCGATGATTGGCCCAAGTTCCAGCTCACGAAATCCCTGTGCCGTCATTTCAGCATCACTCAGACTGCGCTCATTGATCAGCATCACAACCGGCCCGTCTGACGGGGTAAAATTGGGCTGAGGAGCATCTTCCCCCTCCCGGTAACGCCAAGTCAGGTATGATTTCTGTGACAGAAACTGCAGTACATCATCATGCACATTTCCCCCGCGATTGAACCGGATGTCAAAAATCAGCGCCTCTTTATTCCTGGCATGGGTTGACATATCAATCAAAAACTGATTCAGCGCTCCCGCAGACATGTTCTTCATAAAGACATAACCAACTCTCCCGTCTGTTCTTTCCTCAACAATTCTGCGGTTGCCGGCAATCCATTCATCATAATGCAGGTTGTCAATCTGAGAAGGTGTATGAGGCTTCATTCTCACAAGGATCTCCTCTCCCCCGCGATCAAACCGCATTTCAAGTTCTTCGGGCCTGCTTGAAAAGTAAAACAGATGATTCCGGTTACTTCCTGACTCAGCGGTCCTTCCATTCACCGAAAGCAGAACATCTCCCTCCCTGACCACCTGATCGGTTAAATCCAGGTTGCTGCCGGTCAGAACCCGTTTAACCTCAAACGGGTTCTGACCGGAAAAGACAATACCGGTCTCTGCCGTATAAGCAGAATAAAAGGGAGACTCCTCATCGCCAGAACTGCTAAACCCTGTGTGGGAAGCATTGAGTTCTCCCAGCATATCATTCACCAGTCGCCTTAAATTATCTCTGGTGTGAACAAAGGGCAAATGAGACGCATAACGGTCACGCATTTCCTCCCAGTCAACCCCATGGAAGTTTTCCTCGTAAAAGTTTTCATCCAGAGCTGCCCAGGTTTCATAAAAGATCTGGGAAAACTCCCTGGCCAGGTTGCGCTGGAAGCGGTGTTGCAGGTCAATGGCCTCCATTCGTCCTGAACCGGGAAGAATCCGTTGAATATTTCCATCGGCAAGCACATAAAACTGACCGTCCGCTTCCACAATACGGATTTCCTGCCCGGGAGAAGGCCCTTCGACGGGCTCAGGACGGAGACTTTCAAAGGGCTCAACTTCAGCCATCCATAAGGCCCACCTCCCTTTGTCATGATTGGAAGTAAAAAACAACACCTGGTGATCGTTGTAGGGGAACACATGCGGGGCCCATTGTCTTCCAAGGTTTGCCAGACGCAACGGCTCCCAGCGCTCGGCCATGCCATCCTTATCTATGCGGATACGAGGTGCATACGACTCCTGTATTTCCTCTCCCTCAAACATGGCATCGAATCGCTCAGACCGGAGAGGTTCTGCAAAGCGGTAAAGGGGAATCCGGTACAAACGATCGCTGGTGTTTCCCCGGGGATAGTTGGGCTGGTACCTGTCGGTGGTGAAATAAATGAACTTACCACAAGGAGACCAGAAAGGGGTACGCTCTGACATCCCGGTACTGGTCAACTGAATGGATTGATTGTTCTCTAAATCATGGATATGGATGTTTTGTTCGAAATTATGATAGGCGGTAAACAACACGTAACGCCCGTCGGGTGAAAACCCGGGGGGTGAATTCTGAAAACCCCAAAGCTCTGCCTCCGCAATAACCCGTGTGTTTTGCTCCTCAAGATCAAGCAGTTTTACCTTTTCACGGCCACTGAGGTAAACCCCCTTTTTACGATCCGGACTCAGCGACAACAAGCGATCTGAGGCGGTATTCTGATCCAGGGCCTGCTCACTTCCTGATCCGTCGGCACGAATTGAAAATAAATTGGTCCATCCATTTTCCGTACGAAAATAATAGAGGGTGCTGTTATCTGCTCCCCAGACTACCTCTGTTACCCGCTCTGAAGGATCCACCTTCAGCTGGCGGATAAAACGCCCCCCAATATCCGAAACGAACAACTCACCCCGTGAAACAAAAGCAAGTTTCTCATTGTCGGGCGACACATCAAACCAGGTAATATTGTCACGGACATCAAAATCCTGATCCATCGACAAGGTGTTCTTCGAAAAAAGACGCACCTCCGGTTTAACTGTTTCTCCGGAAGCAACATCATACACATGCAATTGATAATCCTTTTCAAATACCACCTTCTCCCCATTGGCACTCACCTGAGGACGTCCGATGGATGTATCAAACTGCGTCAGAGCCATTTTTTCGCCATCTTTCAGTGTATATAAGTTATACTCCTCATTGGCCTCGTCAGACGCAAAGTACACATTACCTGCCCGGTCAATGGTGGGCCAGAGATCTTTGCCCTCAAAATCTGTCAGTTTTTCAAAGGTTTCACTCCCGGCATGATAAGACAGAAGGTCAGGACGGTGAGCCCCCCGGTAACGCTTACGCTGGGGCTGGTTGAGGCTCTCCCAGGATTCGGTAAAGATCAGTGCCCCTGTTTCCGGGTGTTCCACCGCATGATGGGGAATGTTAAAATAATGGCCATAAATCCTGTCAGGGGTACCGCCGTTGATTCCGACCCGGTAAACCGAACTCATATTCTCCCGTGAAGAATGGAAGTATATATACCGGCCATCCCAGGACCAGGAGTCCACCCTGTCAAATGCCTGATGAAAAGTTAACTGGGTAATCTCACCGCCTCCCGCCGGCATCAGATACACATTTGTATTTCCATCAACGGTACCGGAAAATGCGATCCAATCTCCGTCGGGTGAATACCGGGGCAGTGACTCCATGCCATCCATGGCTGTAAGCCGAAGGGCCCGGCCTCCGGAAACCGGTACTTCCCAAAGGTCATTGTCGTATACAAACACAACATGCTGTCCGTCGGGAGAGAGTGCGGGGTCCGAAATAAACCGTACGGATGATTCAGTCGCGGAAACCTTACCGGCAAATGCCAGTATTGTCAAAAAGAATAACAATAAAGTCTTCATGTCTGTTTCTGTTGATTAAAGTGGTCGGATAAAAAAAGCAGCAGTGCCGGTAAGCACTGCTGCCAAAGATAGAAATATTCTTGTTTTCAACTCACCCGCAATTTATTATCGGGTAAACATATCCGAAAAATTATTAACGTCTGCGTTGTGCAGCTGACTCATCACGGATCTGGCGAAATTCGTTGCCTTCATACCAGTTGGGGAACACATCGCTGTTGGCAAGCTCGTAACCCATATAATAGTAGAGCCAGATATCCTGATGCAGGCCATCCCATACCCATCCGTCATGAATTTCATCGGTCGGGGCATGATAACGCTCTGCCATATCTGCTGCTACTTTTTCAGCATAATCTTCATCCTGACCGATGTAATCAGAACCACCCTGGGCGTAGATCATCGGCACACCCTGACGGGCCAGGCTAATATGGTCAGAACGGTAAAAGAACCCGGCTTCAGGTGTGGGTTCAGGCACAAGGTGACGGTTCTGTTCAGCGGCATGTCTCCGCAGATAATCTTCCATCTCAGAGTTTCCGTAACCGACTACCTCTACATCCCATGTGGGACCGTATACATTCAAAGCGTCAATATTGATCCCCCCAACTGTGGTTTCCAGTGGGAAAACCGGGTTCTCGGCGTAGTATGATGACCCGAGCAAGCCGGACTCTTCTGCAGTCACCGCCATGAAAACCAGTGAACGCTCGGGCTTCTCATCAAGCCCCATAAAGCGTTCTGCAAGAGACAGTACGGCACCCACACCAGTGGCATTGTCCACCGCACCGTTATATATATCCACACCGTCTTCGGTTTCAACCATTCCCAGGTGATCCCAATGCCCCATGTAAACAATGGTTTCATCGGGGTATTCAGTTCCCTCAATATACCCGATCACATTATAGCACTCAGAATGATCGAATTCGTTATTGAAGTCAACATTGGCTGTCAAACCCAGCTCAGCTGCGCGGAAATCCGGACTTACGGCATTTTCAAGTTCCTCATCCAGATTTTTTCCTGCCATTTCAAAAATCTCCCTGGCCACGTCAAGCTGAATCCATCCCTCTGCTTCCAGTTTCGGATCATCACTCTCCTCCCCGATTCCGTATTGAGTCCCGGACCATGAGTTCCGTACCACATCCCAGCCATAGCTTGCCGGTTCCGTTTGATGAACGATCAGGGCTCCGGCAGCTCCCTGACGGGCAGCTTCCTCAAATTTGTATGTCCAGCGACCATAATAGGTCATCGCCCGTCCTGAAAACATCTCCTCATCTTCCAGCATAAAACCAGGATCGTTGATCATCACAACCACTGTTTTACCTTCCACATCCACACCCTCATAATCGTTCCATCCATATTCCGGAGCAACAACTCCGTACCCGACAAAAACCAGTTCGCTCTCGTCAAGAGATGAATAATCCTGCAAGCGTGTGGTGCCAACAACCATGTCATCCAGATAACTGTATGCAGCCTCGTTTCCACCACCCCGGATAACCAGATCGGAGAAATCATAACCTGTGATCTCCACCAATGGAACAGGCTGTCTGTAAGTGCCGTTCACGGCAGGCTTAAGACCAATGCGTTCCATTTCTCCTTCAATGTATTCAACCGATTTCATCCCACCCGGAGTGGCAGGAGCACGTCCCTCAAACTCATCAGAGGCGAGAGTTTCCACGTGTCCGCGGTAGTTTTCGCAAAAAATTTCAATCTCTGCAGTTTCAGGACCACCGCAACCATAGGGCAGTAGCAGTACTGTGACCAAAAGAGCGGCCATACTTTTTAATGACAGGTGATTCATTTTATTTTTCATGGGTCGATCCTCCTGTGTGTTGTGTTAATTATTTGTTGCTTTTATTCTTATGCTTGTTTTTATCCTTCATCATCAACAAGTCATAGGCAATCGGTGCAGAGTTGAAAAGTGAGGAGTAGGTACCCACAGCCACACCGATCATTAATGCAAAGGCAAATCCGCGGATCACTTCACCACCAAAAAGGAAAATGATCAACAATACTGCAATGGTGGTACCCGAAGTATTGAACGTACGGGATAACGTTGCATTCAGGGCATTGTTAATATTTGTCTTAAGTTCCCTTCTCGGGAAGAGCCTGATATTTTCCCTGATCCGGTCAAAAATGACCACACTGTCGTTTACGGAATAACCAATAATGGTCAGAATGGCAGCAATGAAGGCCTGATCGATCTCCATGGTCCAGGGCACCACATTATACAATAGCGAATAAAGAGAGATCACAATGATGGAGTCATGGAACAGGGTAGTAATACTGCCAAGCCCGAACTGCCACTTCCTGAATCGACTGGCAATGTATGTAAATATGATCACCAGGGCAATGACCACACTGATTACAGCGCCCACTTTAATATCTCTGGCCACCGCAGGCCCCACCTTTTGCGAGCTTAAGCGCCCCACAACTTTGTCATCATCATCCGCCACATATTTTTCGTAGGTCATTGGCTCCTCGAAGAAGTCCTTGATTCCCTCAAATATGGCCCGTTCCGCAATGGAGTCGGCTTCCGCAGAATCATCATCGATCAGAAAGCCGGTTGTAATACGTACCTGGTTGGACGGTCCGAAAGTAATTACCTCAGCCGGTTCATCCAATTGAGCAACCAGGCTTGACCGCATATCAACGGTATTGACATCCTCTTCGAAACGTACCACATAGGAACGGCCTCCTGAAAAATCAATTCCGTAACTCAGCCCCCTGACTGCAAAAGACCCAAGCCCCAGCAGGATCACGATGGCGGAAATCACATAAAAACGCTTCCTGACCCCGATAAAATCGAAGTTAACCTTGGTCAGCACATCTTTGGTGAGGCTGGTATTGAAGCGGAAGCTGATATTCTTGTCAAGCCAGTAGGTAAAGATCAGACGCGACAGGAAAATGGCAGTAAACAGTGAACAAATAATACCAATGATCAGGGTAGTGGCAAAACCCTGTACCGGCCCGGAGCCGAAAATATAGAGCACCACACCTGTCAGCAAGGTGGTGATGTTACCATCCACAATGGCAGAATAGGCATTTTTGTATCCGTCCGTAATGGCCAGTCGCATCCCTTTACCAGCCCTTATTTCTTCAAGGATCCTTTCGTAAATGATCACATTGGCATCCACTGCCATCCCCAGGGTCAGAACAATACCGGCAATACCGGGTAAGGTGAGTACGGCACCCAATGATGCCAATACTCCCATAATGAAGAATATGTTAGCCACCAGGGCAAGGTCTGCTACAAGACCCGCACGACTGTAGAAAAAGCCCATATAAATAAGCACCACAACAAAAGCGATGATAAAGGAGGTGAAGCCAGCATTCACAGCTTCACGCCCGAGCGAGGGCCCGACCACAGCTTCTTCGGCGATCCTTGCCGGAGCAGGCAGGGAGCCGGCCCTGAGAATATTGGCAAGGTCCTGTGCCTCGGGAACAGAGAATTGCCCGCTGATCTGTGAACGCCCGCCGGCGATCTCAGATTGTACCGTGGGGAAAGAGTAAACATAGTCGTCAAGTACAATGGCAATGGAACGACCAATGTTGTCTGCCGTCATGCGACGCCACACCCTTGCCCCTTCAGTGTTCATGGACATATTGATCTCCACCTCACCCGTGGGGCTGAAATCCTGCCGCGCATCCGTAATCACTTCACCGGTAAGCGGAGCAGCACCATCACGGGTGGTTTCACGGATGGCAATCAGCTCATGCATATTTTCCGCACCCCTGGCGGGTTTAACATTCCAGTACAAACGCAGGTCTCTGGGAAAAATATTCTGAATCTGGGGCTGATTAAGCATTCTGCTTACCCTTGCAGTATCCTGTACAGCAGCATATCCTACTACCGGCCCCTGTCCCGGCAACATATTGCCGGCCTGATCCTGAACAAATGCAGGTGTCAGGAAAGCAAACAAGGGGTTGTCCCTGGCAAAATCCTCAAATTCTTCCAGGTCATCAAAGTCTTCGCCAAGCATATCAGCAATGCTCTCACTGTCCTCAGGGTCAATCTCGTCAAGATCATCAGCCATCTCGTCCATGAAGTCAGCTTCTGCTTCCTCAGCCTCATCCATTTCTTCAACTTCTTCAGGCGCCTGCATATCAGCCAGACGTTCATTCACATCCCAGAAATACTCATAAATCTCCGAAAACTCGTACGTTTCCCAGAACTCAAGCTTGGCTGTTCCCTGCAATAAGCGGCGTACACGATCCGGTTCTTTAATACCCGGAAGCTCCACCAGGATGCGTCCGGTGGTTGCCAGACGCTGAATATTCGGTTGCGCAACCCCGAACCGGTCAATCCGGGTACGCAGAATCTGAAAGGATCGGTCCACAGCCTGGTCCACTTCACGGCGCAACACCCGCAGTACTTCCTCGTTGGAGGAGGTAACGGTAATGTGGTCACGCATTTCGGGCGTGCTGAAAAAGTATGCCAGGCTTGCACCCGGATCAACTTCCTCAAAAACCCTCCCGAACACGGTAATAAAGTCGTCACGGCTGGTACGGTGTTCCTCGATCGCCCTTTCCATTGCAGTCTCGAAGGTCTGGTCGGTATCATCTGAAGCCAGAGCCCTGACAATGGCAGGGACAGATATTTCAAGCGTCACATTCATGCCACCGCGGAGATCAAGTCCGAGATTCAACTCACGTTCCTTCACCTCCCTGAAGGAATACTGATGAAAGCCCAGGTTGAACGCCGTCTCGTTCATCATGGAATCAAGATAATACTGCTTTTCAGTCCGGGCAATGGAATCCATAAAATAGGTCTCCAATACGGGATCACCATCAGCAAGTGAACGCGCTTGTTCCTGGAATCTTTCACTATGCGCATAGCTTTCGGCATTACGCTCCACCCTGTGGGCAAAATACGTAAAGGAAAGCTGGTAAAGACACACCAATGCAAAAGCAATGGCGAAAAACCTTATCAAACCTTTATTCTGCATGTTATCGCACTTTATGTTATCATGTAAAAAACGACCGCAAAGTTAATTGATTTTTTTCTCAAAGGGAAAAAAACACCCGGTAATTTGCGGATCCATTAAGTCCGGCCTATTTTCAGGGTTTTGTTCGGGTAATCAATCACTGCATCCAGCTTCAACAGCCAGTCACCGCCGATTACCATATCAATACGCGGAAGATCTTCCTGGGCATAAGACTTATTCAAAGGGGTGAGATCTATAAGCACCACCTCCATTTCTTTCAGGCTGTTACCGCCAATCTGAATCTCCGGGATCGTGGCATAAAAGGTTTCAATGGCACCTGCTCCCATCCCCGTAAATGATTTGTGAAAAGGTTTTATGGGATGATTCCCAATATAATTACGGGCCCTGGACAGATCCATAACCGTTCTTGAGGCACCTGTGTCTATCAGCACATTGGCTTTTACACCCCCGATTACGGCATGCAGCATCAGGTGAAAACCATCAGCCTCCATGGAAATCAGATTAAGCGGAATATTCATCTTTCCTTTTAATAAACACAAGGGGGCGCACGGTAACTCTGGAAAAATTACCGGCACCCCCATCATTGCAATTCATCTGAAGACCTCAATCAGCCTTGTGTTCGATTTTTATGATTTCCATGCCTTTATGGATGGCCTCCTCATTGAGCGGAACCAAATGGTGGTAACGTTCAGGCAACACTTTTTTAAGCCCGTCAACCACATTGTTCAGCTCCAGAATAGACCTGACCTTCAGAAATCCGCCGATCACGATCATATTGAACACTTTGGTGTTGTTCATCCTGACGGATTCATCATAAGCGGCAATTGAACAAACATTGATATCGGTTCTTTTTGGTTTTCTGGTCATGCCGTTTTCCTCATAAATCAGCAAACCTCCTGGTTTCACAGCATCCTCAAACTTGTCCATGGAAGGTTGATTGAGTACAATGGCAGTATCGAATTCATTCAACACCGGCGAACTGATCTGGTCATCACTGATGATGGCTGTACAGTTGGCTGTACCACCTCTCATTTCAGGTCCGTAAGATGGCATCCAGCTTACTTCCTTGCCCTGCATCACTCCGCCATAGCATAGAATCTGGCCCATCGAAAGAACACCTTGTCCGCCGAATCCGGCGATGATTATTTCTTCTGTCATAACAATTAGCTGTTTGATTATTTTTCAGGTACTTTAATATCTCCCAACGGATAGTAAGGAAACATATTCTCCTCCATCCATTTGTTGGACTGCACAGGAGTCATTTTCCATCCTGAGGGGCAATTGGCAACGACCTCAACAAAGCATGTGCCCTTGTTCAGCTTCTGGTACTCCAGTGCCTTTTTGAGCGCCCGCTTGGTTTTCCGCACATTGGCCGGTGTATGAACAGATTGCCGGGTTACAAAATATGTTCCGGGCAACTCCGCAATCAACTCTGTGATTTTCAAAGGATTGCCCATTGTGGTCACATCTCTTCCTCTTGGAGAAGTGGAACTCTTCATGCCTTCAAGGGTGGTAGGGGCCATCTGGCCGCCAGTCATCCCATAAATACCGTTGTTGATAAAGACAACAAGAATGTTTTCACCGCGATTACAGGCATGGATGGTCTCAGCAGTACCAATTGCCGCGAGATCGCCGTCACCCTGGTAGGTAAAGACATATTTTTCGGGAAGTACACGTTTAATACCGGTCGCCACAGCGGGTGCACGTCCGTGGGCAGCTTCCTGCATGTCCACATCAAAATAGTAATAGGCCAGCACCGAACAACCCACAGGGGCTACTCCGATGGTTTCGTTCTGGATGCCAAGTTCATCGATGGCTTCTGCCAGCATTCTGTGAGCGGTTCCGTGACCGCAACCAGGGCAGTAATGCAGAACCCGGTCGGTCATCACACCTGTTTTTTCGTAAACCAGGTTTTCAGGAGTATTGATTGTTTTTTCTGACATGATTATCCTCCAATGATTTTTTGTTCCAATGCTTGAAAAATTTCCTCCGGGCTGGGAATGACACCACCAAATCGGCCAAAATACTCCACCGGGGTTTTCCCGTTAACGGCCAGCCTCACATCCTCCACCATCTGACCGGCATTCATCTCAACGGTAAGAATGCCTTTCATCCGATCTGAAAGTTCACTGATGGCATCTGACGGAAACGGATAAAGTGTCTGTGGCCTGAGAAGCCCGACCTTAATCCCCTTTTTGCGGGCCATTTCCATAGCCTTCCTGGTGATGCGTGCACAGGAGCCAAAGGCCACAAAAAGATATTCCGCATCTTCGCAATTGTGGGTTTCGTACATCACCTCGTTTTTCTCAACTTCACGGTATTTGGCCTGCAGGCGAAGGTTGACCTTCTCCTGCTCTTCCGATTGCAGCTGCAGTGAGGTCACAATTACACTGTCCCTTCCTTCTTTTTTGCCAACGGTGGCCCACTCAGGCTCTTCCTTGCTTCGTGGCTGCTGTTCAAACAACTCCACCTTTTCCATCATCTGCCCAATGATACCGTCAGAGAGGATCATTACCGGATTGCGGTATTTAAAAGCCAGCTCAAAACCCAGTTTTACGTAGTCCACACTTTCCTGAACGGTGGCAGGAGCAAGTACGATCATTTTATAGTCTCCATGACCGCCGCCTTTCACTGCCTGGAAATAATCCGACTGGGATGGTTGAATGGTACCGAGCCCCGGACCGCCACGTACCACATTAACCAGGACACATGGAAGTTCAGCTCCGGCGATGTAAGAAATACCCTCCATTTTCAGACTTACCCCGGGGCTGGAAGAAGAGGTCATGACCTTTTTTCCGCAACCGGCGGCACCATATACCATATTAATGGCCGCCACCTCGCTCTCCGCCTGAAGGACCTGCATACCTGTCCGGTCAGCAGGGTTTTCCCTCATCAGGTATTCAATCACCTCCGATTGCGGTGTGATCGGATAGCCAAAATAAGCATCAGCTCCGGCCCTGATTGCAGCCTCAGCCAATGCTTCATTGCCTTTCATTAATCTTAATTCTTTCATGCGATTGCTATTGTTTAATATTGAATCTAATACTTGGAACCCGTCAATCACCGATTTGTATTAATGCTGCCTGCCTGTTTGGGTGGCCGGAAAAAGAAACCGAGCTCATTTTCCCGGATCGGGTTCATCATTATTTCTTTTTTTCCCTGTAAACGGTAATAACGGCATCCGGACATACAATGGCGCAGTTTGCACACCCGATGCACTCCGAATTAACTTTCATTGCAAAATGATATCCCTTAGTGTTGACTTCTTTGCTCAATGCAAGTACTTCATTGGGGCAGGCCGCCAGACAGACCTCGCAGCCCTTGCATTTTTCTATGTTGATCACAACATCGCCTTTTCTTGCCATTTTCCTAATAATTTATGGGTGAACTATTCGTTTTAAATAAAAATATAACGCCAATTCCGCTGATAATGGACAAAACTATAATTATTTCTTTAAAATAAAAGAAAATTGATAAAATTATTTTGAGATTTTTTTTTTAGTCCCTAATTGTCAGTTTTTTAAAAATAATCTGCCACCTAACATTGCATTAATGCTTATTTTTATAGCATGAAAGGGAAGAAACGAAAACCGAACCGGCAAAGATGGGTTAAAATCGTGGTGGTGGCCACCGAAATCCTTTTTCTGACTCCACTGTTTATACTATTGGTCACCAATTTAATCATCAGATTCTCCGCAGAAAACTACTTGTTTGATTCGACGGAGGAAATTCCCTATAACAGGGTAGGCCTGGTTCTCGGCACATCGCACAGGGTAATTACCGGTGGCCCCAACCCCTACTTCCATAACCGGATGGAGGCAGCTGCCCGGCTGTACCATCAAAATAAGGTCAGTTACCTTATTGTCAGCGGTGACAACCGAACCCAATACTACAATGAGCCGCAGCAGATGAAACAGGCACTCATCGGCCTCGGAGTTCCCGCCGGGGTCATTTATTCAGATCATGCCGGTCTCCGTACACTGGATTCAGTGGTTCGTGCCCAAAAAGTTTTCGGTCAGGACAGCATTACAATTATATCCCAGCGATTCCATAATCAAAGGGCTGTGTATATTGCACGCAGGCAGCAAATGGAGGTAAGTGCCTTCAATGCACATGATGTACCCAGAGACAAGACTGACAAAACAAGGATCCGGGAATGGCTGGCAAAGGCAAATGTATTCTGGGATCTGTTCATCAGGAGGGAGCCTGATCAACTGGGAGAACATGTTATAATTGGAGAATAACGTTTATATTTGTGATATTTTGCAAAAAAGAACTCCAACCGTAAAACGATCATTGCTATGGAACCTCAGGAAAAAATCTTCAAAGCTTTTCAACAGGCAGGTAAAGCTCTCCGACCAGGCGAAATCGCTGAAATGACCGGAATGGATAAAAAGGAAGTGGAAAAGTGCATCAAACAAATGAAATCCGACGGCACGATCCATTCTCCCAAAAGATGCTTTTACGATATCACTGACAAATAGACCGGCGCAGCCACTTTTTATGTACCTTATCACAGCAGCTTTGCCGGCCAGCGCAGAGAAATAATGTCCGGGTCTGGTCCTGGCAGGCAAAATGGTTGCCGGCAAGAACCTAACCCATAATTTTATGATATCGATCCCTGATCGCCATTAACATTTCCGGGGTCAGGTGCTCTTTGTATATTCTTACCATTTCCTGAATATTTCCATTTTGATAGCTGCTGATGCGTGCGGCATCAAAATACAGGATCGATGTATCATTCTTCACTTCGGATGTCAATGGTTTAAATTCCTCCCATTCCACATAAGCCGGGAGAACAAAGTAACCCATCCCCGGATTTCCCGCATCCATATACACCCCATTATCACCAGGGTACAAATAGATAAACTTAAGCAACCTGACAACAGTCATCCTGGAATCTATCTTTTTCTGGCGGGATTTAAAGCCGATTCCTTCATCCATAAAACCAAACTGTATGCCGGCAACCTCATTGTAATGACTGATATGCTTGATGCGCATCACATAACAGCGCTCCCTCCCCATTGATAAATCACCCACAGCCACATCAAAAGGACAGTTTCTTGATTGATTGATAGCTTCTGCGGCCCGGGCCACCTCCATGAAGCTGTAATACCCGTCAAGCACGCAGTACACGTGTGGTTCGGGTTGAGCCATGGGGCCATCATGATAGTATCCGAAAAAGGGTGAAACCGATTCCAGCACACAACTGTCGGATGCGGTCAGATCAGACTCAAGCGTAGAAAGAGGTTCCTCCTTCGTCAGCTCAGAAAATAACCCGGTGATTTGTTCCTTCATAAGAAGTGATTTTTATTCATTTTATCTTTATATAAATGTACAACAATATTCGTTTTTGCACAAGAAGCTTTCCCTCAAACTATCAATCAGTTATTTGCGATTTGATATCACTCAAAGACAAAAAAACCGTAAATTTGTACTCCTTTTTTAAAGGGTTCCCGTTATTGGGCTGTTTTTCAATGGCGGGTTCGTTGATAGAAAGTCAAACCGATTGTGTTCAATAAAAAAAGAGAAAATGGAGAAACAAAGTAAGAAGGTGTATTTTTTCGGAGGAAAAAAGGCGGACGGAGATGCCACGATGCGAAACACGCTTGGCGGCAAGGGAGCCAACCTTGCCGAAATGGTTAATATCGGTGTTCCGGTACCACCCGGTTTTACCATTACCACCGACACTTCCACATTGTATAATCAGGTGGGGTATCAGGGCGTGGTGAAAGCCATTGAGGAGGAAGTCAGAGAGAACATGCGACGTGTAGAGAAAGAGATGGGCGCAGGATTCGGAGACAAAGACAATCCGCTGCTTCTGTCTGTTCGTTCAGGTGCACGGGCATCTATGCCGGGCATGATGGACACCGTACTGAACCTGGGCCTCAATGAAAAAACCCTGGAAGGCCTCAGCAAAAAAACAGGCAATGAACGGTTTGTCTGGGATTCATATAGACGGTTTGTTCAGATGTATGGTGACGTGGTAATGGGCATGAAACCCGACAGCAAGGAAGAGGAAGATCCCTTTGACGTGATCATGGACGAACTCAAGGAGGAAAAGAAGGCTGATACAGATCAGGATCTCAGTACTGAAGACCTGAGAGAACTGGTCGACCGTTTCAAGAAAGCTGTAAAAGAGAAAACAGGCAAGGACTTCCCCGAGGATCCGTGGGAGCAACTCTGGGGATCGGTAATGGCTGTTTTTGAGTCATGGAACAACCCAAGGGCAACCTATTACAGGAAGAAATACAACATCCCTTCAGAGTGGGGAACTGCCATCAATGTACAGGCGATGGTTTACGGAAACATGGGCGACACCTCAGCCACAGGAGTGGCCTTTACCCGTGATGCCGCTACAGGAGAGAAGATTTTTAACGGTGAATACCTGGTAAATGCTCAGGGCGAAGATGTGGTTGCAGGCACACGAACGCCAAGGCAGATTACAAAAGAAGGATCGCTTCGCTGGGCTAAACTGCAAGGTGTGTCCGAGGAAGAAAGAAAAGAAGTATATCCTTCACTTGAGGAGCTTTTCCCGGAAATTTACCAGGAACTGGATCGTCAGCAGGAGAAGCTGGAAAAGCACTACGGTGATATGCAGGACCTGGAATTCACCATCCAGGAAGGCAGACTCTGGATGCTGCAGACCCGAAACGGTAAACGCACCGGACCTGCCATGGTAAAAATTGCCATGGATATGCTGCGCGAAGGCATCATCAGTGAAGAGGAAGCCATGTTGCGTGTAGAACCCAACAAACTGGACGAATTGCTCCACCCCGTGTTTGACACCAAAGAACTGGCCAAAGCCAACTTGTTGGCCAAAGGTCTTCCGGCCTCACCTGGTGCCGCAACAGGGCAGGTCGTTTTCTTTGCAGACGATGCCGCTGATTGGGCACAGCAAGGAAAGCAAGTGATTTTGGTACGGATTGAAACTTCCCCGGAAGATCTCAGTGGAATGGATGCCGCCAATGGTATTCTGACGGCACGCGGCGGAATGACTTCACACGCAGCGGTAGTAGCCCGGGGAATGGGTAAGTGCTGCGTATCAGGTGCCGGTGCCCTGAACGTTAATTACAGGAAAAAAACCATGACCATCGACGGGAAAGAATTCAAAGAAGGTGATTTCATTTCCCTGAACGGAACAACCGGTGAGGTGTTTGAGGGCAAGGTTAAAACCATGGATCCTGAGATGAGCGGCGATTTTGCCAAACTGATGGACCTGGCCGAAAAATACACCCACATGCATGTCCGCACCAACGCAGATACGCCAAAAGATTCCAAAGTAGCGCGCGAATTTGGTGCCAAAGGGATCGGCCTCTGCCGGACCGAACACATGTTCTTTGAAGGTAAGCGGATTACCGCAATGCGTGAAATGATTCTGGCCAAGGATGAGGCCGGACGCCGTAAGGCACTGAACAAACTGCTGCCGATTCAGCGTGAGGATTTTGAAGGGATCTTTGAGGCCATGCACGACCTCCCGGTAACTGTGAGACTGCTTGATCCGCCCCTGCATGAATTCCTCCCCCATGAGGAAGAAAACCAGCAAGAAATGGCTAACGAACTGGGAGTTTCCCCTGAAGAGGTGAAAGCTGCTGTAGACGCCCTGCATGAAATGAACCCCATGCTTGGACACAGGGGGTGTCGCCTGGGTAATACTTATCCGGAAATCTCCGAAATGCAGACCAGGGCAATTATTGAAGCTGCGCTTAACCTGAAGAAAAAAGGCGTGAAGGCCATTCCTGAAATCATGATCCCCCTGACCGGAACTGACAAGGAAATGGAACTCCAGGAGCAAATCGTTCGCGAAACTGCAGAAAAAGTGTTCGAAGAACGTGGCGACAAAGTACAATACCTGGTGGGAACCATGATCGAAATTCCCCGTGCTACACTGATTGCTGATAAAATTGCAAAGAGCGCGGAGTTCTTCTCTTTCGGCACAAACGACCTTACCCAGATGACTTTTGGATATTCCAGAGACGATGCAGGACGTTTCCTTCCGGTTTATCTTGATAAAGGATTGCTCGAAAACGATCCTTTCCAGGTACTGGATCAGGAGGGTGTCGGACAATTGGTAAAAATGGGTGTGGAACGTGGTCGTCAGGGACGTCCCGGCTTGAAGATCGGAATCTGCGGAGAGCATGGCGGGGAACCAAGTTCCGTCGAGTTCTGCCACACGGTTGGCATGGACTATGTGAGCTGTTCACCTTTCCGGGTGCCGATTGCAAGACTGGCTGCGGCCCAGGCTGTGGTGAAGGAAAAAATGGTGAAGGAAGGCGGTTCCGCTTACTCAACCAATTAAGCAACACCACGGACCCTTTCATATAAAAAAGTCGCCTGTTTTAAGCAGGCGACTTTTTTATATATACCTCTGGGCGGGTTCCCTGAATAAAATTCTGTGCTTTGTGCATTTCCCTGTACATCAGAGTATCATCCCCGATAAAAGGGACTTCTTTTCTGAAGTCATTGTACAGTTTTTTCAGGACAGGAGCCGCTTTTTCCGTGTCACGGAACCCCAGTGCCTGACAGGCTGTAAGCAACTCAACCCCCAGGACTCTTTCCAGGTTTTTCATCACGGAAATGGTCTTCACTGCAGCATTGGCACCCATACTTACATGGTCTTCCTGTCCCTGCGATGATTCAATGGAATCAACTGAAGCGGGGGTGCAAAGTTGCTTGTTTTGGCTAACAATGGAGGCAGCAGCATACTGGGGGATCATAAAACCAGAATTCAACCCCGGATTGGCCACCAGGAAAGAGGGAAGATCCCGCTGGCCTGCGATCAGCCGATAAACTCGTCGTTCAGATATATTGGCCAGCTCTGCCATAGCTATGCTGAGATAATCCAGACTCATTGCCAAAGGCTGACCATGGAAATTACCGGCAGAAATTATCAGGTCATCATCCGGAAAAAGTGTAGGGTTATCCGTCACTGCGTTCATCTCATTTAAAAACACCCCGGCTACATAATTGATGGCATCCTTGCTTGCACCATGTACCTGGGGCATGCAACGGAAAGAATAGGGATCCTGGACATAATTTCTCTTTTCTTGCATCAGGGCACTGCCTTCCAGAATTTTCCGGATATTTTCCGCTGTTTCCAACTGCCCGACGTGATGTCTTACCCTGTGAACCTGATCAAAGAAAGGATCAGAACGCCCCATATAGGCTTCCAGCGACAAGGCCCCGGTAAGATCTGACCACAAAGACAGTTCGAACACCCTGCTAAGTGCCCATATGCCGTATGCTGCCATAAATTGTGTTCCATTCAGCAGCGCCAGTCCTTCTTTGGCTGCCAGCTCCAGTGGAGCCCACCCCAGCCGGTCCATCAGCTCACCGGCATCAGTCCGTTCACCTTTATACCAGACTTCACCCAGGCCGAGCAAAGGCAGTGATAAGTGCGCCAGTGGAGCAAGATCACCGGATGCACCCAGTGAGCCCTGTGTATAGATCACCGGATAAATCTCATGATTAAAAAAACCAAGGAGGCGGTCAAGGGTTTCCATCCGCACTCCTGAATGTCCGTAAGCCAGTGACTGTATTTTCAGAAAAAGCATCAGCCTGACAATCTCTTCCGGTACCTCATCACCGGTTCCGCAGGCATGTGACATAACCAGGTTGCGCTGTAAAGTACTCAGATCAGTGCGTGAAATGCTGTGGTTGCACAAAGAACCAAAACCGGTAGTTACACCATATATCGGCTCACCACCGTGCTCAATCCGGTCGTCGAGATAAACCCGGCATCGTATAACACGCTGCCTTGCTTCATCAGAAAGCTGCAGCCTGACCTCCGGATCCAGCACTTTTCGTATAACATCAAAATCAATGGGCTGAGAATTAATATGGTGCGTTTTCATTAAAGCAAATTTTTTACTCAGTAACCGAAATGATCTGTTCAATTTCCCCCGGAGGCAACTGTTCCTGTTCTCCATTCCGCATATCTTTCAGGGAATACACCCCCTTCTTCATTTCTTCCTCCCCGGCCATAAGCACAAAAGGGATGTTGTTTTTATCGGCATACTGCATTTGTTTTTTCATTTTGACAGGATCGGGATACATCTCACAGCCAATTCCTTTATCACGCAAACGCTGAAGGAAGGGAAGGCAATAGTCCCTTTCTTTTCGGCCAAAGTTTACTGCCATCAGCCGGGTAAAGGTTCCCAACGTTTTTGGAAAGATATTCAGGGCCTGCATTACATCATAAATCCTGTCGGCACCGAAAGAAATACCGATCCCTGACACATCCTTCAGCCCAAAAATCCCTGTAAGGTCGTCATAGCGTCCCCCACCACAGATACTGCCAATGGAAACATCCAATGCTTTGACCTCGATGATCGCTCCTGTATAGTAATTCAGACCTCTTGCCAGGGTCAGATCAAGCTCAAGTCTGCAGTCAAGTGGCGTGCCCGAAATAATGCCAAAAACTTCAGCAATTTCTTCAATCCCTTTGCGCCCTGTTTCTGTCTGTTTCAGGATGTCAAGCAAACGGTCAATTTTTTCCTGGTTGCTCCCCTCAAGTTTCAGTACCGGCATCAGCTTTTCCACAGCCACATCGTCAAGTCCCTTTTCCCTGAGCTCAAGAATCACACCGTTCAAGCCGATTTTATCAAGCTTGTCAATGGCTGTTGTAATGGCAGTCATCTTGTCTGCATGCCCGATAAATTCTGCAAGCCCGGCAAGTATTTTGCGATTGTTAAGTTTTATTACAACCCGTATGCCCAGATTTGAGAAAACCGTATCAATGATTTGCAGAAACTCTGCCTCATTTACCAGCGAATCACTTCCGATCACATCTGCATCGCACTGAAAAAATTCCCTGTAACGACCCTTCTGGGGGCGGTCAGCCCGCCATACTGGCTGAATCTGGTAACGCTTAAAAGGGAAAGTGATTTCATGCTGATGTTGTACCACATACCTCGCAAACGGAACCGTCAAATCGTACCGCAATGCTTTTTCACATATTTTTGCGGATAAAGCCCCCGGGTCTTTTGACTGCCACAGAGGGTCAGGAACTTTTCCGGCAAAATCACCGGAATTCAAAATTCGAAAAATCAGGCGGTCACCCTCTTCGCCATACTTGCCCATCAGCGTTGACAGGTTCTCCATTGCAGGGGTTTCAATGGGTCTGAACCCATGCTTTCGATATACCTCCTTAATGGTTTCAAATATATAATCCCGTCTGGCAATCTCAACGGGGTTAAAGTCCCTGGTTCCTTTGGGTATTCCCGGTTTTTCTTTTCCCATGAAAATAGTTTTTAATGGCTACAAAATTAAGCCCTTTTACCTAATATGCTAAGGCCATCGCATAAAATCCGTAAAACCATTTATTATTGCCATATTTTGTTTAGATTTGCATCAACAGACGTAGCCCTTTTAAGCTACGTCACATGATCACAAAAACCATTTTTTTTAGCTTAGCAATTTATTTTAATAGATTAACAAAAATTTAACAATATTATCCATCATCTAAAAATCTGGCTGCAGACAAACAAACCCTTTATTGGAAATAAATCATTTTTATTCTTTAGAATCAATGACTGAAGGAAATCCACAAAAACTGACAAGGATAGGTGTATTCTATGACGGCAATTATTTTCTGCACGTAAGCAATTATTATAATTATGTGCATTCCAGGCAAAGAAGGCTCAGCATTGCAGGATTACATGCATTTATCAGGGATCAGGTTGGAAGAGAAGAATCTGCAAAGACTGAACTTTGCCGCATTACCGATGCTCATTATTTCAGGGGCAGAATCAGCGCCCAGGACGCAGCCCAAAGAGGCAACCAATTGTATTATGAAAGGGTATTTGATGATATCCTGATGTCCGAAGGCCTCGTTACCCATTATTTCCCCATAAAAAGCTTCCATGGTAAACGTGAAGAAAAGAACGTGGATGTATATCTTGCACTGGAGGCTTATGACATGGCTATGTCGGGCAAAATGGATGTGCTTGTGCTGATTGCTTCCGATGGGGATTTCGTACCACTGATACGTAAGCTGAATGCAATGGGAATCAGGGTCATGTTGTTGTGCTGGGACTTTGACTTTACCAACGACGAGGGGCAAAAGGTTATTACACGTACTTCACAGGGCCTTTTAAAAGAAGTTACCTATCCGGTAAAAATGCATGAACTTATTGAAAGTCAGAATGGAGCAACCGACCCCTTGCTGGTCAATCTTTTTGTACAGGATGATCCAGGCTCCGCCAATAAATCTTATTCACAAGACAACGAAGTGCATGTCGGAGATGTCCTCAGTCTGAAAAACGGGTATGGATTTATCAGCTACCCAAATAATAATTTGTTTTTCCATTATACTGACCTGATCAATGTGGACTTTACCGATTTGTTGGTTGGCGACACGGTTGAATTTACCATTGAGAGAAAACACAACGGCCAGGATGTGGCAAAAACTGTAAAAAAGGTTCGTTAAATCAGGGTTACCCTTTGATCACGGCCAACGGACTGAGCTCCACCAGCACATCCACCAGATCACGCTGAAGCTCCATCACATGAGATATATCCTTATATGCACTGGCAGCTTCCTCCAGGTCGCTCTGTTTCCTGATGGCATGTAACACACCTTTCTCTTCAAGTTTTTTTACCTCAGCGGCCAGATCGAGTGAACGAATGGCCTGCTTCCGTCCCATGGTTCTGCCCGCTCCGTGAGAGCAACTATTAAAACTGTCCCGGTTTCCCTTGCCCTTCACGATATAGCTGTTGGCCCCCTGACTCCCGGGTATGATCCCGGTGGTATCCATGTCAGCTTTGGTGGCACCTTTCCGGTGTACGACCACATCTTCACCGAAATGGTTTTCAAAAGCTGCATAGTTGTGAGCAATATTGATCATCGGGGCCGTTTTAAAACCCCGGCCGACAACCGATTCAAATACCTGAATGGTTCTGTCCATCATTAACTTACGGCTTGCAAATGCAAAATCAACGCAATAATTCATTTCACGAATATAGCGCTTGCCCTCTTCGCTGCCTAAAGGCAGATAAGCCAGCTGATGAGAGCGGGGTACCGGACTTTTCCATTTTTCATTCAATTTCACCGCAAGCCTGTTGTAATGATCCGCAACCTGTTTGCCGATATTACGACTACCTGAATGAATCATGATCCATATCTGCCCGTCTGTACCCTTCTGGATTTCAATAAAATGATTTCCTCCGCCCAGGGTTCCGATCTGGCGTGTCGCACTCCTGAATTCACGCTGCACAACAGGCATGGATCCGCGCTTACCGGTATCCGGCATACGCCCGGGATCCTGACTGTTTTTGTGATGCCGGTGCCCCAGGGGGATCCGTGATCGGATGCCGGATAACAACTCCAGGAGCTGTTTCCTGGGTAACTCAGAGAGTGAGGTTTGTACTGCACACATTCCGCAACCGATATCCACCCCCACGGCATTGGGAACAATTACTTCACGGGTTGCCATCACCCCGCCGATGGGCATTCCAAAACCTTTATGACAATCGGGCATCAGTGCAATGTGTTTTACAGCATAGGGAAAGTTGGCCAGGTTTTTAGCCTGCGACAAAGCACCTTCTTCCACATCATCAAGCCACATCCTGATGGGCAACTTTTCGGTTTCAATGGTTTTGATCATAGAAATACCTGTTGAGTTTTACGATCCTTAAAATACATAATTTTCCCATTCACCCAAACAGATTCCGGCAAAGTCGCGGGCGATCAGTCCACCCAGGTTGCTGGCGTGCTGACCCAGTACCCCGGCTCTCAGGTCAAATAAAAAAGGGTAAAGGATTAACACAGGCTCAAGACATATACAGGCAGAGACCAGGCAGGTTCAGAACAAAATAACGGGTTTTATCTTGGTGCAATTTTGTATCTTTGCACCTTTAAAAATCTGAATCTTTATGGCGTTACAATGCGGAATCGTTGGCATTGCCGGAGCCGGCAAAACAACATTGTTCAACTCCCTGTCCCGTGGCAAAAATACAACAGAGCAAACACCAGGCCGTACAAATCTGGGTCAATTTGAAGTACCCGACCCAAGACTGGATGCAATTGCCAGCCTGGTCAAGCCGGCTAAAGTGGTACCTACCACCGTTAATATCATTGATATTCCAGGACTGACCAAAGGCAGCAGCAGCATCAAAGGCGGCAACCAGTTTCTGGCAGACATCAGACAAACTGATGCCATTATTCACGTGTTGCGTTGTTTTGATGATGACACCGTTCCGCATATGGAGGGAAGCATTAACCCGCTCCGTGACAAAGAAATTATCGATCTTGAGCTGGTCACCAAAGATATGGAAACCGTGGAGAAAAAGCTTGAACGGCTCCGTAAAGTTGCAGCTGTAGGCGACAAAGAAGCCAAACACGGGACCGATGTTTTGGGCGGCCTGATGGATCATTTTGAAAACGGACAGCCAGCCCGGACTTTCGATCTGAATGAATCAGATAAAAAATTTTTTGAAGACTGTTTCCTGCTTACTATAAAGCCGGTAATATATGTTTGTAACGTGGACGAAGCTTCCGCAGCAGGGGGCAATGACCATGCAGAATCCGTCAGGGCGGCGATCGAAGAGGAAAACTGTGAAATGCTGATTATTGCAGCCCAGGCAGAGGCGGAAATTGCCAGCCTGGAGGACGAAGAAGACAGGCAGGCTTTCCTGGAAGACCTTGGACTGAAAGAACCGGCCGTTCATAAACTTATCAGGGCCGCATACCGGACACTAAACCTCCATACCTTTTTTACTGAGGGGCCGAAAGAAGTCAGGGCATGGACGATCCGGGCAGGAACACCGGCTCCAAAAGCAGCAGGGGTCATTCACTCCGACATGGAGAGGGGTTTCATTCGCGCAGAAGTCAAAACAGTAAAGGACTTCATTGAATTGGGCTCAGAGCAGGCCTGCAAACAGGCCGGAAAATTCAATATAGAGGGGAAAAACTATATCGTCCAGGATGGCGACATCTTCCACGTCCGCTTCAACGTGTGAGTACTCCCGGTTATTTCTCAAAAAAGTTTTTCAGAGAATCCAGGTAAGATTCGTTCCAACCTTCCAGCATATTGTCATATGCTTCTTCGGGGATCCCGGTGTGCTGAATCTTTATAAGGGTATTTGCCTTATCAGGGAAAAGTTCTATCAACACATCGGAGGCATGATCCTCCCCGAAGAACCACTTTTGACGAAGGGATCGGTTGGGTTCAAAAGACACGTTTTCTCCAACAATGTTCCCGTCCAGCATCGTAAACATGGATCCGGGCTCATCACTCATCACCGCCGGATCACCTGTCCAAAGTTCAATGGTAAACGGATTGATCAGAGCCCTGTAAACCTCCTCGGGACTTGCCTTGATCCGGCGCTTCAACATGATGGATTTTGACATTGCAAACAATTTTCAAAATGACACAATTCTGATAATAACCGGCTCAGGGCAATTTTGCATCACTCATCAGCCGGGAGGCACAATTCAAAAATACAACTTCTTTGCGATTGTATAACATTTTGGTTGGTTGAAGCAAACTTTTCAGATAGATGCGGGCCGGTATCGTGTAGATGCGGGCCGGTATCGTGCTCCCGTGATCAAACAATCAAATAACCTGGGGCTGTAGCACCCCTGCCTTACCATTTAAATGTTTTTTATTACTTTTGCCTAGTTTTAATTGAATCTAAATAAACAACCAGATCAAATACACCGATATGACTTTAAATGACCTGCAAAACGGGGAACGGGGAATCATAATCAAGGTAAAAGGACGCGGAGGATTTCGTAAGCGCATCATTGAGATGGGTTTTGTGGTTGGCAAAACTGTACAGGTTGTAAAAAAGGCTCCGCTGCGCGACCCCATTGAATACAATATTATGGGGTACAATGTTTCCCTGAGACGCAGTGAATCCCAATTGATTGAAGTCATCCCTGAAAAAGATTTTCACCCAACACGTGAAGATTCGTTCAATGGTGTATTTTTTACCGAAGAAGCCGCCACTTTCCGGAAACCGGGAAGTACAATCAACGTGGCTCTGGTGGGAAATCCCAATTCCGGCAAAACAACTTTTTTCAACCATGCAAGCGGTTCAAGAGAACGGGTCGGAAACTACAGTGGAGTAACCGTGGATGCCAAAGAAGCCCGTTATTATCAAAACGGGTATCGTTTCAACATTACCGACCTGCCCGGCACCTATTCGATTTCAGCTTACACCCCTGAAGAAGTGTTTGTCCGTGATTTTATCACCGGAAAACTCCCCGACGTGGTGATCAACATCGTTGACGGATCCAACCTTGAGCGAAACCTCTATCTTACAGCCCAGCTCATCGACATGGATGTCCGCGTTGTGATGGTTTTGAACATGTACGACGAAATGGAGGCAAAGGGTGATGTTTTGGATTACGAATCGCTGGGTAAAATGCTTGGGATCCCCATTATCCCCGCAGTCAGCTCAAAAGGGAAAGGGATTGAGGATGTTTTTAACAAAGTCATTGAAGTATATGAAGACCGGGATGACATCATCCGCCATATCCATATTAATTACGGATCATTGGTCGAAGAATCAATTGGCAAAATACAGAAACTGATTCGGGCTGAAGGCAATGAGCATTTGACAGACCTCATATCTTCCCGTTTTTTGTCCATTAAACTCCTGGAAGGCGATAAAATTTCCTGGAGAACCATCACTGAACATTGCCACAATCATGAAGAGATCGGAAATGTTACCCGGCAGGAAATAAAAAAACTGGAAAATGAGTTTGGCGAACCCCTGGAGTCAGTCATCACTGACCTTAAATACGGATTTATTGCCGGAGCATTGAAAGAAACTCTGCAGCCGGGCAAACCTGAAGAAAGAAAAGCCAGCGAAATCATTGACACTTTTCTGACACACAAATTGTTCGGCTTCCCCATATTCCTGTTTTTTATGTGGGCGATGTTTTCTGTAACTTTTTTCCTGGGCAGCTATCCGATGGACTGGATCGAAGCGGGCGTTGACGGCCTGGGCTCTTTTCTTGACCAGCAAATGCAGCCGGGCCCGTTCAAAGACATGCTGATCAATGGAGTGGTGAGTGGCGTCGGAGGTGTTATCGTATTTCTTCCCAACATCATGCTGTTATTCTTTTTTATCAGCCTGATGGAAGACACCGGTTATATGTCAAGGGCCGTATTTATTATGGATAAGCTCATGCACAAGATCGGGCTGCATGGTAAGTCCTTTATTCCACTTTTAATGGGCTTCGGCTGTAATGTGCCGGCCATTATGGCCACACGCACCCTGTCAAACCGCAATGACCGCATGCTTACCATGCTGATCAATCCCTTCATCTCCTGCAGTGCCAGGCTACCCATTTATGTGCTTTTTATTTCGGCATTTTTTACGGAGTACCGCGGTACCATGCTGTTTATCATCTATGCCACCGGGGTATCGGTAGCAATCGGCATGGCTCTGCTGCTTAAACGGTTTATGTTCCGCTCTGAAGAAGCGCCATTTGTCATGGAACTACCGCCCTACCGTACTCCCACCATCAGGGCCATTACCATTCATATGTGGGACAAAGCCGTTCATTATATTAAAAAGATCAGCGGTATTATCCTGGTAGCCTCCATCATCATCTGGGCACTGGGCTATTTCCCCGGGGGCGGGCATTACGCTGCCCAGGCTGAGGAACAGGAAGAAGCCATTGTTTCGCTTTATGAAGCAAAAATGGACACCATCCCTGACTCAGATACCCTGACCATCAATGCCCTCAAGACTGATAAAGCCTATGCCATCCAGAACATGGAAAGCCGTATTCAGGTAGAGCGGCAGGAAAACAGTTATATCGGACGCATTGGAAAAACCATTCAGCCCGTAATGGCCCCACTTGGTTTTGACTGGAAAATGAGCATCAGCATTCTGTCCGGGGTAGCAGCCAAAGAGATTGTGGTAAGTACCATTGCTGTGCTCTACCAGGTAGATGAAACCGTTCAGGCCCACAGCCAGAGTCTGGTTGAAAAAATTCAAGCCCAAACTTACGGGTCTGGCCCCAGGAAAGGAGAACCCGTTTTCACCCCCCTGGTGGCACTGTCATTTATGTTGTTTGTACTTCTGTATTTCCCCTGCATCGGGGTCATCGCCACCATCGGAAGGGAAGGCGGCCATTGGAAATGGGGCGTATTTACCATGGTTTACACCACCCTGGTAGCCTGGATCATATCATTTATTGTTTACCAAACAGGAAGTCTTATTCTGTCGTTATGACCACACAATGGATTTTTACCGCACTTGTTCTGATCGCAGCCCTTCTTTTTACCATCAGGCGCATGGCTGTCTATTTCCGGAAGTCTCCCGGTAAACAAAAAGACTGTGCAGATTTTGGCAGCGACTGTGCTGCTTGTTTAAAACAACGGAAATCATAAATCAAACAGCATTTTTTTTCAACCGGTAAGGCTTTTTTCACTGCGGATCAGGTTTGCATTCACCAGGTCGATTCAAATATTTTGTAAATTTGGTTATAACACCAAAAACAACACGCATTGGACCTGAATTCCATTCTTTTAAAATATTGGGGGTTTTCTTCTTTCAGACCACTGCAGGAAGACATAATCCGCTCTGTAATCGATGGCCAGGACACCCTTGCACTGTTGCCCACAGGCGGAGGGAAATCCCTTTGCTATCAGGTTCCCGGAGTTGCACTGGAGGGTTTGTGCATCGTGGTAAGCCCCCTCATTGCCCTGATGAAGGATCAGGTTCAGGCTTTAAAAGAAAAAGGGATCAAAGCCACCGGCATTTATCATGGGATGAGCCGGATAGAAATTGACAACGCCGTTGACAACTGCGTTTACGGAGACGTCAAGTTTCTTTATCTCAGTCCTGAGCGGCTTACCACAGATCTTATCCGGAGCAGAATGGAAAAAATGAATGTTAACCTGCTCGCGGTCGATGAATCACATTGCATTTCTCAATGGGGCTATGATTTCCGCCCCCCCTATTTACGGATTGCTGAAATACGAACACTGATCCCAAACACCCCTGTCCTGGCCCTGACTGCCACCGCTACCCCACAGGTTGTCAATGATATCCAGGAAAAACTCCAATTCCGGTCACCCAGGATCTTTCAGAAAAGTTTTGAGCGTAAAAATCTGGCCTATGTGGTTTTCAGGGAAGAAGACAAGTTGAACAGACTTTTGAAAATATGCAGAAATGTCCCTGGTACGGGCGTGGTTTATGTCAGGAACCGGAAACGAACAAGAGAAATAGCCCGTTGGCTTGAACAACAAGGGGTCAGTGCAGATTTCTACCATGCAGGACTCACCCCATTGGAGAGGGATACGAAACAAAATGCCTGGATGAAGGAACGTACACGAATCGTTGTATCAACCAATGCTTTCGGAATGGGTATTGACAAACCCAATGTCAGGTTTGTGGTGCACATGGATCTGCCCGACAGCCCGGAAGCCTATTTTCAGGAAGCAGGGCGGGCCGGACGCGACGAAAAAAAAGCATATGCCATATTGCTTTTTAATGAGTCCGACATCATCGATCTGAAAGAGTTTCATGAAAGGTCTTTCCCTCCTTTGAAACTGATTAAAAGGGTGTACACCTGTCTTGGCAATTATTTCCAGCTGGCGATCGGAAGTGGAAAGGACCAAAGCATGCCTTTTGAACTGACAACATTTTCAAAAAATTACGACATGGACCCGTTTGTGGTATTCAATGCACTGGGCTTTTTGGAAAAAGAGGGGTACCTGGCCGTATCTGAAGCCATGTCCAATCCCTCCCGAATTATGTTTCTGGTCAACAACGAGACACTCTATCGTTTTCAGGTTGCCAACCCGGGGTACGATACTTTCATTAAATTGCTCTTGCGATCCTACAGTGGACTTTTTTCTGAATTCACCAAAATCAGGGAAACAGATATCGCCAAAAGATCCGGTATTCCCAAAGACAATGTACAGAAACTGCTTTCCGAACTCCACAACATGCAGATCCTTCATTACAAAAAACAAAACGAACAACCCCTGATTACGTTTCTTGAGGAACGCATGTCGGAAGCAGATCTTACCATTTCAAAATCGGTCTACAAAGAAAGGAAAGCGTTTGCAGGGCAAAGGATGAATGCCATGCTTGATTACGCCAGGTCATCGAACAGGTGCCGCAGCCTCAACCTGCTCGCATATTTTGGAGAAACGGAAGCTGTGAGATGCGGACAATGCGATGTATGCCTGGAGAAAAACAAAACGGGGGTGTCTTCCTATGAGTTTGATCAGATTCATGATCTGGTCAGGCAAAATATCCGGACAAAACAAATCAGGCTGGAAAGCCTTATCCACGAACTGGATATCCAGTTGTCAGAAAAAAAAGTCATCAGCGTAATCCGCCACTTACAGGATAAAGGGGTTATCAGCACTGACAAAGAGGGCATTCTTCACTGGCACAGTTCATGATTAATACTAAATTTGCTGCATGCGAAAATACAAGCACCTTTTTTTTGACCTGGACCGCACACTTTATGACTTTGATGCCAATAATCGGAACACCCTCCACAGGCTCTTCCATGAATTCAATTTCAGCGATAACGGTAACGTTGACTTTGACACATTCATGGATATTTACAGACCAATTAATCTTGCCTTATGGGAAAAGTATAAACGCAAAGAGATCAGCAAGGAAACATTGAATCTGCGCCGTTTTGCTGATACCCTGAAAGCCTGTGGCCTGAAAGAAGAATTTGCCGGGGATTTTGCTAGTAATTACTTGAAAATAAGCCCTTCACAGAAGCGCCTGCTCCCCGGCACGGTCTCTACATTGCAATATTTGTCAAAAAGTTATAAGCTGCACATCATCACAAACGGATTTGAAGAAGTACAATACCCGAAGATGGTACGTTGCGGACTCATGCCTTTTTTCCGGCACATCATCACTTCTGAAAAAGCCGGCGCACAGAAGCCGGCACCCGAAATTTTCAAATACGCCTTGGACCTTACTGGAGCCTCACCGGAAAACGCATTAATGATCGGAGACGATCCGGTGGCAGATATTGAAGGGGCATTCAGGCAGGGGATGGATCAGGCGTGGTTATCGGCAAATGACGATGCTTGCACGATCACCCCTACTTACCGCATCGCTGCTCTGAAAGAACTCATATCAATCCTCTGAGGGGGTCAGTTCAGCAAGGGCGGAAAGGCCTCCTTTCACTTTGTCACCGGGCTTCACCGTAACCATTGTATCCTGAGGGAGAAACACATCCACCCGGGAGCCAAATTTTATAAAACCCAGTTCCCCACCCTGCGTCACCTTCTCCCCTTCCTTGCTGTAGCAGACAATTCGCCGGGCCACAACCCCGGCGATCTGCCTGACCATAAACTGCAATCCGGAACGGGTTTCAAATACGGTGGTCATCCGCTCATTGTGAAGACTTGATTTGGGGTGCCAGGCCACCAAAAACCGGCCAGGATGGTATGCTCTGTAAATTACCCGTGCATCCAGCGGATAACGATTAAGATGCACATTGAGGGGAGACATAAAAACGGATACTTGCAGCATTGGTTGGTCAAAGAATTCGGCCTCCACGGTTTTTTCCACGGCAACCACGGTGCCATCTGCCGGACTCAGGAACACGCCCTGATCAGCCGGCGGGGTCCTCTTTGGATGACGAAAAAAGTATAATACGCCTCCAAAAAGAATAAGCAGCAAAATAATGATAATATAAAGCCAGCGACTGGAGCCGGGTATGGCCAGATATGCTGCAAAACCGGCCATCATAAAGATGATCGCTGTAACTAAAACAATTTTGTACCCCTCCTTGTGAATCTTCATCAGTTCAGTATTCTTTGTCAGATTTTTAAATACCACGCACAAACGTCCAGATAACCATTACCATGAATAAACTCAGTAGGTCATCAGTAAATAAACAAAAACGAAGGGAGCTGCTATAAATACACCGTCAAACCGGTCCAGCACGCCACCGTGTCCGGGTAAAATATTTCCGCTGTCTTTTGCTTTAATGCTTCGTTTGAACATCGACTCAAACAAATCACCGTATGAGCCAAAAACAACCACAATCAGGGCAATTACCAACCAATCGGTCATTGATATCTGCTGATAATGAGACGCAATCAGTACAGCACATACAAGCGCGAGCAACCCGCCTCCGAGGGCTCCCTCCCAGGTTTTCTTCGGAGAAACCCGCTTAAACAGATGGTGACGCCCAATCGCTGTTCCGATCACATAAGCAGCAGTTTCGTTGATCCAGACAAGAAAAAAGAAACCCAGTAACAAACTTGAGTGGTACACCCCTGGAAGAAATGCGGGATTGGGAAAATAATTCAACAGGGAAAACGGAAGCGCCACATACAGCAACCCGAAAAATGTAAATGCAATATTTGTGAATGGATTGGGGTTGTTCCGGTATAATTCGAGCAGAAAAATCAGAAAAATAAAAACAAAATTCAGAAGGAGCCAGGTCAGGTGCAGGGTGTTGGTTGCAATCAGCGCATTGGTGGCGAAAAGTACCATACCTGCCAGTATTCCTGCTGTCTTATTGGGATAAACCCCGGCCCTCTCTACCAAAGAGTAGAACTCCCATAACCCGACACCAGTAAAAATCAGGAAAAGCAGCGAAAATGAATATTGATGTGTGATGATTGACGCTATGACCAATAACACCAATACAATACCTGTAATTGTTCTCCGGGCCAGATTACTCACAACGATTCCTTATTGATTATTTGCTTTGCTTTCATTACATCATCGGTTTGCACGTAAAGCTCCAGTTCCCCAAAAAGATATGCAGAATCTTTTTTATTCATGATGACACTCCTGATTCCGGCATCTTTCAGAACAGCCTGAACAATCTTAAGCCTGTGTTCCAGGGTATTGCTGTATATTTTCTGCCAGTTATCTTTCATGCGTAAATCAGTTACGAACCAACAGGAATCCCCTGCTGTATGAATACATTGTCTTTATTCAAATGTTGCTGAAATATCCAGCATAAAAATATACAACTCTTTCGGACCGTGGGCACCAATCACCAGATTTTTTTCAATATCCGCAGTTCTTCCCGGACCTGTAACAAAACTGATCAGGGAGGGGATTTCTTTGCCATACTTTGCCTGCAGAAACCGAAACACATCTTTGGGTTCATCAAGAAGTTGTTTGTTCGTGGCAACCACAATATGAACGGGTGGAGTAATGAAGCCTCTGCGGCTCATAAGCTGCCGGCTGCTTAAAACAACCGATCCGTGACGTACAACAAGTGCCTCACAGCCGGTAACAGCTGCCCCGCAAGTGGCCAGTTCTTCTGTTTCTCCGGCAACTCTAACGTTCAATTCCTTCAGTAAGCCAAAAAGAAAATTTTCCCCGGAAAATACCTGCTGAATTCCTTTTTTTGATAAAAGGCTGTGCAAACCCCGGGTCAATTCATCCACATCTTTGCAAAACACAAACCGTCCATTTTCGCGGATGAGCGCCTCAGCAAAAGCCTCTTCACGATAGTCAGCATCAGGTTTGTGAAACACACCCACACCACCATCAACACCCTCATAAGGGGTTGGCATGCCATTGACCAGGGCATCCCGGATTTTCTTCAAAATTTTTTCCTTGGAAGTACTCTCCTTCATGGGGTGAATTTATGACTCACTCAAAGGTGGGGCTTTATCCTCTTTGGTATTCATGGACGAACCCACGCCAAACTCCTGCTCCCGGGCATGCTCAGAATCCGGAAAAGGCCTTTTGCCAAATATCCTTTCAAGGTCTTCGCGGAAAATAACTTCCTTTTCAAGCAGCAAATCACCGAGCTGCATGAGTTTGTCCTTTTTGGTCAACAACATATCCTTGGCACGCGAATAAGCCTTTTCTATCAGGTCACTAACCTCTTCATCAATGGTCTGGGCTGTTTTTTCAGAGTATGGTTTTGTGAAATTATATTCATTCTGACCGCTGGAGTCATAATAACTCACATTTCCGATTTTTTTATTCAACCCAAAATAAACCACCATTGCATAAGCCTGTTTGGTAACCTTTTCAAGATCATTGAGAGCTCCAGTAGAAACCTGGCCAAAAATAATATCTTCCGCTGCCCGTCCGCCCAGGGTACTTGTCAACTCATCATACATTTGCTCAAAAGTGGTGATCTGTCTTTCCTCAGGCAGATACCAGGCAGCACCAAGAGCCTTGCCCCGGGGGACAATGGTTACCTTTACCAGCGGATGGGCATACTCAAGTTGCCAGCTGACTGCTGCATGACCCGATTCATGGTAGGCAATGACCTTCTTTTCCTGCGGAGAAATGATCTTGTTACGCTTTTCCAGCCCCCCAATGATCCGGTCTATGGCATCCATAAAGTCCTGTTTGTCTACCAGTTTCTTATTTCTTCTGGCCGCAACCAGGGCAGCCTCATTACAAACGTTGGCAATATCAGCACCGGAAAATCCGGGTGTTTGCTTGGCCAGAAACTCCTCATCCAGATTTTTTTCCAGCCTGAGTGGCTTCATATGAACTTTGAATATTGCCTTACGTTCCTTCAGGTCAGGCATTTCCACCTGAATCTGCCGGTCAAAACGGCCGGCCCTGAGCAATGCCCTGTCAAGCACATCGGCACGGTTGGTGGCAGCAAGAATGATCACCCCCACATTGGTTCCGAAGCCATCCATTTCGGTCAACAGCTGATTCAGTGTATTCTCCCGTTCATCATTGGAGCCTGTTACCGGGTTCTTTCCACGTGCACGTCCAATGGCATCAATTTCATCAATAAAAACAATACATGGGGCCTTCTCCTTGGCCTGTTTAAACAGATCCCTGACACGTGAAGCCCCCACTCCCACAAACATCTCAACAAAATCCGATCCACTCAGGGAAAAGAAAGGCACCTGAGCCTGACCAGCCACTGCTTTGGCCAACAGGGTTTTTCCGGTGCCGGGAGGTCCGACCAGCAGCGCCCCTTTAGGAATTTTCCCTCCCAGTTCAGTATATTTTTTCGGATTTTTCAGAAAATCAACAATCTCCATCAACTCCACCTTGGCTTCATCCAATCCGGCCACATCCTTGAAGTCAATGCTGACATGGGTATCTTTATCAAACAGGGTGGCTTTTGATTTTCCAATGTTAAACATCTGCCCCCCGGGTCCTCCGCTGCCCGCCATCCTTCGGATAATGAAAATCCAGAATGCGATCAGCAGGCCAATGGGCAGCAACCAGCTGAGAACGTCCGTCCCCCAGCTTTTTCGTGATTCGGGGTACACAGGAAACCGGTCTTCAACCGGCCATTCAGCCTGTTTTTCCCGGATCATGGCCTCAAAGTTTTCCACCGAAGCAATCCTGAATACATAATGAGGCCCCGAGGTTTCTCCAATTGTGCGCCCGGGTTCTGCATCTTCGAATTTTTCTTTTTCCAGCCGGTCTTCCTTGATAAAAACCTCAACTTCTTCCTTGTTGATGATTTTTAACTGGGCAATGTCAGAGCCATCCTCCTCGTCCCAGGTCAACATTTCATTTTCAAAACGCATCTGCGATATTTCCACCGCAGGGCTCCCCCAGTTAAAAAACTGCAAACCAATGAACAAAGCTGCCAGGATTGCATAAATCCAGTAAAAATTAAACCCTGGCTTTTTGCCCTCAGGTTTTCCCGATGCTTTACCACCCCGGTTATTTCCGGCAGGGCGGTTTCCGCGGGACTTGTCTGTTTGCGACTTGCCCGCGTTATTTTGTTTTCCTTTTGATTCAGTCATGTTATTGTTTACTTCAAATTCAGCGCGAAGGTCATTCCTCTGCAATTTTCTTCAACGGGGCATCTGCCCATAATTCTTCCACCTGATAATAGCGACGTACAGGTTCCTGGAATATGTGAACCACCACATCAAGATAATCAATCAGGATCCATTCTCCGTTGGTAAATCCCTCGCGGCGGGCAGGATTAAAACCAGTTGACTTTTTTACTTCTTCCTCCACGGATTCAGCTATGGCTGTAGCATGCGTATTGGAGTTCCCATGACAAATCACAAAATAATCACAAACCGCAGAATGGATTTTTCCAAGATTAAGCTGAATGATCTCTTGCCCTTTTTTTTCCTGTATTCCTTTTATGATTGCATCAACCAACAGTGCAGATATGTCTCTTATCTCAGTTTTTCCTGTCATTCGCTAAACATTATACTTTTCGTGCAAAATTAACGAATTTTACCCCCATATGGCCCCCTGGTATCATTTCCCGGCAATAAGCTGAATCCTGCGGCATCATTGATTCAACCTGATATGCTATCTTTACAGAAAAAAACAGACAGCATGCAGTTTTCCCTACGCTACCTCGATGAATCTGACTCAACAAACCGCGAATTATGGAGAATGACCGAGGCAGGTCCAATCCCTCCAGAGGGCAGTGTGCTGCAGGCAGGGAATCAAACCGCAGGCAGGGGACTGGGCAACAACCGCTGGAAGAGTGAACCAAACCAGAACCTTACTGTCTCTATCCTGCTTAAACCGGTTTTTCTTCCACCTGCCAGGCAATTTTTCCTGAACAAATCCGTGGCAGTCGGCATACGCAATGCCCTGTCAGAATTGTGCCCGGATAAAGTTTTTAAAATCAAGTGGCCCAATGATATTGTTGCCGAAAATAAAAAAGTTGCCGGCACCCTGATCGAAAACAGGATCATGGGTCAGACCTGCGAATTCAGTATTGTCGGGATCGGGATCAATGTCAACCAGACCCACTTCCCCGCAGACCTGCCCAACCCAACATCCCTGGCCTTACTTTGCAGGAAACAATATAGTTTGCAGGAATGCCTGAATCATCTGCTGCATCATACAGGTAAACAATATGAACGTCTTGCACAGGGCCATTTGGCTGATCTGGACAGGGAGTACCTGAATCATTTGCTGGGATACGGACAACGGATGTATTTCAAAAAAGGCAAAGAAGTTTTCAAAGCCTCTATCACTGGTGTGGACGAATATGGGAAAATCATTCTTCAACACAACTCCGGTAAACGTGCGTCTTACGTCATGAAGGAAGTACAAATGCTCCAGGAATAAAAAATGGTTTAACCGTGCACATATAAGGCAACCCGGAGGATCCCCGGAGCATTTAAAAATCAGCGAAGTCCCACCAGAATCATACCGGATCTTCTATAAAAAATAATCCTGAAGTTTCCGGGCCAGCTTGTCCACAAACTTCTGCAGGGGTCCGGAGGCCACGGTTTTCATAAAAGGGTTCAGTGCCACCCTGAAAACGACAGACACATCGCAGCGCTGGTCTCCTTTTTCCTGGAAAAAATATTCCAGTGAAAAATCAACCGGGGTCTTCCCGTCAGGCACAATATGAATGCTCCTGTACGGGTATTTTCCCTCAATCCGCATGGACATATCTGAAAACCCCTCAATGGTAAAAGAGCAGGAATTTTCATCTGCCCTCCAGTTTTTTACCTTGTCGGGAAGTAGTTCTTCAAAGTTTCTGAAGTCCCCGAGGAAGGAAAAAACCTTATCACAGCCTGCTTCAACCGGTATGTTATTTTTTTCAAATGTTGCCATATTACAGTAGGTATATAAATACAATTTACTTGTGGGTTTCAGACCAGGTCTCAGGATCCTCGCTCCATGACTGAAGCACCTTCAGGTCATCCTGGGATATGTACCCCTGTTCAGCAGCCACCTCCAGTAAGGCAGAATAATTACTGAGGGTAATCACCGGGAACCCCGCATCATCCAGATTTTTGCCGGCCGCCAACAGTTCATAGGAAAAAATTGCGGCCATACCAAGCAGATCCAGATCTTTTTCCTGCAGAGCCTTGCAAGCCGCCAAACTACTTTTACCAGTAGAAATAAGATCTTCAATTACCACCACTTTCTGTCCTGAATGAATCTTTCCTTCAACCATGCTTTCAAGGCCATGCGCCTTGGGTGAACTGCGAACATATGCAAAAGGGAGATTCAGTCTTTCAGCAACCAGTACCCCGTGTGCAATGGCACCGGTGGCAACGCCTGCAATGATTTCAGCATCAGGAAACTCCTGACGCACAACTTCTGCAAGCGCCCCGGCAATTGCATCCCGGACCGGCGGAAAGGACAAACTTAAGCGATTGTCACAGTAAATCGGTGTACGCAAACCCGAAGCCCAGGTAAAAGGGGTTTCTGCATTCAGTTTAATTGCGTTAATTTGCAGTAGATACCCTGCAGTTTCTCTGGCAAGCCGGTCCCTGTTGGTCATTTGCATACCTGAATGATTTTTTTGGTAAAACAACCCACAAAACTAACAATTTTCCGTCAGGCAGGTCACCAATCAAAACAACCTATGAACGCTACATACACAGTATACCACAAAAAGAAGAAAATTATTTTCGGTGCCGTTGCTGAACCAGAATACCCGGGAAAGGAATCTTCCCGGATCCAATGGGAAGACATCGCTGAATTTTTAGAATCAGATAAAACCATCCTTCGGTTGCAGAGCTCTGAGCCCTCCAGGCTTTTCCGGCATTTTTCCACGTTTTTTGAATGTGTGGCTGCCGCTGGTGGTATTGTTGAAAGTGATGGCGGGTTTTGGCTTTTCATTTACCGCAACGGGTGGTGGGATCTGCCCAAAGGAATGGCAGAACAAAACGAAACTCCTGAAAACACAGCCTTGCGAGAGGTAAAGGAAGAGTGTGGAATCCGGCAACTGCAAATAAAGGGTTCCCTGCCTTCAACTTACCACATCTACCCCCGGTCTTCTGCGAATAATTGGATATTAAAAAAAACCAAATGGTATATGATGGAAACCCGTACTCCGGGTGAACTCCGGCCCCAGACATCGGAAGGAATTACCCGCATTGCCTGGAAAGATCCTGATCACCTCAGGGAAGTCTTTGACAATACCCATGAAAACATTAAAGAACTGTTATTCTATTGTCAGAGTATGAACAAAAGGCAATAAGATATCACTGGTCTGCAATTTCGCGCAGGTATTCCCCGGCACCCTCTGAAGGGGAGACAAAACCATGTTTTACGAAATTTCCTTCAGGGTCGACCAGCAGATAGTATGGGATATTCCTGAACCCATAGCGGGAAAAAAGGCGATAATCGCCGCCAAAATGATAGAAAGACACAGCCAGGCTTTCATTTTCAAGGAGATGAGATGCAGTGGCCGGATCCCGATCAGTCAATACCCCTGCAAAATACACTTTCTCTCCAAGTTCTTCTGCCAATTGCTCCATTGGACCCAGTTCAGCCATTGAAAGGTTACACCAGCCCGCCCAGAAAAAAAGATATACATAACGGCCGGAAAAATCCTCCGGAAATTTTTTCCCACCCCGTTGATCCTTGAGGGAAAGTTCAGGCGCGGGTTGCCCCGGAAGGAATCTTTTGTGCAGGTGCAGCAGGTTCCCGGCTATTTCCCTGTGCTCGGAATAGGCCCCGGAGGAAGCTGTGTATTTTAATATCCGGGTAACCTCTGCTTCCTCAAAGTCTTCCATGCCGAGCATTTTTTTTAACGCATCAAGCATCACAAGTTCACGAAAACGCTTGTTTGTAAATAAACTGTCTTTTTCAAGAACATCCATCAGGGCTTCATAACTTCCATCGATATTAACAGCTTTTTCCAGTTCGCTGATGCTGATCTCCCGGCTGCCAGTAAAAACGTAATTGCCAAACAACTGTCTGAAAAAATCCATATATACAGGATTGCCGTACAAGACCGGGCGATCCGAAAAGAATTCGTCCACAAGAGAATGAAGACGGCGGGTGTTCAGCGTCCTGTGCAACCTTGCAAGATAATAGTCTTTATACCCTGAAAAAAAGGGATGGTCAGTATCGCTAAAAAAGGAATCGACCCGACTGTGAAGATCCCTCATGGCGGCCTGGTGGTTGGCCCTGGCATTTCCGGCAATCCGGGTTCGGACAAATTCTTCTGTCAGCTCCTCAAGCTGACCAATCAAATCATTCAGCCCCTTCCCCGTCTGATCTTCTGTAATAATGGACATGCTGTGATCCAGACGCAGGGGATGATAGTCTGTTCCTTCTGTTTTTTCAGCAAATGAAAACGGCTCAAACTCCACTTTGTAAGAGCTGCCTGGTTCCACATAAAAAGAATTTCTCGTATGCTGAAAGCGAAAAAACAGCATTTCCGCGGTTTGTGTCTGAAACTCCAAAAAGAAGACACCCTCTTCGTCAATTATTGCTGATGCCACTTCTTTTTCCCTTAGGCTCAGGTGATCAGCGTGGCGCATCAGATGAATTTCCTCACCTTCTGCGCCTTTAAAAACGCCGCGGATCAACACATGATCCTTCGCCACCGCAGCCACCACAAAACATTGTATGAAAATAATCAACAAAAACTTTTTCATCGATAGCAATAAAAAATCATCCGGGAACATACCTGGCAAACGTATGGATTTAACAATCCATTGCCCTAGTCAAGCATGTAAGGTGATATATCCAGACCGTCCGGAACAAACGGCGTAGCATCTCCGCCATGCCGGATGATATCACGAACAATATTGGAATTCAACGCGGTATATTCAGGTGTCGTGAGCAGAAACACCGTTTCCACTCCTGGCAACATCTTCTTATTGACCTGTCCGATGCTTCGTTCAAACTCAAAATCCGCAGAAGTCCTCAGCCCCCTCAGTATGAAGCCGGCTTTCATTTTTCTGCAGACGTCAACCGTTAACCCTTCATAGGTGATTACCTCAACCTGTGGATAGTCCTCAAATACTTTAACGATCCATTTTCTCCGTTCTTCAAGCGGAAAAAAGTGCCTTTTCTGCTCATTGATCCCGATGGCAATGATGATCTTGTCAAACAATGGCAGAGCCCGGAGTACAATGGACTCATGCCCTTTTGTGATGGGATCAAAAGATCCGGGGAACAAAGCGATTTTCTCCATAAATACGGTTTATTGATCGTTAGCAAAAACAAACATCTTGCCAGTCAGGCTTTCAAAAGTAGGAAAAAATCAAAGAAGGTTTAACTGGTTTTTTCAAAGAAACTGAAATGTACCCTGCTGTATTTTTTTTTCCTGAAAAACAAAGGGTGATCATCAAAGCTGGTATCGGATCCGTGCTCAATAATTAACCAGCCAGCCTGGGACAAGAGTTCCCGGCTAAACACTTCCCCGGGAATCCGGGTTATTTCCGGCATATCATAGGGGGGATCGGCAAAAATTATATCAAACCTTGTACTGCAGGCTGAAAGATAACGAAATGCATCTGCCCTAACAGGTATAAGGTTATCCAGTTCCAGTTGTTCTTTTACCTGGCGGATAAACCGATAACATGCGGGATTGTTGTCCACTGCCACGACTTCAGGGGCTCCACGGGAGGCAAATTCATAGGAAATACTGCCGGTTCCTGCAAAAATATCCAGAACCTGCAATGAATCAAAATCAAAATAGTTGTTCAGCACATTGAACAATGCTTCCTTGGCCTTATCTGTAGTAGGACGAACAGGAAGGGAAGACGGAGGATGAATCAATCGCCTTTGATGCTGACCACCGATTATCCGCATATATTCAGGTTTAGCAGGTTGAAATAATAGTGATGGGGAACCTCCTCAAAAACGGAACTATACAAAAACATATCATTGCGACCGGGAATAGACACATCCCGAAAAAAACCTTTCAATGTTTGAAAGCCCGGAGAATCCAGCCCCATTTCACCGATCAGCATTAAAGCATGTTCACCGGCTTCCATTTTTTGCTGCTCCAGTACATGAAACAAGTAAAAGAGTAAATCATCAAATTCCCGGTACGGAAAGGAACGATAATACTCCAGCTGACCATCACGAATAATGAGAAGTTCAAAATGCGCTGACCGTATATGCAAAATGACCTCTGCTTCCCATTTCTCAAGTTTTGCAGCTGCCATCACATTTTCAATCAGGCCCGACCCATAATGCCTGATCCTGCAACCGGGCAGCATTTTCCCAATGAAATCAGCAAGGTCTTTTGGTATGGAGTAAATTCCGTATCCATCCATCACATGAAGCCGGTCTGACCAAATGTAGTGATTGCCGGGAACAGGTGTGCAGAAAGAAAAAGCAGCCTCCTTTTCATCAGGATTGTAAGTGGCGGCAGGGATCAATACAAGATGCGGGGAAAAATAGGAGATCATTACTTTCCGGTAATCAATGCCGGAAAGGGGGTTCTTTGTGAGGAAATATCCAAGGTGAGAAACCGGATCAACTTCCCATGGCACCTGCTCAATCCGATGATCTTCAAGTGCAAGGAACTTGTAGCGGTCTGCATCCATCACAGAAAAAACAAATCCATCGGGCAACAGCTCGATGGATAAGTTCTTTTTGTTTTCAGGAATGGACAATGTTGCATCATCAATGATGCGCAGGGTGTTCCTCAGGTAATCAGACATAAAAAACCAGCAGCTATTGATTTTACTCCCAGTTACCGTCCAGAACGGCCTCAATCATCGAGCCAACCCTGAGACCTTCCTCTCGTGTATAATATACCCTCCAATTATCCAAATCATTCAAATAAATATGGGGCTCTACTGAGGCTTCAAATACCGGTAATTCCGTCAGTCCCCGTTCAATCTTGGCTGCATCCATTTTGAAACGCTCCCCTCCGCTATAGGGAACATAGGGCAGGGAATCAATGGGATAGCGGGCCCTTCGCAGCAAACTGTCACGGGCAGCAACCCAAACGGTATCCCGTTCAACAATACCCATCCGGACAGCTTCAGATTCCGTCAATGTATCAGGTACAGTACCAATCGCACGAACCACAGTCAGTGAATCCTGCTTATAAAAATCAACCAAGGAATCAAGGTCAGCAGTAAATCGCTGATGGCGCGACCTGTGGGCACGCTGCACATCGCGAATATCCTTTAAACGCTGTATAATCTCACCTTCTCGACTCTGTACTTCCTGGCGGAAACGGACAGGCTCCATAATGCTGTCGTATATCAGATAACCAAGAACTACGATCACAATGGCTAAAGCAACTTGAATAACTGTTTTCATAGAATATGTCTTGTGTTGGTTTTGTGAATATGCAAAGGTAAAATAATAAATAATGAAATCAAGAAGATTATTGAGGGGAATTGATATGCTGCCTGAACAAGACAGCCAAAAGCACTTCCCACAACACAACTGCAAATATTCAAAAAAAAATTAAAAATCCTCTTACTTTTGAAAAAAAAATAATGTACAGAAAAGACACGCTTTCCGGGCTGATATTTAAATTACTTTCCTGTTGTGGTGTAAATTCTGCTGACTCGGGCATAACAGCCGACGTACTGGTGGCAGCTGAAATGCGCAACATACCCTCACACGGCCTTTTACGCCTTGCGGATTATATCCGTATGCTTCGGACCGGAAGGATTAACCCTGCAGGACAACCCGTAATCGTACACCAGAGCCCTTCCACAGTTACACTTGACGGAGACAACAGCCTTGGTCCCGTGGCGGCCTCCAGGGCAATGGATTTGGCCATAGAAAAAGCAGGTAAAGCAGGAACAGGATGGGTTGCAGTGGAAAACAGCAACCATTTCGGAATTGCCGGTTTTTATGCCATGGAAGCGCTTAAACATGACATGATCGGCATATGCATGTCCAATGCCAACCCCCTGGTGGCTCCAACTTTCTCCGCCGAAGGTCTCCTTGGCACAAATCCCCTGGCAGTGGCTGTGCCTGCAGGCAGTGAACCACCTTTTGTGGCTGACTTTGCAACCGCTTCCATTGCCAGGGGAAAGGTAGATATGCTGGTTAAGCAGGGAAAGCCTATTGAGGAGGGATTTGTGCAGGATAAAAATGGTGAAATCAGCACAGATCCCTCAATCCTGACCAAAGGGGGTGCCATTCTTCCCCTGGGGAGTACAAGGCAGTTTGGCAGCCACAAGGGGTATTGCATGGCAGCAGTGGCAGACATACTTTCTGCCATTCTTTCCGGGGCCAATTTTGGCCCGTTTGTTCCCCCATCTGTTTCGTGGTTGCCGGTAAGGGAAAACCTTCCCGGTAAAGGCACCGGACATTTTATCGGTGCCATGCGCATTGATGCGTTCAGACCGGCCAGGGAGTTCAAAAACAATATGGATCACTGGATTCAGACATTCAGAAAAGCCAAACCATCCCATGGCCGGGAAAAAGTTTTGATTCCCGGAGAACCTGAAAGCATGGCAGAGTCAGTCAATACCAGAAAAGGAGTACCCTTGCTGGGAAAAGTAAAAGAAGAACTCAATCAGTTGTGCAAAGAACTGGATGTAAAATTCCCCCCGGAAGACAATTGATTTAAACCCGCTGATAAGCTTTACTGGAATGATCTGTCCATATGGTGCGTCCGCCGTGTAAGCTTTAAGTCCTGCAACATACTCGCTTTTACACGGATGGTAAAATTATAGCTTTGCCGGAAACCCATCGGGATCCAGTTAAAGGTCATCTCCCAGCAATGAAGGTCACGGTATACATCGATGGAAGTATATGTCAGATCATTGTTATCAAAATCATAGCCTGTCCGGAATCCCACACGCCAGTTTGGTGTCAGGTACACATCCCCTCGCAGGGAAAGGTTTTGCACATAATTACGGTCCATTCTGTCCTGTTCATGCATGTACCTGGAGTTGTAATTGAACGAGTAGCTCATGGTCAAATTCCACGGCACCGAATAATCCACCCCGTTTTCAGCAGGAGCCTCCATCATTTCAGGTTCAGGCCCTGCCCCGTTGCCCGGCCCGTTTCCGGGCTGCATTCCGTTCCCGTTTCTGCCATGAGCCATGCCTTCCTGCATGCCGCCATTCCCTGTTCCTTCGGAGGGCTCCGCATCTGAACTGAAAGTATAATTCAGGTTCAGTGACCAGCTTGTGTTATTGAGCTGAAGTAACCTGTTTTGTTCACTGATCAGAAAACGGTTAATCCTTCGACCTTCATCATCCAGCATGTATGGAGTCCAGGAACTTGAATAGCTAATATCAAAATTTCCAAGCAAGCGGGTTCGCCCACTCATCCGGATATCAGAAAAATTCAGTGAATCTCTGGCCAGGTCGTAGCCCCCGGATATGGTGAAATTATCAATCAGGACAATTTTTCTCTCCTCCCCGTCAGGGTCGTCCCTGTCGCGCAATTTCATTTCCAGGTTATTGGTAAGCGAGAAACTGAGATTGCCCGAGCGACCTGCCGGCGGGCCACCGAACATTCCACCCTCAAAAATGGCATATTGTACATTTTCTTCACGGTGCGGGTCATAATATTCCCTGTAATATCCCCAAAAAGGGTCGGCAAAATCAGGACGCAACGAAAAACCGATATTTGGAGACAACACATGCCGGACAGCAGAAATCCGACCGGATTCAAACTGCATGATACCAAAAAGACGGGTGCTTATCCCGCCAGAAAGGCTGAAATCACGGATCGCCTCAAACCCTGAAACACTTCTTTCTTTCACATCACCATAGATGGTATCATTCCCGACTACCCGAACCGCCTCATCATCCCACTCCCTCCGGATGGTCTCAAAGTACCACCTTTCATTGTAATTGATACTTGTACTAAAGTTAAAGTGGTTTAGTACCCTGGTGGAAAAAGAAACAGGAATCTCGTGCCGTATACCGTTTTTAAAATTATCCAGTGCATCACTGGTAAACAAAAGGCTGTCGGCAATACTGAGTTCGTTTCTGGCCCTCATGTTATAACTTACATTGATATCTTCATACCAACGCTGCCGCCCCCCACTGCCACGGTCAAACGGGTTGAACCTGCTGACACTGAAATTAAGCTCCGGAAGACTAAGGTCAACGCGACCCGTGTTGGTATTCTGACTGTGCCTCATATTGGCGGAAAAATTATAGCGACCGGCCCAGCTCCTGGAATAAGAAATATTGGAAGAAAAAGTATTGGACAGGTAATCATCATCTGATACGGGGTTGAACCTGCTTGCCTGACGGCTGCCGGCATTTACGCTGGCACGGAAAGTTCTTGTCGGATGAGCTTCCCGGGCCTGGTTATGGTTCCATGTCACCCGAAAATCCCTGCTTCGCTCATAGCCGGGAAGATTGCGCTCACCCAGCACATTGATGGCATATGAGAGATTTACGGATCCATTAAAGCGGTATCTGACATTGTAATCGGATCCTGCGCGTAAAGCCCAGCTGCCTCGGGAATAGATATCCCCGCGTATTGACAGATCCACATAATCGCTGATACCCCAGTAAAACCCGCCATTTTCCAGATAAAACCCACGCTCCCTGCTTTCACCGTATGAAGGAATCAGAATGCCGGAAGCCTGCCCCCTTCTGTTCGGGAAAAACCCGAAAGGCACAAACAGAGGCGTTGGCACATCCCGGATGACCAGGTAAGCCAGGCTTGAAATTATCTTGTCATCCGGTATGATCTTTGCCCTCCTGAATTCAATGTGGAAATGCGGGTCGGGATGGTCACAGGTGGTATATTTCCCCTCTGATACATGCACCTCCCTGTTGGGCTGTATTTTGACCACATCCCCATGGACAAAACCTTCTGCTTCTTCGGTTACCACCCCAATGGTTCGCCCTCGTCTGGTTTCAAAATTATAGCGAAGTTCTTCTGACTGAAAGCTCTGCATATCCTCCGTAAAAACCGGAAGCCCCTGCATTACACCCAGAGAATCGGGAAGGCCGGTGGCGTAGAGTTCATTGTTGTTAAAGTCAATTTCTATATAATCTGCAACAAGGTGGGTGTCCTCATAAGTAAGCTCTCCATTGCCGTAAATATAAACTTTACGGTTGCGCAGATCATGAAAAATGGTGTCCTCGGCAGAGTAGTCAACCCTGGCATCCAGCATGACTGCTGACCCTGTCATGCGTTCGCTTTCAGGATCAGGGATGGTATCGGTAGTTACCTCTGTGGTATCATTCTGAGAAACAGGTAAAGCAGTTTCCTGTTGCCTGCTTGCTGGTCGCCCTTCAGCATGAGGTACAAACTTACCGGTTGCATAGACCAACAAGACAACCAACAAAAGAAAAAACTTGAATATGAAGTTTGCACGCAAAGTGATAAATGTTATTTTTGTAGTATTGCATCCCGCCAGTAATCAAGCATGTAAAAGCAGCGGAAAAGCATGGCAAAACTAATTAAAAT
>PWGY01000158.1 GCA_003554665.1 Bacteroidales bacterium | reverse complement strand
TTCAATCAGGTGACCGGCGCCTGCAAACTTGTCAATAATAAACAACATATAGCGGGCATCCACATTGATGCATTTCTGCAGGTCATGCTCAAACAGAATATCCCCGCTCATACCTTCCCAGTTTGCATCAAAAGCCACCCCGATCAGGTGGCCGTCTCCATTGATCACAGGACTGCCGGAGTTGCCCCCGGTAATATCATTGTTGGTTATAAAATTAACCACCATGTCTTCATGCGCGTAAGGTCCGTAATCCTGGTTTTTATACAATTCAACCAGCTTTTCCGGAACCACAAACTCATGATGGTCCGGATCTTTTTTTTGCATCACGCCTTCCATCGTGGTATAATAATCGTAATACACGGCATCACGGGGTTCATACCCATTTACCGTTCCGTAAGTAAAACGCATGGTGCTGTTGGCATCGGGATAAAAATTTTCATCTGGTTTCATTTCCATCAACCCCCTGAGAAAATAACGCTCAGCACGACGAAGCCTGGTATTGTATGCACCCCTGCCGGAATTGACCTCATTGTACTTTTCATATACGGATCTTACGGCCCTGAAAACCGGGTCACTGGCCAGCTCCTCACCATCCGGGTTTTCCAGGAAATCCTGCAGACTCTCTTTATCTGCGAAGATGCTGGCTTCATACACATCATGGGCATAAGCCTCAAAGTCATTTCCATAATCTGCGGCAATCCGGTCAAAGATATCCGGGAGATCCTCTTCAGGGATGTATTCCGGATAAACCTCAAACATTGCAGCCCACAATTCACGGTCAACATCCTTGTTGTAGTCACGGTAAAGGGATTCGGTCATCTCACTGAGCCGTTCAGCTTCACCGGCAATGTTTGCAGGATCTACTTCTCCTGCTCCCAACATGGTGTTCAGCCGGTTGAAGCGGTTGGCGATCCGGATCACATCCGGCCCGGTCGGCATCGCTTCGGCAAAAACATAATTGTGAGAATTGAACCCTTCCAGGCCTTCATACACGCTGCGGAAGTCATCAATCACATGTCCGTATTCTTCCTGCCTGTCAGAATCAGCAGACACCCAGGCAGAAAACTCATCCTCCAGTTCACGCTTGGAATCAGCCACATTTAACCGCTTCAGCGATTCGCTCATCCCGATAAAGTTTTTCCAGTAATTGGAAATACCTGAATGCTTTGATGCATATTGAATCCTGATCTCGTCACTGGATGCCATGGCCTCTTCCAGGATATCAAGCTTGCGGCGGCGGATGTCAATTCGCACAGGGTACATATTTTCGAGGCGATAATCGATCCCGTAGGAGGTCAGGTACCTCTCTGTGCTTCCGGAATACCCCAGCACCATCGCAAAATCATTTTCCCTGACACCCCTTAGCGAAATGGGCAAATGATATCGTGGCTGCAGCGGAATATTCTCTTCTGCATATTCGGCGGGGCTACCGTCAGGAGCGGTATAAACCCTGAACAGGGCGAAGTCTCCGGTATGCCTGGGCCACTCCCAGTTATCGGTATCACCGCCAAACCCACCGATTGATTGCGGAGGGGCACCTACCAGACGCACATCATTAAAAGTTTCATAGGTAAAAAGATAAAAATAATTACCGGCAAACATCGAACTGACGTTGGCGGTATAATGGGTGCCCTCTGTGGCTGCATCGGTCAGTTCGCCTGACCTTGAACGAATGGCCTGATTGCGCTCACCTTCTGTCATCCCTGGTTGAATTACAGCGTTGATCTCTTCAGTTACGTCCTCTACATTTACCAGAAAGCGAACAAATAACCCCTCATTTGGCAGCTCTTCCTCCCTGGTCATTGCCCAGAAACCATCCGTTAGCAAATCATTTTCAACAGAACTGTGAGACTGAATTCTTCCCCTGCCGCAATGGTGGTTGGTCAGTACCAGTCCCTGATCGGAAATGATCTCTCCGGTACAGAAACCACCAAAACTTACAATGGCATCTTTGATGCTTGATTCAGTGAAGCTGAAGATCTCCTCCGGCTCAAGGTTCAGGCCCATCCGGCTCATCTCTTCGTACAAGGCATCGTCGATCAGAAAAGGCAGCCACATTCCTTCGTCGGCCTTTACAGACAGACGGCAGATGGCCAAAATCATCAGCAATATACATACAGTCTTTTTCATGTTGATCTGTTTTGAATGGATAAAATATTATTGCAAAAACGCCACCCTTAAACGAAGGCATCTCCTTTCTTCAACTTGATGTCGTTGACAAATTTCCGGATCTGCTGCTCCTGCGACTTTCTGCATATCAGCAGGGTATTGTCGGCCTCGGAAATAATATAGTCTTCCAGCCCCTGTATTACCACCAGTTTCTCGTCCGGAATATTGATGATGCAGTCCTTGCTGTCGTACAACATGGCATTTTTCCCGACAACCGCATTGTTTTGGGCATCTTTCGGTCTGGCATCAAACAATGACCCCCATGTTCCCAGGTCAGACCAGCCAAAATCAGATACAAATACAAAAACATTCTCAGCCTTTTCCATGATGGCATAGTCAATGGAAATACTTTTACAGGCCGTATAGGCAACATCCATATAGGGTTGCTCCTCAGGTGTATTGTATTTATCCCTTGCCTCACGGAAAATGTAGCTGATCTCAGGCTGATAATGTTCAAAAGCATTTATGATGGCTTCACAAGACCAGATGAATATGCCGCTGTTCCAGAGAAAATCCCCGCTCTCAAGAAAAGATTCCGCCATTTTCTTATCGGGTTTTTCTGTGAAAGTCTTCACTTTTTTCAGCCTTTTATCTTCAGGGTATACAGAGTCATCATCAAACTGGATATATCCATAGCCCGTATCAGGCCGACTGGGGGTGATTCCGAGGGTAAACAGACGTTCACCACCGCCGGCAGCTCTGAGTGCAGAGCGGATGATTTCCGCGAACAGTTCCTCTTTCAGGATGATATGGTCTGAAGGCGCCACCACCATTGTGGCCTTCGGATCCATCTCGTAGATTTTATAGGCAGCATAAGCAATACAG
>PWGY01000228.1 GCA_003554665.1 Bacteroidales bacterium | reverse complement strand
GGCGAAGGTAATTTAAAGGGGAGAATTAGGAGAATAATTGGTAATTTTGCACAAAAATTACGGACGGATATGTTTGAAAATCTTAATGATAAGTTAGATAAGGCGTTTAAGGTGATCAAGGGTCAGGGCCACATTACAGAGGTCAACGTGGCTGAATCCCTGAAAGATGTGCGCCGCGCCCTGGTGGATGCCGACGTTAACTATAAAATTGCCAAAAATTTTACCGAGAGGATCAAGGAGAAGGCCATGGGCCGTGATGTGCTAACCTCGGTCTCTCCCGGGCAGCTTATGGTGAAGGTAGTCCATGAGGAGCTGACCGAACTGATGGGCACAACCCACGAGGAAATAAACCTGAAAGGTAATCCTGCCATTATACTGGTTGCCGGGTTGCAAGGTAGCGGTAAAACAACTTTTTCGGCCAAGCTGGCCAATTACCTGAAAGGTAAAAAGAGTAAAAAAGTGCTGCTGACAGCCGGTGACGTTTACCGGCCTGCGGCAATTGATCAGTTGAAGGTGCTTGGAGAACAGATTGATGTTGAAGTGTATACCGAAGATGGGGTGAAGGATCCGGTGGCCATTGCCAAAAGATCGGTTAAGCACGCCAAGAACATGGGGCACCAGGTGGTGGTGGTGGATACTGCCGGCCGGCTGGCCATTGATCAGGAAATGATGAATGAGATCTCTTCACTGAAAGAAGCCCTGAACCCCCAGGAAACACTTTTTGTGGTTGATGCCATGACAGGTCAGGATGCAGTGAACACTGCCAAAGCTTTTAACGAGCGGCTTGATTACGACGGGGTGGTGCTGACCAAGCTTGATGGTGATACCCGTGGCGGGGCTGCACTGACGATCCGCTCTGTGGTGAATAAGCCAATAAAGTTCGTTGGTATCGGCGAAAAAGTGGATGCCATTGACGTATTTCACCCGCGGCGGATGGCTGACCGGATCCTGGGCATGGGAGACATCGTATCCCTTGTGGAGAAAGCCCAGGAACAATACGACGAGCAGGAAGCCCAAAAGCTGCAGAAGAAAATTGCAAAGAATCAGTTCGATTTCAATGATTTCCTCTCCCAGCTTCAGCAAATCAAAAAGATGGGGAATGTCAAGGATTTGATGGGAATGATTCCGGGCATGGGCAAAGCGATCAAGGATGTGGACCTGGAAGATGATGCTTTTAAAGGCGTGGAGGCCATTATTTACTCCATGACCCCGGACGAACGGGAAAACCCGGCAATTATGAACGGAAGTCGTCGAAAAAGAATTGCACGGGGCGCCGGAACCGATATTCAGGAGGTCAACAAACTCCTTAAGCAATTTGAAGACATGCGCAAGATGATGCGCACCATGCGGTCGGGAGGCAAGGGAAAAATGGCCAATATGATGCGGAATATGCAGGGGATGAGAAGGTAATTCAGTAACAGCTATAGCCCTGGCAGTGTGCCTGGTTGTAGGGTCTCCTGCTTTGTCCGGTATTTATTTCTGATACGGAATTGTTATAATCAGGCCTGTATATTGGCCTGTAAATCTATAAAACAACCCCATTATGGAGCTTATTAGCGGAAAAGAGATTTCCAAAGCGATCAAGCAGGAAATTGCAGAAGAGGTAAAGCGTATTAAAGACGAGGGGGGCAAGGTTCCCCACCTGGCTGCGATGCTTGTGGGAGAGGATCCGGCAAGTGAAACTTACGTAAACAATAAAAGCAAATCCTGTAAGGAGGTGGGGTTTGATTCCTCGACCTACCGCTTTGAGTCTGATGTAACAGAAGAGGAGTTGCTGGAGGCCATCGGATTCATCAATAATGATCCTGAAATAGACGGCCTGATCGTGCAGTTGCCACTCCCTCCACACATTGATACCCAGAAGGTTATCCAGTATGTAGCTCCTGAAAAAGACGTGGATGGGTTCCATCCGGTCAATGCCGGGAGAATGATGCTTGGGTTGCCCGCATACATTCCTGCCACGCCCAACGGCATCATGGAAATGATCAAACGCAGCGGCATCGAAACAAGCGGAAAAAATTGCGTGGTGTTGGGCCGGAGCAATATCGTCGGTAAACCCATGAGCCTGCTTATGGGCAGGAATGATGACAATGGAAATGCCACAGTTACCGTATGCCACAGTCGTACCAGGAACCTGAAGGAAATTACATCCCGGGCTGATATTCTCATCGTGGCCATGGGGAAACAGGAATTTGTTACGGCAGATATGGTCCGGGATGGTGCAGTGGTGATCGACGTCGGGATCCACCGGGTGCCATCTGCAGAAAAAAAATCAGGTTTTCGCCTGATCGGCGATGTCGCATTTGATGAGGTTTCACCAAAGGCTTCCCACATTACCCCGGTTCCCGGTGGAGTTGGTCCCATGACCATTGTTTCATTGCTGATGAATACCCTTAAAGCGTCAAAAAAAGAAATATTCGGACCTGTTGAGTAATTGTGATCTGATAAACCTGACCCCGGAGCACAGCCGGCAACTGGAAAAAGGGTTGCTGCTGCCTGTCATGGAGATGTTTTATTCCATTCAGGGAGAGGGCTTCAATACGGGGAAGCCTGCGGCTTTTATTCGTGTCGGGGGTTGCGATGTGGGTTGTCACTGGTGTGATGTGAAAGAATCCTGGGATGCAGCCCTGCATCCCCTGACAAGTGTCAGTGATATTGTGGATTACGCGCATGCTTTTCCCGCCAATGCGGTGGTCATTACGGGGGGGGAGCCGCTTATGTACAACCTGGATCCCCTTTGCGATAACCTCAAAGAAAAAGGGGTTACCATTTACCTTGAAACCTGCGGCGGATACCCGCTTACCGGGCAATACGACTGGATCTGCCTTTCCCCGAAAAGGAACCTGGATGCCAGACGCGATATGCTTCACATGGCAGATGAGTTGAAGGTGATTGTGCACGACAGGGATGACTTTGCGTGGGCCGAACGGAATGCTGACAAGGTGAAGCAAAACTGCCGGCTTTTTCTTCAGCCTGAATGGAGCAGATATACGGAAATTCTTCCGGTTATCGTTGATTATATAAAAGCCCATCCCCAATGGATGGTGTCCATACAGGCCCATAAGTTCATGCATATTCCTTAATCATTGTATTTCCGACCCCAGCAATGCGTACCCTGACCCTGATTCTGCTCATGCTTATTACGGGCCTGCTCGTTTTTGGAATGCCTTATGCATTACCCGCCCAGGAAAGGGGAGAGTTGACCACCGATAGCCGGCGGGCACGAAGGGCTTACGAAAGGGCTGAGGAGGCTTACAGGAGGTATAACCGCGAGGAGGCTCTCACCGAACTTCGTAATGCCACAGAGCGTGATCCGGGTTTTATTGAGGCCCACCTGCTGAAGGCAGAAATTTTTTATTCTGCGGAAAATTATGAAAAAAGCATTGCCCCTTACCGGAATGCAGTGGAAATTGATCCAGGCTTTTTCCCCCCTGCCGTGTTTTACCTTGGGAAATCTCTGTTCCGGACCGGTCAGTATGAAGAGGCCCATCAGCGTCTGAAGGCTTTTTCCCTGCGCGATGATGTGAGCAAGTCTTTGCAGGAAAGGGCCGAAACCCTGCTTCAGCATTGCGATTTTGCCCTTGAATCGATGGCTGAGCCTGTTGAATTTACCCCCGAAAATGCCGGTCAGTCAATCAACAGCAGGCATGCTGAATACAGTCCTACCCTGACTGCGGATGAGATGACGCTCATTTTCACACGGAAAAAGCCCAGGGAAGGTGAAAGAGGAGGCACGGTGATGTTTGAGGATTTTTACATCAGTCATTTTACGGAGGGGGCCTGGTCTGAAGCGGTGAATATGGGCCCTCCGCTGAATACTTCTGACAACGAGGGTGCACAGAGTATTACTGCTGATGGCAGACACCTATATTTTACTGCCTGCAATCGCAGTGATGGGGTAGGGAGTTGTGATATATACTACTCACGCCTGGAGGGCGGGCAGTGGAGCCGGCCCGAGAACCCGGGGCGTCCGCTCAACTCTCATGACTGGGATTCCCAGCCATCCGTATCGGCCGATGGCCAAACAATTTATTTTGCCAGCAGCCGGTCCGGAAGCATCGGGGAAATGGACATCTGGAAAGCCACCCGTGATGGTGAGGGTGGGTGGAATGAGCCCCATAACCTGGGCTCTGTTATCAATACCTCCGGCCGCGAAATGTCACCATTTATCCATCCTGACAATCAGACGCTTTATTTTGCCTCTGATGGCCATATCGGGATGGGAGGGCTGGATATTTTCTTCAGCCGGAAAGATGAAGATGGAAACTGGACCGAACCTGTGAATATGGGATATCCGATCAATACCCATGCAGATGAATTCGGGCTGATCGTGGGTGCTTCCGGTAATACGGCATGGTTTTCATCTGACATGGATGGGGGATATGGCAAAAGTGACCTTTACACCTTCACCCTATATGAAGAAGCCCGGCCACGCCCGGTTACCTACATGAAGGGTACTGTAACGGATGCGGAGAGCGGAGACCCCCTGGCTGCCGGCTTTGAGGTTTCTGATACGCAATCCGGGCATACCATTGCGGCTTCTGTGGCAGATCCGGCTGATGGCTCATTCCTGATTCCCATTCCTACGGGCCGTGACCTGGCGCTGAATGTATCCATGACAGGCTATCTCTTTTTCTCAGATCATTTCAGTTATGAGGGGGTGCGAACAGTGGTGGAGCCACATCTGAGAGACATTGCACTGCAACCGGTGCGGGAAGGAGCAGCCGTTGTTTTGCGGAATATTTTTTTTAAAACCGACCATTATGCCCTGCAGGAGACCTCATATTATGAGCTTGAACGCCTGAGGCGATTCATGGAAGATAACCCTGACGTACAGGTGGAGATCAGGGGGCATACTGACAGTACAGGAAGTTTTGAATACAACATGGAGCTGTCAGAAAACCGGGCCCGGAGTGTATACAACTACCTCACGGAACAGGGGATATCACCCGGGCGGCTTTCCTATAAGGGTTTTGCCGATACCAAGCCCCTGGATACCAATGAAACGGCTGAGGGGCGTGCAAGAAACAGGCGTACCGAGTTCCGTGTTATCAACGGGAGTTAAGGCACAGGTCCATTGTTAATAATTATTTGCCGGCATAAACTTCCGGGTACATGATTGATTGATTATTTTTGAAGTATGGAAGAAAAAGAGCAAAAAGTCAGGGAGTCGTCGGGCAGGAAGGTCAAAAAGTCATTTTATCCGGCGGATTATTCAGATCACGGACGGGTGCCACCACAGGCTACCGACCTTGAGGAAGCCGTGTTGGGCGCGATGATGCTGGAGCAGAATGCTTTGACCAATGTGGTGGATCTGCTGAAACCCGAAGTTTTTTATAAAGAATCACATCAGAAGATCTTTGGGGTGATTCAGGATCTTTTTTCCGGAGGGCAGCCGGTGGATATTCTGACAGTGACCGAAGCCCTGAAGAAAAAAGGAGAGCTGGAGTTGGTGGGCGGAGCCTACAGTATTACCATGATGACCAACCGGGTGGCCAGCGCCGCCAACGTGGAATACCATGCCCGCATTGTTTTACAGAAATTCCTTCAGCGTGAGTTGATACGCATCAGCTCAGAGATCATCAAGGATTCTTACGAGGATACCACCGATGTGTTTGATATACTTGACAAAGCCGAACAGCAGTTGTTTGCAGTGAGTGAAACCAACCTGCGACGCAATTACGACGACATGCACTCCCTGATTAAGGAGGCAGTAACGCAGATCGAAGGCGCCAAAAACCAGGAAGGACATATCAGCGGGATTCCCAGTGGATTTGCTGAACTGGACCGGGTTACCGCTGGCTGGCAAAAATCTGACCTGATTATTCTGGCTGCCCGTCCTGGTATGGGTAAAACGGCTTTTGTGCTGTCCATGGCCAGGAATATGGCCGTTGACTTTAAAAAGCCCATTGCAGTATTCTCTCTCGAGATGTCAGGGGTTCAGCTTGTGACCCGCCTGATTGCCAGTGAGGCTGAACTTGCTGCTGATAAACTCAGGCGGGGGCAACTGGAACAATATGAGTGGGAGCAGCTCAATGCCCGCCTGAATACCCTGACTGATGCCCCGCTTTTTATTGACGACACCCCTGCTCTTTCCATTTTTGAGCTAAGGGCCAAATGCCGTCGACTGAAAGCGCAGCATGATGTACAGTTGATCATTGTGGACTACCTGCAGCTGATGAGCGGGGGCAATGATAACAACCGCGGAAACCGTGAACAGGAGATCAGCAATATTTCCCGCTCCATGAAAAGCCTTGCCAAGGAACTGAATGTTCCGGTAATTGCCATTTCTCAGTTGAGTCGTGCCGTGGAGACAAGAGGTGGTTCAAAAAGACCGGTGCTATCGGATCTTCGTGAATCAGGCGCCATTGAGCAGGACGCCGACATGGTATTGTTTATTTACCGTCCTGAATACTACCAGATCACTGAGGATGAACAGGGCAACTCCACCGAAGGCCTGGCCCAGCTTATTATTGCCAAGCACCGGAATGGGGCCCTGAAAGACATCGACTTGCGTTTCATTCAGAATTTTGCGAAATTTACGGATTACGAAACCGCCGGGTACCTTGAGGGCGGGGAGATGAAACCTTCTGAGTCGTTCGATGACCAGAATACCTTTACCATTCCGTCCAAAATGAATGACATGGACGATGATGAGGTGCCGTTTTAGTTCGGGGCTGGCGCCCCGAACGGTTGTTGGTTGGTCGGAGGCTTCGCCTCCTCCGGTTGACGGGTGCTTCGCACCCTTGGTTGTTGGTTAGTCGAGTGCTCCGCACTCTCCGGTTGGTCGGCGCTTCGCGCCTCCTGTTGACGGGTGCTTCGCACCCTTGGTTGTTGGTTCTCATGGGCAGAGGGATGGGGAAGTTGCCGATGGGCTGGTAAACGGCCTGAGAGGTTGTTGGTTGGTTCGGGGCTGGCGCCCCGAACGGTTGTTGGTTGGTTGACCCTGAAGGGGTCACACGTTACTAGCCCGAAGGTATTTTCGATAACGTTCAATCCATTGAACCAGGCACGGGGTTTGATGGTTTGCTGGTAAGAAAAAATTTTGGTTTATGGTTTTAGTACGTTATATGGTTCTTTTACGTTATATGGTTGTTGTACGTTATATCGTTTTATTGTTTTTGTTGTCGGGTGCCGGTATGCAGGGTTTTGCCGCCCAGATCCTCATCCCGATGGATGATTCCCAGCGTAACCACCTGAAGGCCTATGGCATTGCTTATCATGTGCTGACTTACGATGTGGAAGTGAGCTGGCTTTTGAATTACCGTGGTGGCAGTTTTATGTTTGACCATCACCCGGAATTTGAGGAGGAACTGGTGGTGCGGGATGTCAGCTTTGAAGTGATCGCAGACGTACAGGCGGGGGGTATACTTCGTGAGATTGCGGATCCGGAAGTGAATAAAGAGGAGATCCGCCTGCATGAGGTTCCTGACATTGCTGTTTATACGCCCCCCAACAGCCTTCCATGGGATGATGCGGTTACCCTGGCATTGACTTATGCTGAGATCCCGTATGATGAGGTGTATGATGAGGAAGTGCTGGCCGGTGAGTTGCCTGCCTATGACTGGTTGCATCTGCATCATGAGGATTTTACCGGCCAGTTTGGAAAATTCTGGCTGGCCTTTCGTAATGAAGAATGGTACAAGGATGATGTTCGTCTGGCAGAAGAAACAGCGAGCGCTCTTGGTTATGCGGAAGTGGCGGACCTGAAGCTGGACGTGGCCAAAGCGATACGGGATTTTGTGGAAGGAGGCGGCTATATGTTTGCCATGTGCTCCGCCCCGGAAAGTATTGACATCGCTCTGGCGGCTGAGGGGGTGGATATTCTTCACGAAGTTTACAACGATACACCACCTGACCCTGACGCCCAGGAGCGGCTTGATTTCAGCCGCACTTTTGCTTTTGAGAACTTTACCATTGTGCCTGACCCCGCCATTTATGAAAAGTTGAACATTGATGTGCCCAAAACCGGCCGAAATGAGGGAACCGACTTTTTTACCCTGTTTGAGTTCTCAGCCAAGTGGGATCCGGTTCCAACCATGCTAACCCAAAACCATGAAACAGTGATAAGCGGATTTATGGGGCAGACAACAGCTTTCCGCAAAAAGGTCATTAAACCTACGGTAACCATATTGGGCGAGAACCAGTCCAAGGATGAAGCGCGTTATATCCACGGTTCCCGTGGCAACGGCACATTTACATTTCTTGGTGGCCACGATCCTGAAGACTATCGCCATCATGTGGGTGATCCGCCCACAGATCTGGATCTTTTCCCAAATTCACCCGGCTACAGGTTGATCCTAAACAATGTATTGTTCCCTGCGGCCCGCCAGGAACCCTTGAAAACCCTGCTTTCGCCAGGGGCAGTGCTGGATCTGTCACAAAACCAGGATGCCGTGAACCCCTGAAGCCCCTGCTGCCTCCCGGGCAGCGTTTAACCTGTTCTTAAAACCAGGCCATCAGGGGCCATTGCGAACGCGGCTTTTCCCCGGGACGGCTTTTTACCGGCTTCCCCAATAGGTTTAAGCCTTCTTAATCTGGTGCGTTTTTTTCTTGTACGTCAGGAAAGCGTAAGGGTATTTGTTTTTCTCATCAGGTTCATGTTCTTCCATCTCTATCAGCTCCCACTGATACGGGTCAATTTCCGGGAAAAACGTATCTCCTTCAAAGTTACCGTAGATCCGGGTGATGTATAACCTGCGGGCCTGATACAGATCGATGGTTTGCCTGTATATCTCCTCGCCGCCGGCTACGAAAACATCTTTCTGGTCTTTGACAATTTGCAGGGCTTCACTAATGGAATTGGCAACCCTGCACCCCTGGGCATCATAATCTTTTTTTCCTGTTACCACGATGGTCGTTCGGCCCTTCAGTGGTTTTCCCATCGATTCAAACGTTTTTCGCCCCATGATGAGGGTATGCCCCATGGTCAGGTTTTTAAAATGTTTCAGATCAGCCGGCATATGCCACATGAGGCTGTTTTCTTTTCCGATTACGTTGTTGTTGCCCAGGGCAGCGATCAATAAGAGTTTCATAATCAAAGGATTTGGTTGGTTTGTTTTGCAACCACTGATTAAAATTAAACGGCCACGGGGGCTTTGATGTGAGGGTGCGGATCGTATCCGGTCAGTGTAAAATCTTCGTAACTAAATGAGAAGATGTCCTGTACCTTCGGGTTGATGTGCATAACAGGCAGGGACCGGGGCTCCCTGCTCAGCTGTAGTCTGGCCTGTTCAAGATGGTTCAGGTAAAGGTGTGCATCACCAAAGGTATGAATGAAGTCACCTGCTGTAAGTCCGCAAACCTGGGCGATCATTTTTGTAAGTAAGGCATAAGAGGCGATGTTAAACGGAACGCCCAGAAAGCAGTCGGCACTTCGCTGATAAAGCTGGCATGAAAGCCGGCCGTCGGCCACATAAAACTGGAAGAGGGCATGGCAGGGTGGGAGTGCCATTTTATCCAGCTGTCCCACATTCCAGGCGCTCACCATTAATCTTCTTGAATCCGGATTCTGTTTGATTTGCCGAATGAGTTCGCTGATCTGATCCACATGACCGTTCTCAGCCGGCCAGCTTCTCCACTGTGCACCATAAACCGGCCCCAGGTCGCCGGATTCATCGGCCCAGGCATCCCAGATGGATACGCCATTTTCCTTCAGGTATGCGATGTTGGTGTCGCCTTTCAGGAACCATAACAATTCATGAATGATGGAACGCAGATGCAGTTTTTTTGTGGTGACCAACGGGAATCCCTCTTCAAGATTGAAGCGCATCTGGTATCCGAAAACACTGACGGTTCCGGTACCCGTCCTGTCTTCTTTTCTGCTCCCGTTCTGAAGGATGTGTTCCAAAAGGTCAAGGTACTGAATCATCTGTTGCAATTTAGTATAAGACAATGGGATGGTTTGCCACTACCTGTTGCTGAATGTATGGATGCAAATTATTTTGACGGGGTCAACCCAATATCATTCCTACGATGGTGGCACTCATCAGGCCGGCAAGTGTGCCGCCCAGCAATGCCCTCATCCCAAAACGGGACAGAAGCACCTTGCGTGAAGGAGCCAGCGACCCGATTCCGCCAATCTGAATTCCGATGCTTGCAAAATTTGCAAAGCCGCATAGCAGGTAGGTGGCCATGATGATTGACTTGGGGTCGGCAAAAGCATCCATTTCCTTGAGTTCTGCCAGGCTAACATAACCGATGAATTCCGTCATGATGATCTTTTCACCTAGCAGCCTTCCCACAAGTGTGATATCGGGTAAACTGACCCCGATGAGCCACATGATGGGGGCAAATGTGTACCCCAGGATAAACTGCAGGGATAGTTGTTCGTAACGACCATCTGTGGCTTCCGAAATCATTGGATTCAGGTTGGCCATGTCGCCGATGCCTCCTACGATGTAATTGAACATGGCAATGAAGGCGATAAAAACAAGCAGCATGGCTGCCACATTGGCCGCCAGGCGCAATCCCTCTCCGGCTCCGTTTGTGATGGAGTCCAGGATGTTGTCACCGATTCTGTCTTTGGAGATCTCCATGGTTTTGTCGATCTCTTCGGTTTGGGGATAGAGGATTTTGGAGATCACCACTGCACCCGGCGCAGCCATAATCGAGGCGGCCAGCAGGTGCTGGGCGAAAATCAGTCTTTGTACCGGGTCATCCCCGCCAAGGAAGCTGATATAAGCAGCCAGTACCCCGCCGGCCAGGGTGGCCATCCCTCCGGTCATAACCAGCAGGATTTCCGACTTGCTCATTCCGGCAAGGTAGGCCTTGATCATCAGCGGTGACTCTGTTTGGCCCAGGAAAATGTTACCTGCCACGGAAAGGCTTTCTGCGCCTGAAAGACGCATGGCTTTGGTCATCAGCCAGGCCATGCCGTAGACGATCTTTTGAATGATGCCAAGGTAAAACAGCAAACTGGTGAGGGCGGAGAAAAAGATGATGGTGGGCAGAACCTGGAAGGCAAAGATGTACCCGTAACGCTCGGTGTCCAGGAAGCCTTCAAACAAAAAGTCGGTACCTGCCTTTGTGAAATCAAGGATTACGACGAAAACCGACCCGATCATCTCAAAAAAATACTGCACGGCCGGCACCTGCAATACGCCAAAGGCCAGCAGTACCTGAACTGTCAGGCCGATCCCGACCACCCGCCATGAAATGGCTTTTCGGTTGGCACTGAAAAGCCAGGCGATGAATATCAGCACAAACATCCCCAGTAATCCGCGGAAAATGGAGGTGATTCCGAAGGCATATTCGTGCACATCCACCGGAGTGTAGGTGAGGTAATACCGGTACTCGCAATCAGTCAGCACCATTGATTCTTCTTCGAGTTGTTCTATGACAAAAACAATGGGGTGGATGTCAGTGGTCAGCTGGTCCCGGGTGTGTATGGCCAGTAATTCACCTTCATGGAAATACTGAAGCAAAGGCTGGCCGTCATCCACACGGAAACTCACCGAGTCTGCAGTGGCTTCAAGGTCGTCGGGTATCGGAGCCAGGTAGAGGGTATCACCAACCCTGGACCAGTTGCCGAAGGCATCCTGCTCAAGGAATTCTGAATGAAGCGAAAAGGTTTTTTCACCATCTGCATCAACCAGTGTCAGTGTATCCTGTTCTGACAGACTGGTGGTTTGTCCGGTGGCTTTGTCTGTTGCTTCTTCAAAGGCCCATATTCTGGATATTTCTGCCTGAATGGTGGGTTCTGTGCTTGAATTACAAGAGCTTAGAAGCAGTGCCGGCAGGATGAACAGAAATAAGAACCTGGGAATCGTAAGTGTATTATTCATTGAAGTATCACTGATTAGGGTCATTCACTACTTCTTGCTTCCTTTCCGTTTGTTGATTTCATCCCTGATCACAGATGCCTTTTCGTATGCTTCAGAATCAATGGCTTCCATCAGTTTTTTCTCCAGTTCCTTAAGTGTCATCTGGCTGTATCCGGCAATTTCCTCTCCGCTGTCTTTCTCTGCAACACTGGTGGGAGGATCAATGGATTCGTCGCCTTCCTGCATCACAATACCAGCCGCTTTCAGGATTTTCTCATAGGTATAGATCGGACACTGGAAACGAACGGCTATTGCCACGGCATCAGAGGTTCGGGAATCGATTTCCACCTCTTTGGTTCCGTCAAAACAGATCAGTTTGGCAAAAAAGATTCCTTCGCTGAACTTGTAAATGATGACCTCAGTAATGGAAATGTTGAAGGTAGATGCAAAGTTTTTAAAAAGGTCGTGAGTCAGCGGACGACTGGGCTTCATTTTTTCCAGTTCAATGGCGATGGCTTGTGCTTCAAAGCTTCCGATTATGATCGGTAAGCGCCGCTTTTGTCCTTCTTCACCAAAAATCAGTGCATAAGCACCGGATTGGGATTGGCTGTAGGATATTCCAAGAATCTCGAGTTTGATTTTTTTCATATGGCCACAGTCACATTGCTGAAACAACAAATTTACTGGTTTTTTTCAGATATTGATGATTGTACCGGCCTTTTTCCACGATAAAAAGGAATTGGAGGTAGCCTGAAAAATTTTTTCAAAAAACATTTCCCAAATCATTTTGTTGAATGATTAAATCTTTATTTTTGCTTTCAGCAGTTAAACCCGAATGCTTAAATTCACTAAACAAACCCCTGGAAAATGTCTCTGATCTTTTGGTTGGTTCCGATAAGTGCCATTTTCGCCCTTGGTTTCGCCTGGTATTTTTTTCGCCAGATGATGTCTATGGATGAAGGTACAGACATGATGAAAAAAATTGCCACCCATGTTCGCAAAGGAGCTTCCGCTTACCTGCGACAACAATACAAGGTGGTGATCATTGTTTTTCTTGTAATTACAGTGATTTTTTCGTTTCTTGCCTACGGACTGGGGGTCCAGAACAACTGGGTCCCCTTCGCATTTATAACCGGCGGTTTTTTCTCAGGACTTGCCGGTTTTTTTGGCATGAAAGCGGCCACTTATGCAAGCGGAAGAGTAGCCAATGCATGCCGTTCCTCCCTTGACGGAGGCCTGCGTCTTGCATTTCGCAGCGGGGCTGTGATGGGACTGGTGGTCGTCGGTCTTGTTCTTCTCGACATTTCACTTTGGTTTATTGTATTGAATATTTTTATCCCGGAAACTTTTGACGGATATCAGTTGATGACCATTACGGCCATTATGCTGACCTTTGGCATGGGAGCCTCCACGCAGGCTCTGTTTGCCCGTGTGGGTGGTGGTATTTACACGAAAGCCGCGGATGTGGGCGCCGATCTGGTTGGAAAAGTGGAGGCAGGAATTCCGGAGGATGATCCGAGGAATCCGGCAACCATCGCCGATAATGTGGGTGACAATGTGGGTGATGTGGCAGGTATGGGCGCCGACCTTTTTGAGTCGTTTGCGGCCTCCATCTTGGCAACTGCATT
>PWGY01000198.1 GCA_003554665.1 Bacteroidales bacterium | reverse complement strand
TAGGCTCCCGAGGTGACCTGCTTCAGCCACTCTCCGTTGGCCAGGTACCAGTCCACGGTTTTTTCCAGCCCTTCCTCAAAAGATACCGATGGGGTCCAGCCCAGTTCTCTCTGCATTTTCCCGGCGTCAATGGCGTATCGGAGATCATGCCCGGCCCGGTCTTTTACAAATCTGATCAGGGCTTCGGAAGTTCCCGGATCCCTGCCAAGTTTTTTATCCATAATCCGGCACAACAGCCTGACCAGGTCAATGTTTTTCCATTCGTTGTGTCCGCCAATGTTATAGGTTTCGCCTACTTTCCCCTTTTTCAGAATCAGGTCGATGGCCGCTGCATGATCTTCAACGAAAAGCCAGTCGCGCACATTTTCGCCTTTCCCGTATACCGGCAGGTCTTTTTGGTGAATAATATTGTTGATGAAAAGGGGGATCAATTTTTCCGGAAATTGGTGAGACCCGTAATTGTTGGAGCAATTTGACAGGATGACAGGTAAGCCGTAAGTGTGGAACCAGGCCCTGACAAAATGATCGCTGGAGGCCTTTGACGCAGAGTAGGGGCTGCGGGGGTCATAAGGTGTGTCTTCCGTGAAAAGGCCCTCATTCCCCAGGGAGCCGTAAACTTCATCTGTACTGATATGATAAAAGCGCTCATCCCGGTAAGGCTTGCTCCAGAAATGGCGGGCGGCATTCAGCAGGTTGACCGTGCCCAGTACATTGGTATGCACAAAATCCATCGGATTGGCGATGGAACGGTCCACGTGTGATTCGGCCGCCAGGTGAATGACGGTGTCAAACTGGTACTCTTCAAACAAAGAGAAAACCTGGTCGGCCTTCACAATATCCCCCTTCACAAACCGGTAATTGGGTTTGTTTTCAATATCTTTCAGGTTCAGGAGGTTTCCTGCGTATGTAAGTGCATCAAGATTTACGATGGTACGATCCGGGTATTTATTTACAAATAGCCGGACCACGTGGGAACCAATAAAGCCGGCACCGCCGGTGATGAGGATGTTTTTCGGCATAATCCGTTAGGTTTTTGGGGCGGCATCAGAAGCTCCAGTAGGTCATCTCTTTGATTTTGTTGCGATAGCTTCCCTTGATGTCTATCAGGATGCCTTTCCCGTTTTCCTTCATCAGTGACCGAAAATATTCTTCCGTCAGGTCAAGGTAAGGCTTGTGGTTGACAGCTGCCACCACAGCATCGTAATTCCGGTCTGGTTTTTCCACCAGGGAGAAGCCGTATTCTTCCTCCACTTCCTTATTGTCAGCGTAGGGGTCGGTAACATCCACGTGTACTCCGTAACTTTTTAGTTCATTGATAAGGTCCGACACCCGGGAATTTCTGATGTCGCTGACGTTTTCCTTGAAAGTTACACCCATGACCAGTACTTTGGTCTGGAGGATATTCTTGCCCGCGGCAATGAGCTTCTTTACCAGTTGTTTGGCCGCATAGAACCCCATGGAGTCATTGACAAAACGCCCGGAGTTGATTACCTGCGGATGGTACCTGAATTCTTTCGCTTTGTAAACCAGATAATAAGGGTCAACTCCGATGCAGTGCCCACCCACCAGACCGGGGTAAAAATTCAGGAAATTCCATTTCGTTCCTGCAGCCTCAAGCACGTCGTAGGTGTTGATGCCCATCCTGCTGAAAATGATGGACAGTTCATTCATCAGGGCAATGTTTACATCGCGCTGGGTATTTTCGATAATCTTGGCTGCCTCTGCCACCTTGATTGAAGGAGCGCGGTGTACGCCCGATTTCATAATGAGTTCATAGGTTTTGGCAATATTTTCGAGCGATTCTTCGTCGCAACCGGACACCACCTTGGTAATGGTGGTAAGGGTGTTTTTTTTGTCGCCCGGGTTGATCCGTTCAGGGGAAAAGCCCACTTTAAAATCCTGTCCGGCTTTTAATCCTGACAACTCTTCCAGTAGCGGGATGCAGTCTTCTTCCGTAGCTCCGGGATATACGGTGGATTCATACACCACATAATCACCTTTTTTAAGGATCTTCCCAACGCTTCGCGTGGCGGAAAGCAACGGCTTCAGGTCCGGCAGGTTATGGTTGTCGATGGGGGTTGGAACACCCACCACATGAAAGTTTGCTCCGGCCAGGTCAGCCGGGTCAGAGGTAAAAGTGATGTCGCATCCTTCAAAGGCTTCAGGCGGTAATTCCCGGCTCGGATCCTGGTTGTTGCGCATCATGTTTATACGGTCTTCCTTGATGTCGAAACCGATGACTTTTGTCTTTCTGGCGAACTCCAATGCGAGGGGCAGGCCAACGTACCCCAGACCAACTACTGATAAAACTGCTTCTTTCGCGATTAATTTTTGGTACATAATGTAACTTATATATTTGTAATACATGTGTAGCTTTCAGCAACGTGTAACCCCTTCGGAGTCGAACCAACAACCAGCAACCGCCTCGCCCGTTTCCGGGACCTTAGGCAGCTTCCCCAACCCTCATCCCATGGGAACCAATAACCAACAACCAACAACCGGAGTGGCGAAGCCACGACTAACCGGAGGGGGCACAGCCCCCGACTAACCTTTACACTTTACTGACTTTTCCGTTCTCCAGCTTGTATTGTTCCTTACTTTCGGGGCAAATGGCCTGCCCTTCGGTGTCGAAATACAGTCGGTGGCCGTATTCGCTCATCCAGCCTGCATGTTTGGCCGGGTTGCCCACCACCAGTGCATATGGTGCTATGTTTTTGGTCACCACTGCGCCGGCGCCGATAAAGGCAAACTGGCCGATCTCAATGCCGCAAACCACTGTGGCATTGGCCCCGATGGTGGCTCCACGACGTACCATTGTGGTTACATATTCGTTCCTGCGTACCACCGCACTGCGTGGATTCACGATGTTGGTGAAAACCATGGAAGGACCCAGAAAGACATCATCTTCACAAATAACTCCGGTGTAGATGGATACATTGTTCTGTACCTTTACATTGTTGCCCAGCTTCACACCGGGCGAAACCACTACGTTTTGCCCGAAGTTACAACGTTCTCCGATCTCACAATCGGGCATAATGTGT
>PWGY01000283.1 GCA_003554665.1 Bacteroidales bacterium | reverse complement strand
CTCCGTCTTTGCCTGCTCTATGTCTCATTTTTATCACCCTTAATTTGTAAGATTAATGTTACCCGTGGTTCGTTTGTCTCTGTCGTCATTATCTATTATCGTCCATAACCTTTGGTTTGTCAACATATTTTTTTGCCCTCAACCGTATTTTTTTTCCAGTTGGTTTTGTTTCCCCTGTTACTCCCGCGTTGTCGCCGTTAAAAAAATTTTGTCTGGGTCCGTTATTTCGGCAATGCTGGTGCGTTATGCCGTGTCAGATAGCAACCCGGCCGGTTGGGTTTTTTGATTTTATATTTTTGTTGCACCGTACACACTCGCCCGCCGTCCGTCGACGCTCGCTCCAGCCGTCGATCAGGCCGCTGCTGCTGGTGGGTCCCGCGGTTCGCCCGGACCGATTTACATATCCGCAATTTATAGCTATTTTACATAATGGCACTTATCGGAAGTAATCCGACGTTGCCTCCGTAAACAGGGTAACGGGCCGATACCCCCCCAGTTCGCAATTCACTATCTGTAAATACCAAACAAACGTCCAGTAATACCCGTTATTATTGCTTAAACCACCACCGCCACCGGCCCCCCTACCCCCGGTCCTATCGGACATCCCCCCCACGTGGGTGTGTTGGGGGGTGCGCACACTCGCGCGTTCGCGCGCGGGTAGATTTTTGCTTCGTAATAATTTACACCTACTCCCGCCGGAGCCACTGAAACCCTACCCCCCCAAAATTGGGTCCCATACATTTAAGAATCATTTAAGGCGGAATTTTTTTTATGCCAGGGGAAATTTTCTATGTGAGTGGGAATTTACAAATAGTGTAGAGGAAATAGCAATTTGATAATACTGGAAAATAGTTATTGACAGGGGGGTCTGGGATGTGTTAGTTTTATATTGCGATCAGAAGAAAAGACAGGATCACGGGTGAAAAGCTATGACAACCTATCAATTTAGTTTCCTATTCCATTCACAAGTGTTACCAGGGCCGTTCTGTAATCCTACCATTACCCGTGGTTCTGAAATGCAGGGCGGTCCTGGTTTTTATTTAGGAGGATGAAAGGGGATATTAGTGAACGGATTTATAAAAATACACCGGAAACTAACTGAATCTAAAGTTTGGAATTATACCGAGGGACAGTTTAAGGTATTTATGGCTATACTTTTACATTGTAACTGGAGAGAAGAATGGGGAAGATTTAATGGAAAAGAAGTAAAAATAAAGCCAGGACAACTACCAACATCGAGAGAACATTTAAGTAGAGTATCAGGAATGGGAGGGAATACAGTAAGAAGAACGTTAGAAAAATTGGAGAGAGATGACATTATAGAGACAAAACGGACCAGCCGAGGAACCTTGATAACGGTATTAAATTGGGGGAAATACCAGAGAACAGAAGATACCCCCACCAGCCAGGGGTACAACCAGGGGTACAACCAGGGGTACAACCAGGGGTACACACATAAAGAAGTACAAGAAGAAGAAGAAGTTAAAGAAGAAAACCATATATATAGGGACGAATCGAAAAAAGAGGAAAATGAGGGATTAAAAGAGATTTACGATTACTGGAATAAAAAAGGTGCAGGCATAAAACATAGAAAGTTCAGTCCACACAAGTCAAGTATAAATGCGAGACTGGAAGATGGTTTCACGAAAGAAGAAATAAAACAAGCAATAGACAATTTAGCTTTAGCGTTAAACTCTGATGATTACTACTGGAGCCACAAGTGGACACTGAAAGAATTTTTAAGCAGACAGGAAGGGGCCAAGGTAGAACAGTTTTTACAGAACGTAGATCAATTCAGAAAGGATGATGGTAATTATGGCGGCGGACAAACAATCGCAAGCCAAGCAAATAGGGGAGGTAATGGCGGGGGATCAGTTAATAGGTCTAACGGAGAAACTCAAGGAGAAAGGGGCGTTGGGTTCCGAGCCGACGACGACGTGCCCTTTTGATATATGTGATGGTAGCGGTTATGTAAAGAACGAAGAAGGGTATCCAGAAGCGGAGTGTGAATGCCAGGGCCGGTCTAAAGATGAGATTGAATACCAGAGGAAGAAGAACCGGAAAGCCCGGCTTAAACGGGCGGCTATCCCGCCGAGATACGATGATATGTGTTTCGACACCTTTGAACTGGAGGGGAAACACGATACGCAGCGTTATGCTTACAAAGCAGCTAAAAGGTATGTTGATGTTTGGCCCGAACCACTGGAAAGGGGTTTTGGGATATATTTTTCAGGGAAAAGCGGTATAGGAAAGTCTCATTTGGCCGTTAGTATTGTAAGAGACGTTGTTTTGAAATATGACATTAAAGCCTATGTTCTGCCGATGAACCGGTTTATCCGGCGATTGAAGCCGAAAAACAACAATGAACACGAAGCCTTTGAAAGTAAGTTATTTAGCGTGGAACTACTACTCCTGGAGGATGTTGGCGGCCGTGGCCGGCAAACCGAGTGGGTAACGGAGAAGATGAACTCTGTTATTGAAGAACGGTATTTGAACGAACTACCTACTATATTTACGTCTAATCGGACGAGAGACGAGCTAAAGAAGCTGGAAAGGATCTGTCCTGGGTGGGTTCCGCTTGTATCCCGGTTGAAGGGTATAACATTTGAAATACCGATGGAAGGCGAATCAATGAGGGAATTTGACATAGAATCTCTTGGTAAAGGAGCTGGTAACGATGACGGTTGAGATCGACGGTGAAGAATACGATAACTACGCTGAATATGCTGTACACTGGAGCGACGGAGTAAAGGCCGGAGAGTTTGCCCCAGGGGCCGCCGCTCCCACAGATGAAAGACAAGCCTTGGCTTGGGGGATAGAAGAACTTGTATTTTTGATTAGGTGTGCTCTGGACGAGGGAAATGATACCGATGGAAATAGTTAATTTTTCCGAAAACTGGAACAATAAGCTGGACTGCAAGTATTTTACAACCATAAGAAAAGGGTATAACTATCGAGTTGGGGAAACATACATAATAGCAGTGGGAAACGATCCCAAGGGGAAAGCAAAGCTTATCGAGAAATGCGAAGTATCTTTTGAAACTTTAAGG
>PWGY01000244.1 GCA_003554665.1 Bacteroidales bacterium | reverse complement strand
TTACTTCTCCCTGATAGGTGCTGAACCCAATCAAAAAGACATTTTCCGGACCATGTTCAAGCCTTGCCATCTGACCGATATTTTCCTGCCTGAACTGCTGCATTTCCGTAAAACGGGCATCACCGATATGGGTGTTGTGCGCCCAGACAACCCCCTGGGCATCTTCCCCGTACAAGTCAAGCAAATAATTCACTGTTGCATTCATATGGCCAGCTCTGCTGTTCCAGGCAGAGGCATCCTGCCGTGTTACGGATTTCCGGTAGAATTTTTCTGCATTTTTCATCACCCGGGCATTCTGTTTGGCGAAATAATACTCGTCTCCTGCTACCTCCACCAGGTGGTCGCGATGCTCTTCAAACAAAGCAAAAACCGCTGCTGCATGATCCGAGCATTCCTCCCCGATCCCTCTGGCGACTGACTGTGCGTACTCCCAGCTGTCGCGCCCGTACGAAGAGAAACAATCATAGTATTGCTTTGCCTTATCGTACAGATCGGTGTTATGGGTTTCAAAAAACGCAAGAACCTCGTCTTTTGACCTGAATTCATCGTAAACATCCATCCCATAGAAACCCACCCGCTCTTCTTCAGGCAGTCCGTCATTGTATGACCTCAGCCATTCGGCAAGTGCCACAATCTCTTCATTGCCCCACATCCACAAAGGCCACCTGTCAAGGTTCTCCAGCACCCCGGAGGCACTGGAAGCTGCACCGGGCAGATCTTTGACATAGCGATTCAGTTGGTAAAGGCTGGCCCAGTCACCTTCCACAGCAATGAAATTAAACCCGTGATCTTCCACCAGCCGTCTGCTGATGGTGTCGCGCCAGGCATAGTATTCACGAGTACCATGACTTGCCTCTCCCGTCAGAACCAGTTTTCGCTCACCGGCAACTTCAATCATGCTTTCAAGGTCATTCCCTGTACTGAGCGGAAGGGCTCTGGAACTGATCCAGGATACCACATCATCAGAATCATAGCCGACAGATACAGCAGGCAAAAAAAGGATCAAACAAATAAGGATGGTTCGGGTTCCAAAATTTCTCATTTTGCTAAATGTTATTGTTGAATAGTTTGATAACAAATTTAACACAACTTTACGAATAGTTTGATAATTCGTATATTTGCAGTGCTTATAAAGTAAGGAATTCCATCCTCTGTACGGTATTTGCCAACAATTTAATGCCTTAAAAAATGCCCCAAAACGTTCTTAAAACAGTTTTTTTTGCGACGACTCTTCTTCTTTTTTGCATAATCATTTTTAATGCGGGGCAAGCACGGGCGCAATCCGGCAACTCCAACGATCGTATTTCCGTATTCCTGGATACCCACCGCTGGATGGACACCGATTTCATCAGGGAACAGATCCCTGTGGTTAATTATGTCCGGGATAAGGAAGTCGCTGACGTACATATCATCGTTACCCGGCATGGAGCAGGATCTGCAGGAACCAATTATGCCATTTCTTTTATTGGTCGCAGGGATTTTCTCGGGATGGATCACGAAATGACCTATTGGGCCCCATCCACAAATACCGCAGACGACACCAGGCGTGGATATACCAATGCGATCAAGGTGGGTCTGGTAACCTACATTGCAGGAACAAACCTTGCAGACCGCATTCTGGTGGAGTTTGACTATGATGAAGAAGCACAGGTTCTGGATGAAACAGCTGAGCCGGAGGTGGATCCATGGAACAGCTGGGTGTTTGAAATTTACGGCGGAGCCAACTTCAGCAGTGAGGAAAAGCGCAGCAATGTGTCGAGCCGCTTCGGGTTTTATGCAGACAGGGTTACAGCTGACTGGAAAATCAGGTTCCGGCCCTATTTCAATTTCAGCAAACAAACCTTTGTAACCGACGACGGAGACATTGAGAGGAGTTCTCACCGGCACGGATACCAGAGCTATGTGGTAAAAAGCATTACCGATAACTGGTCGGTCGGATTGTTCTCCAGCGGCCGTACCAGTACCTTTCACAATGAACGTTTTACCAGTGAAGTGGTACCGGCCATCGAATACAGTTACTACCCCTACGATGAAGCCACCCGCCGTTCAATCACCTTTGCGTACCGGATGGGATATGCCTACTTTGACTACATCGACACCACCATTTTTAAGGAAGATGAGGAGTTTCTCTGGAGTCATTCAGTGGAAGCCTCTGCCCGCTTTCAGCAGCCGTGGGGAACCTTCAGGGCCGGCATCAGCGGTTCACACTACTTTCACGACTTCTCGGCCAACCGTGCAGAAATATATAGCAGGATCAGTCTCCGCGTTTTTCAGGGATTCTCACTGAGCCTCAATGCAAACTACGAGATCATCAACGACCTGATTTCCATTCCGGCAGGTGACCTCGATCTCGAAGACATTCTGCTGGCCCAGTCTCAACAGGCCACAACCTATAGCTTATCCGGATCCATCGGCATCACCTATACCTTTGGATCCGACTTCAGCGCCGCCTACAACCCAAGATTGTAGACCCCAAACATGCTTTGGCACATACATTATTAATTCACTTGCGTTCGGTTTCGGGTAAAAAATGCAGGCACAAAACATGCTTTGGCACATCCAAACATGCTTTGGCACATCCCCCCCCCAAAAAAAAGCTGCCCCGGTTGAGGCAGCTTTTTTTGATGATGAACAAATACAGATCTGGTTGCTAGTTGCTGTAATCCATTTCAGCATGACGCTTATACTGCTTGAAGCGCCACTGAGCATCTTCCCGGGCAGCTTTAAACAGGTTCTCAGCATCTTTCGGGAAGGCTTTTGTGAGTGATGAAAAGCGAACCTCAGAGTTCAGAAACTCGCTGAACTTATCCCAGTCAGGCTCTTTGCTGTCGAGCAGGAAGGGGTTCTTGCCTTCTGCCTCAAGCAGCGGGTTGTAACGGAAGAGATGCCAGTATCCGGCTTCGACAGCATCTTTTGTCTGCTGCTGGGTTTTACCCATTCCGCCACGCAAACCGTGGTTGATACATGGTGAGTAGGCAATTACCACACTTGGTCCCGGATAAGCCTCTGCCTCTCGCACGGCTTTCAGGAACTGGCTCTGACTTGCACCCAT
>PWGY01000025.1 GCA_003554665.1 Bacteroidales bacterium | reverse complement strand
GGAGGTAACAGCGTCAAAAATCCGGGCACTGGAAGCTTCAATCCCTGACATTGAGGCCCAAACGGCTTCGCTGGAAAGCACAAAAGCGGCACAGGAGCGGGAAGTGGAACGCATCCGCAGACTGGTTGAAAGGGGAAGCGCAGAAAACAAAATGCTCGATCAGGCAGAAGATCAGCTCACGGTAACCGGCAACAAGCTATCGGCAGCAAACAAAGCCCTCCGGCAGGAGACCGAAGGGATCCGGGCGCAAATCCAGTCCCTTCAAGCCCAAAAGAAACTCCAGCGGGAACAGATCAATCGTTGTATCATTCTGAACCCGGAACACGGTGTGGTCCTGACCCGTTATGCCGGTGTTCATGAATATGTTTCCGCAGGTCACCCCCTCTATAAACTGGCCAATATGGATGAAATGATCCTGCGGGCATGGGCCCCGGGAACGATGCTTGCCCTGCTGGAAACAGGCATGGAGGTCGAAGTCCTGATTGACATGCCGGAAGGAGAGACAAAGACCTATCCCGGCCGTGTGAAGTCAGTGGCACAAAAACCGCAGTTTATCCCCACCCAGGTGCAAAGCAGAGAAAACCGCACCCGGCAGCATTATGAAGTCAGGGTGGGTGTAACCAATGACGGCCGCATCAAACCAGGCATGCCCGGAGAAATGGTTATCAACAATGACCGGACTGACTGACAATGATCACTGCCAGCCACATATACAAATACTACGGCAACAACTGTGTACTGAATGACATTGGTTTCCGGGTGCCTTCCGGGTCCATTTTCGGAATCATGGGAGCCAATGGAGCAGGAAAATCCACCCTTTTTGAGATCATGACCACCCTGATCAGGAACTTCGGGGGTGACCTGACAATAAAAGGGATGGACATCAGAAAGCACCGGAAAGACATTCACCGGATCATTGGTTATGTACCGGGGCAATTTTCCCTGTATGAAGAACTTACCGTCCGCGAAAACCTGTCATTTTTCGCGCGGATATATGGGTGTACGCCGGAACACATCATGAAGAACCATCCCGCACTGTGGGAAAGCCTCGCCCCCTTTTCAGACAAACCGGCCCGCTATCTTTCTGGTGGGATGCAGCAGAAACTGGCCGTTTGCTGTGCCCTGGTGCACAATCCGGAAATCCTGTTTCTGGATGAACCAACCACCGGAATTGATCCCCGCGCACGGCATGAACTCTGGCGGGAACTGATTGCACTGCGCAGCCAGGGGGTAACCATTCTGGTCAGCACCCATTACATGGAAGAAGCTGAAAACATGGACAACCTGCTCTTTCTTCACCTGGGACGTTCTCTTATACAGGCATCGCCCCGGCAAATGCTGCAGGAATACGACAGACTGCTGGTTTCGGTTTCCGGCATGCACCCATACCAATTATTCAGGGAACTGACCGGCAGATCCGGATTGCCCGGCTGCTACCTTTCAGGAAAGAATGTACACATCCCACTTCATAAAGATCAGGATATGGAAGTAGTCCGGGAAATTTGCCATAAGGCAGGCATGGCAAACACCCGGGTAACAAGAGTTCAACCAGGCATAGAGGATGTTCTGATCCGCCATCTGTCTCATGACACAACACGTACAATCGCATGAATGTAATATACACCGACAGGCTCAGCAAACATTTCGGATCACTGAAGGCGGTAGATCAGGTAAGCATATCGGTTGGCCAGGGAGAGATTATGGGCCTGCTCGGAGCCAACGGCGCAGGGAAAACCACCCTGATCAAAATGTTGTGCGGCATGCTCCCTCCCACCAAAGGCACAGGAGTGGTTGCCGGATATGACATCGTCGGTCAGGCCACCTCCATCAGGCATCATATCGGCTATATGAATCAGAGCGTATCCCTTCTGGATAATTTACGTGTTTTTGAGAACATTGAATTTTACGGAAAAATATATGGCATGAATAAAAAAGAGGTTGCAGCCAGGTGGGAAGAGCTGGTAGATTTATTCAAGATGGGAGACCACAGGCACAAGCTGGCCTCGGAGCTTTCTTCAGGCTGGCGGCAGATGCTGGCCTTTGTCATTGCGGTTTTTCATAACCCCAAAACTCTTTTTCTGGATGAACCAACCAGTGGGCTTGACCCGCTGAGCCGTTTTGAAATGTGGGAACAAATCTACCGCACAGCCTACCATGGAACCACCATTGTAATGAGCACCCATTACCTGAGTGAAGCATGGTATTGCGATCATCTGATCATGATGGAAAACGGCAGGGTGACCGCGGAAGGCAGTCCGGAACACCTGAACGAATTATCGGGCAACCGTGGACTGGGTCAGCTCTTTTTGATGCATTCGGAATGAGGTACATTCATACCATAAAACACATTGCCGTCAAGGAAACGCTGAGCATCTTCCGTGACAGGCTGAGCCTTGTCATCCTGCTGATCCTGCCCCCGGTGATACTTATTATTTTCGGATACGCCCTTCGCTTTGATCCGGAAGATGTCAATTTTGCCGTCCTTGACCGGGACAACACTCCGGAATCAATGGAATTCATCGCACGCCTGGATAACTCCCCGACTTTCCGCTTTCACTCTTACCTGGAACGTGAAGCGGAGATTCTCCCGTCACTGACCCACGGGAAGCAAAAGGTTGTGGTTGTCATCCCCGACGGGTTCAGCCTTTCATTACTGAACCGGGAGGCTGCCCCTGACATATTCATTGATGCCACCGACCCCATGGCATCCGGTTCCATCGGTTACAACCTGCAGCAGATCCTTCATCAGCAAATGGAGGACTACCTGGAGGAGCAAGGGATTTCGTCAACCCAGCCTTCCTTCAATGTGTCTTTTTTATTCAACCAGGACCTGAGGCCTGAAGTCATTCCCATCCCCGGACTGATCATGATTGTTTTCATACTGATCTCCGCCCTGATGCTCAGCCTGAGCATGCACAGGGAAAAAGAAAAAGGCACAAGCCGGATGCTCATGCTCACCCCCGCCGGGATCAATGAGATCATCGCGGGCAAAGTGGTGCCGTTCCTTGTAATCTGCCTGATCCACATTACCGCCATATGGTTGCTGAGCGGCTGGTTGTTCAACATTCATGTGGCTGGCAATGATGCCATGTTTTTTTTGATGTGTTTGTTGTTTATTTTGAATTTCATTGCTTATGGACTGCTGATTTCTGCCTTCATACGCACCGAGCTCGAGTTGCTGCTTGCCTGCTGGTTTTTTCTCTTTGTCCCCAATATGTTTTTTTCGGGATTTATTTTCCCGATTTCCACCATGTCGCCTCTGATACAGCCGTTTGCAGAAATTATACCGGGAACCTCTTTCATGGAAACTTACCGCGGAGTAGTACTACGCGGAACCTCATTGACAGACCACCTGGCAGAGGTTATAAACATCCTGCTTCAGACAACGGTGGCCTACACCCTGGCCATATGGGGCATTAAACGCAATTACCTGAGAAAAACATGAAGATTCTGGCCGCCATATTATGGAAAGAATTCCTGCAGCTTGTCAGAAACAAGGAGCTCCTGATTTTGTTGTTTGCCTGCCCGGTCAGCATCCTGGGCATCGTACCATTTGCCCTTGAAAACAACACCCGGATCAATGCAGGCATTGTTGATTACGACCGGACCCCGGTTAGCCGAAGCTATGCAGGCATGATGGTACACAGCCCCGAGTTTGCCGAAGTACGGCATTTCCCAACCATTGAGTCTGCAGAGAGGTCGGTTAAGCTCGGGCAAACGAAAGTTATCCTCGTCATCCCCCCCAATCATGAACGACAATTTAACCGGCTCCCGCCAGGTGGTCCCCTGAAGCTGTTCATAGAGGCGACCCATCCAAAAAAAGCGCAACATTTGCTTGCCACCACTGCCGCGCTTTTTTCAGAAACCCACATAGCAGGCTCACAACACAATATGGAAGCACATCAGGAAGCGGAAGCACATCAGAACGTGGGATCGCCACATAAAGTGGAAGCACATCAGGCAAATATCCATAACTTATTCAATCCTGAAGCCAGTTATCAATACTACTATTTGGTATCTCTGCTTGTGCTGGTACAGACCATAATCGGCTGCTGCCTCTTGAACCACAACATCATTTCTGAAAAAGAGAAAGGGGTATTGGCTCAGTTCAACTCCACCTCCCTGAACCGGTATTTGTACATTGCCGGCAAAGGCTTGTTCGCCATGTTTGTTTATTTGGCCATAACACTGGTAAGCCTTACCTTCTGCCGGCTGGTTTACGGTTTGACGGTGCAAGGGAATCTTATAGAGTATCTGCTGGTCACCATTCTTTTCTCATTCCCCATGCTCAGCCTCGGATACCTTGCTGCGGTGCTGACAAAAAACCAGGTACAGACCATTTACCTTCTGATTTTCGTGCTGTTAACCATGATTTTAATGAGCACCATGTTCACAAGCCTCGACAGTATGCCGGGATGGGCCAGGCTTACACGCTTTTTCAACCCGGTGTACTACATGCTTGACATTTCACGGCTTGTTATCCTGAAAGGGGTGGAGATGAAGCACTTCATCACCCAGGCAGTGATGATGACAGCCACGGGCCTGATGCTCTCGGCAGCAGCTGTGCTGCTCATGCGGAAATCACCGGAAAGGTGGTAACTCCCGGGCATTAACCGCTTTCCGGAAACAGCACCCTTTCCGGCCAAACAACTCCCTGATTACCCTAAGATACCGAATCTAGTTAACGGAAGCAAACACAAAGGCAATCAATCCAAGGAATGCGCCTGCTTTAAGCAGCCGGCTGATATGGGTGAAATCCCTTTTCTGCAATTCTGACCTGAAAGCCTGAAGGGAAGCATACCCGACCACGGCAACACCGGGAATCATTACAACCAGAAATCCACCGGGGTTCAATATGGGAGCAAAGGCAGGCAACACAAAAAAAATCATGGCCAGGAAGGAAAAACATGCTGCAGTCAGCGCCGATTTACGGGTTCCCGTAAGGATGGCAAGTGTATTCACCTTTTCCGTCCGGTCACCTGCAACATCTTCACAATCTTTAATGATCTCCCTGGCCATCAGAAGCAAAAAAGATGTAAGAAAAAAGTACACAACATAACCGGGAACCTGCATACCATTGATCAGCGCACCGCCAATCAATCCCATGGAGAAAGACAGACTAACCAGTATGTTCCCTGCAAATCCGCTTTTTTTCCCATAGGCGGCATAAAGCCATCCCACCAGGCCAAACATGGAAGCAAAGGTCATATTAAAAAGCAGTGTATCTTTTACCAGGCCATGAACAAAAGCCAGCAAGAGTCCGGAGCCGAGAACAACACCGTACAAAACCCTGGCTGCCTTTAATGACACATCCCCCCGGGGCATGGGGCGTTTCGGCCTGTTGACCTGATCAATACGGTAATCATAAATGTCATTGATGATCATGCCTGCCCCCACAATGCAGATATAGGCGGCACATAACAGGAAAATATGTCCCGGCAGGGAAAAAGAACCTGTTGCATCCCTTGTATTCAGATACCCGACCAAAATGGTAAGCCCCCCCATGAAACCATTCCCCGGCCGCATCATTTCAATACCTGCCAATATCTTCATTGCTGAATATGTCTGTCGGTTAACCCCTGGTGAACTTTTTTTTCCGTCCTGCACCGGTTGTCTTCAGTTCCCGGATGACTCGACCAAGCGCTGCTCCCCTGTCCTGAATTACATTTTTTTCAATAAAGCCTCCCATCACAACGATGTCTGCACCTGCCTCCACCAGCGAACGTGCATCCTCTTCAGTCCGGATTCCGCCTCCCACGATCAGGGGTACAGACAATTTGTCGGCGGTCATGGAAACATGTGAAAGAGGAATTCGTTGACTGCCTGAACCGGCCTCAAGATAGACCATCCGAAACCCCATCATTTCAGAGGCAAGGGCATATGAAGCGGTCAGTTCAGGGTTGTCTCTGGGCAAAAGCCTTGCGTTACCAACCCATCCTGCTGTGGCACCTGGCTCAACAATCAGGTAAGACACCGGCATATATTCAATGCCTGAGGCCTTAATTGCGTGAGCAGCCATGGCCTGTTGCCCGACAATAAAATGTGGATCACGGGAGTTCAGTAAAGACATGAAAAACATCGCATCGGCTTCGGGAGAAAAACATGTTACACCTCCCGGAAAAATAATGACCGGAATGGAAACCGTCTTTTTTATTTCATTCACAGTGGTACTTACAAACTCCTGGTTGACAATGGTGCTGCCACCTGCAAGAATGGCATCGCTGCCAGCTTCCTCACAGTATGCGGCCATCCTGGCTGCCTTTTGGGGTGATTGCCGGAGGGGATCCGGGTCTATCAGGGAAAAATGCAACACCCCCTCTGTGTTGACCAGATCAATTAACTTCGAATAAACTTCCCGCTTTTCCTCCCTGTTTTCCATATCTAAACCAAAATTTTTATGGTGTTCTGTCCTTACCGGCCGGAATAAGCCGGTCAATTCTTTTGTAATGATTGATCACTTTCCCCTTCCAGCTTTCAAACTTTTTGTGGTCATCAGTTCCGGGGAATGCCTGGTACAGGGCTGCCACTTTATTCATCCTCCGGCACAGGCTAAAAAGCTTCAGCAACAACCGGGGGCGGGATATTCCCCGGATGGTCTTTTGGAAAAACTGCCTGGGGGTCAGTTCAATTTTACCCTCTTTGGCAATGGATAAAATCTCGTGTCCGCTTAAAAGGCCTGCATGCAGGCCAAAGTTCAAATCATCGTTATTCAGGTTCTGCAAGACCCTGCGCAGTAAATCCAGCCCGGCAAACTCAGACCCGAACCCCCGCATGATCTTCAGGTTATATTCCCATAAGGTTTTCGTGGAGTAGTCCTTCTCACGAATGGCATTGACCGCTGTCATTGCCGCATAATACCCTGCCCGCATGGCCGGATCAATGCCTCCTCCGTGGAGCGGATTCACATGCATCGCAGCATCTCCGCAAAACATGATCCCCTGATCAACACAGGACCAGAGCGGCCGTCGAACGGGTACGACACCCCCTCCGGAAGACAGGATCTCGTATTCACCGGTTTTTATGAAAAAATCAAACACCTGGGTCTTGTAGAGATCCTTTACCTTGTGTCCGTAACTCATAAAGGCTCCCATACCGATATTAAGGGCATGATTGTTTTTGGGAAAATACCATACATAGCCCCCGGGGGCCCTTTCATTATCAAGGAAGATTGAGATATAGTCCGGGTTATTCACTTGCTGAGCCCGTGTGGGAAAGCTCACAATTTCGCGGTAACATAAGGCCTGATCCTCTTTATTGATTTCGTTTTCAACCAGTTGGCCATTAATTGATTTGCGGAGCAGGGAGTTGAATCCACTGGCATCGATCACCAAATTTGACCGAAGACTCCTGGTTTGTCCGTCTTTCCCGAGAACCCTCACTCCGGCAACCTGACCCTTTTCCCGGATCAGATCCAGGGCCTTTGTCTGATCCAGGAACAAGCGAACCCCAACATCCAGGGCATCTTTCAGCAGTCGCTGCCCGAACTTAAGCCTGTCAACCACATAACCGGATAATTTCGGGTCGATGATGGTATAGTGCGTGTCGCGATCCGGCGAATATAATTTCCCCCCTTTGATGTTACAGCTGACTTCCTCACCATCTGGATGCGCAATCCCAAGCAGGTCAAAGACCTCTGAACCGATGGCATCGCCACAGATCTTCGCAGGTTCGAGTGTAGCGGGTTTTCTCTCCACCAGGCAAACCTTCAGGCCATTTTGAGCGGCAAAACGAGCTGCTACTGTTCCGGCGCAGCCAGCTCCCACCACAATCACATCAAACGAGTTCTGATTCATCTCCATTACAGTTTGCCACCATCAGATTCGGCCAAATTAACACAGACCCGGAATTTTGCAGATCGCTTAAACCGGGTGAGTGTAACGCATTCAAAAAAGTGTATCTTGTTCAGTATCCTGAGCAGTCAGGCAATTAAAAATAAAATGTAATCCCCAAAGTAAGCCCCATGCGTGAAAGATCGAAATCCATGCTGTCTGATTGGGGTTCTGTTTTAAGGGAGATGTCATCGTCTATATCGGCAGAAATTTCGCCTGCAAACTTGATGGCATAACTCACGCCCGGCTCAAGAGCGAGCCTGTCGGTAAAGAAATATGAATAACCGCCATCCAACCCAAACATATATGCCTTCATTTCATTGGTGGCACCATTGTCATCCAGTTTAATTGAATTCAGGCTGAGGCCCGCCCCTCCAAAAAAGTTGGACCCGAAATGATAGCGGACGCCCCCGGTCAGCGACAAAGAGGACAAGCCATCTCCATGATCGGGTGAAACAGAGAGGTAACCAAGTGTTACAACAACGGCCAGATCGTCCTGAATGTACTGCCCGCCTGACAGGTTCAGTCCAAACTGTGTATAATCAGAACTCTCGGGATCACCTTCCAGAGAAAAATCCCACTTTGCAATATCCAGACCGGTCATCTGGGTATTGATAAAACGGTCGCCCTCTTCAAACTGGGCTTGAGCAGTGGGCACGAAAAGCCCGAAACAGAAAAACAAAACCAGAATTCCGTAACATTTTTTCATAGGTAAGTAGATTTTAGTGTGGCATACTCTGTCGAAGCTTTTCTGCATCCGCTTAGAGATCCGGAATACGGAGACTAAAAAAATCAATCAATATTACAACAATTTATAAAATCACCAAAAAAACCAGACGAATTTATCGTTAATATAAACATGTTTCTTTTTAACATGTAAGCATATCCCTTGTCCTGCAAATCTTAAAAATCACAATCATCCGGCTACCACACCTTCCGTTACCAATTAAGCTTAGAGCATACTACACACGTTACCTAAGGGCATACTACCAGCAAGTCATACACATGTTACCTTCGAGCATACAACACATGTTACCTTCGAGCTTATAACACATGTTACCTTTAAACATACAACACATGTTTCCTTCGAGCTTATAACATACGGCCAACGAAAGTTTCAAAGACAATACTAACCGCCAGGGGTAACCTACCGGGCCACCCACACCGACACCGACCTCGCCGGACAGGGGAAAGTCCCCCACCCCTCGCTGTCGGTAACCACCTCCTCCTTGATGTGTTCAGTGATGTCCACATAGGTCGTATCCGGCGAAATGGTCTCCATCCGCTTGCTGCCCTCTTCCCCGTTACTCAGCACCACGGCCATGCCCTTCGGGTATACTTCATTACCGGTACGTATCCAGCCCACACAGCCGGGTTCATCAAAATAATCGCGCTGATCACCGTAGGCATGATTGCGGCGGGCATGGAGGAATTTATCAATCAACCACTGGTGACTGGCCATTTCAATTTCCTCCTCTTCCCCGTTTTGGTTGGTGTCCGTATACTTTGCCCCGTAATAGTCTGCCGCAAACACACAGGGGTAGCCGTCGCGCCGCAACAGGATCAGGGCATAGGCCAGGGGTTTGAACCAGGCAGCCACCCGCGACTCCAGGGCCTGAAGGGGCTGGGTGTCATGATTGCTTACCAGGGTCACCGCAAGTTCAGGGTGGTCCTGCACCAGGGTGCCCTCAAAGATTCCCCGCAGGTCATAGTCACTCTCCTGTGCACCGGCCTCCGCAAACCGGTAATGCAGCATCACATCAAAAAGCATCATATCGCCGTCTGTCCGCTCAATGAAATCTTTCAGGGCCTGGCTTTCGCCCGACCAGTATTCTCCTACCACAAAAAGATCGCGCCGGCTTTGCCTTTTGAGATGTTCCAGCCAGTCCAGAAAGAAACCTGATTTCACGTGCTTAACCGCATCAAAACGAAAACCATCAACGCCGGTGGTTTCAAGGTACCACTCCCCCCAGTAATAAAGCTCTTTCTGCACATCCGGGTTGTTGATGTCCAGGTTGCATCCAAGCAGGTAATCAAAGTTTCCCTTTTCGCGGTCTACGTCTTCATCAAAATTTTTATCCTCAAAAAGATATACGGCATCGGTCTCCTCATCCAGCACATTGTGATCGGCCGCATTGAAATGCCACCAGTGCCAGTGCAACTCCGAGTACCTGCCCTTTCGGCCGGGAAAGTTGAAGTGGGTCCAGGCTTTAATGGTCTGCAGCTCTCCGATGGCTTCACGCCGGTCTTCCGGATTATAGGGGGTGGCCTGGAATTCTTCAGGTTCGTCCGCTCCCAGCTTGTGATTGAACACAATATCGGCATATACATGGATTCCTTCTTGTTGGGCAGCCCTGATGGCGGCCAGGTATTCATCGCGGGTACCGTACTTGGTGCGTACCGATCCTTTCTGGTCGAACTCACCCAGATCAAAAAGGTCATATACCCCATAACCAACATCCGAGGTTCCCTGTGCTCCCTTGTAGGCCGGAGGCAACCAAAGCGCCGTCACTCCTGCCTTTGCCAGTTCAGCTGCCTTTTTTTTCAATTGTTTCCACAAGCTGCCATCGTCCGGCGTGTACCAGTGAAAGTACTGCATCATCACTCCATTGTATTCGGCCATAATATTCAGTTTAGCACAGATGCAAGTTAGTTTTTTTTGAGATCATGCTGGAAGGTTTCGGAGGCATGGACGAACTACCCTGCCGGTCAATTTATACCCAACATTCACCCGGTGATTTCGGACTAAGTGGACGCAACCCCTGGCATGGAAGCGATGCCAGCTATTTCCTTGCCCGCCTTTCGGGAGCTGAAGGAGACGTCTATGTTTCAGCGCACACAATCCTTAGCGACAGGTACGACGGGCGAGTCATCACCGGTCTGCAGATAATGGAAGAACAACCCCTTGAAACCGGCATGGTACAGGTCGACATCAGCGCTGAAGCCGTGGCAGACTACCTGGTCTCAGAACACGGTGTAGACTCCGGCAGGCTCACCACACGCGGACTGGGACCCTGGGCACCGGCAGCCAGCAACGAAGATGAAGACGGTCGTGCACGCAACCGACGGGTAGAGTTGATCAAAGCACCGGAGTAGGAACTGTCGCAGCTGTTCTTCGGTCAATGATGGAGCAATGATGGAGATTAATCTGGCACGTCGCAGTGAGGCGGCTGCAAGTGACGTAAATCACAGCAGGTCTTACGTAAATACCGGGAATTAATCCCCGGCCACTCCACCGGGGCGGTGACGGTCATATCGTTTCAGCCACCGGTTCAGTAACCCGAGAAACAGCGACAGGGAGAAAAAGAAGAACAGCTCAAACACGCCTGTGTTCCCAAACAAAAAGAACAACAGCACCGATCCCCCCACCACGGCATACAGCATCCAGAGAGAGCGCATGGTGATTTTCCTGTGGACCGATTCCTGATGACGGATGAATAAATAAAGCGAAGCCGTCAGGGAAAGTGCAAAAGCTACGGCCGACAAAGCATGAAGGCGGCTGAGTATGGGAAGATGATCCATGGCGGGGATGGCCACCGTGAGCACCAGAAAGACGAGTGACCAGATCAGCAGTTTTCGGGCTCGTTTGTGATGGAAGGAGCGCAAAATATACAGCCTGAGTACATAGAATGTCAGCAGCAGGCCGGTTACCACCCCCCAAATGATGAAATTCAGCCGGTATCCCAGTTTGTTCCCGATCATGCTCATGGTGTACTGCAGGGGCGACTCCCGTGTGGCAAACAAATAAGTATACAGCGGAATAAAAATGATGATAAAAACTGCCAGGTACGTCATCCTGTTCTTCAGAAGCTCTTCCCGTCTAAGCCACTTTTTCATGGTCTGAATGAATTATAAAGGTTCTGCCTGCAGGGCCACATCCACCCCGGCAAAATCGGCCACATCCGCGCCTTCAAGCCAGTCCTGCTCATTGTCCCGGGTAAGGATCACCGGCATCCGCTTTTTGGAATTGTGGATGCGGCTCATCAGTTCGTTGGCTTCGGTGGTTACAATGCTGTAACTGTGAACCACCTCCCCGGTGGCCGGACTGGCCCACTCTGACCATAGTCCGGCAAAGGCAAACAACTCATCACCCGGAAGCCCCACCAGGTGTTTTTGTTTTTGCCGCCCTTTGGGGTCAAGCCATTGCCATTCATAAAAACCATCAGCGATCACCAGACAACGGTTTTTTACCGCCTGGCGGAAGGAGGGTTTTTTATGCAGGGTTTCAATCTTTGCATTGAGTGTATACTGGCGGATACCCTCATCTTTGGCCCAGAAAGGGATCAGCCCCCAATGAAAGTGCCGGATCAGTCCGGGATGGTCATGTGCAACAACCGGGGTTTGCGGAAAGGCAAAGCCATTGTAATGACCGGATGGCTCAAACAGTTCCGGCTGTTCAATGTTTGCCCGAAAACGTTTTTCCAGGGCCCGGGCGTTTTTGCTCTGTCGCGAATGAAAGCACATGTACAAAAATATAAAATCGCCTGTAAACTTGCTCAAAACGGGTAGCAGGGGCTGCAGGATTGTTCATCGCCGTCATCTATAAGCCGTTATAGGATGCCACATTCAGCCAGGCAGAATTAAACCAGGCACACAAATATTTTGTATATTTAGGAAAATCCTGATTACGTATTGGTTAATCAAAAAAACTGCATTATGGACACACCGATTCACAACACAAAAGGTCTTGAAAAATTGCTGGGAAACGAGGCAGCGTCACTGTTAGAGCACCGTTCATCAACTATCCCAAAAGATCAACTCAGCCTTCCCGGTCCTGAAGCACTCGACAAGGTTTTCGGGATCAGCGACCGCAATACCCGCACCCTGATCAACCTGTCGCGCATCTATAACCACGGAAGGCTGGCAGGCAGTGGCTATGTATCGATCCTCCCCGTAGATCAGGGAATCGAGCACACAGGGGGCAGTTCTTTCGGACCCAATCCGATCTATTTCGACCCGGAAAACATCATCAAACTCGCCATTGAAGGCGGGTGCAATGCCGTAGCTACCACATTCGGGGGGCTCGCCCTGCATTCCAGGAAATATGCCCACAAAATCCCTTTCATTGTGAAAATCAACCACAATGAACTGATGACCTACCCCAACAAGCACGACCAGATCATGTTTGGAAGTGTGGATGAGGCATGGAACCTGGGAGCCGCCGCAGTGGGCGCAACCATTTATTTCGGATCAGATGGGTCGAACAGACAGATCATTGAAGTGGCTGAAGCATTTGAAAGGGCGCACGAGCTGGGAATGGCAACCATTCTCTGGTGCTATACCCGCAACAGTGCCTTCAAAACCGAAGAACAGGATTTTCACACCGCGGCTGATCTCACCGGGCAGGCCAACCACCTGGGAGTGACCATCAAGGCGGATCTGATCAAGCAAAAGCTGCCGGATGGCAATGGAGGATTTACAACCCTGAAGTTCGGTAAAACCCATCCCGACATGTACGAAAAGCTTTGTTCAGATCACCCCATTGACCTTTGTCGTTACCAGGTGGCCAATTGTTATATGGGCAAGATCGGGTTGATCAACTCAGGGGGTGCCTCTTCCGGCGAGGGTGACTTTGCCGACGCGGCCAAAACAGCCATAATCAACAAACGGGCCGGTGGTTCAGGTTTGATCTCCGGACGTAAAGCTTTCCAGCGCCCCATGAAAGATGGTGTCAAACTGCTGAATCTGATCCAGGATGTGTACCTGAATAAAGAT
>PWGY01000270.1 GCA_003554665.1 Bacteroidales bacterium | reverse complement strand
TGCTGATGGTGCTGATAAACTCTTTGGAGAAATAAGTACTGCCGTCAGTAACGTTATTGATCGCCTGTTCCAGTTCCGTTTCCTGGGTGTTTTTCAAGAGGAAGCCGTCTGCCCCCGCATCAATCATTTTATTGAAGTATTCGATTTCACCATACATGGACAAGGCAATCACTTTGGTGTCCGGGTATTTTTCCCTGACGATTCTGGTTAGCTCTATGCCGTTGATATCGGGCATTTTGATATCCATGAAGATCAGATCCGCCTCTTGTTGTTGCAATATTTTCAGGAGTTCATTGCCGTTGGCTGCCGAACCCACTACTTTCAGGTCAGTCATCCCGTTGAGAATCATTTCCAGGCCTGCCCGAAATATTTTGTGGTCATCCACAATGACCACTTTGACGATTTGTGTCATGGTTGTCAGTTGGTTGTTTGGTTACTGAATCATAATATCCGCCCGGAAACCTTTGCCGCGTTCTGACCAAAGTTCAATTTGCCCGTTGCAGGATTGAATGCGATTGATGATGTTCTGCAGCCCCAGGCCATGTGTGTATACGGCCACATCGCTGTTCAGGTCACACCCCTCTCCGTCATCTGTATACGTTACCCTGCAAATATCGCCATTTTGTCTGATGTGGACGGCGATTTTGCCGGCATTGGCATGCCTGATGGTGTTGTGTGTAAGCTCCAGGAGGACATTGTAAAGCGTGGATGTGGTATTCTTGTCCAGAGAATTTTCAGCTTTTTCTTCGCAAGAAAAACCTACTTCAAGGGCGTTGGTGCTTTTTATATGATCAAAAAAGGAGCTAAGTGCCACTTTTAGTCCGAAATCTTCAAGCAGGTTTGGCCGCAGGTTATTGGCAATGCTTCTGGTGCTGTTGATGGCCTCATTGATCACGTCATTGGCCTGTTGTATCATTCGGGAACGTTGTGCCGGATCATAGCGTGAGGATTCAAAAGAGTTAAGGTAAAGTTTTGCGGTTGAGAGCAATGGCCCGAGGCTATCATGCAGGTCCTCGGCAAACCTTCTCCTTTCTTTTTGTTCGGTTTCAAGAATGCTGCTGCGAATGGAGCCTTCGGCCTGTTTCAGGGCATTGATGTTATCCCGGAGCCTGTGGAGCATGTCTTTCAGGGCATCGGCAAGTTCGCCGATTTCGTCTTTCTGGTTGACCTCAACCCGGGCATTCATGTTTCCCGCTGCCACCTGCTGGGCAAAGTGAACGCTTTTCTTTACCGGGATGGTTACATTTCGGGTTGTTTTGACAGATAATATAATTGCCAATGCCAGTGACAGCAGCAACCCGACGATCAGAAAATTGTTGGAGTTGTCCAGCAGGGAGATGGTTGCAGCAGCAGATTCTTCCATGTTTTTATTTATTTCTGCGCTGATATGGTGGGCTTCGAATAAAGCGGAAAAAGCAGCTGCTTCAAGTTGGTTTTCAAGGCGCCTGGATCGTTCAATATATTCTGCCATTTCCAGCATATTGATCCTGTAGCAGCTGACGCTTTCTTCTATGTTGCTGAGGGTTTCCAGGTCTTCCGGTTCAGCGATCTCGCGCAATACATCAATAAGGCTGAATAGAAAAACATGCTGTTCCTGATCCACATCCCTGATCAGATCCGGGTTTTTTTGTGCAACGGCCTGCAGGGTTTCGATGCGGCTGATGCCGCCTTTCTGGATGATCACATTGATCCTTTTGCTTCGCTGATGAAGCATGACCAGGGTATCTGCCGGGGTTCCGGGCTGCAGAATATGATCCCGGAAATCCACATTTTCCTTGAGCAGGATTTCGTGCGTCAGCCGGTTGAAATCTTCATAGGTCTCATCCATATTATGACGAAGCTGCCTGATGCGGGTATTTACCTCATGCATTTGTTCAGCATATTGATTGAACTGTTTCAGTTCATTCCCGATATGGGTGCCGGAAATCCTGAAGCGGCTTAGGGCCGGGCTGACGGATATCATGCTGTCAAGGCTGCTATAATAATCATTCATCCTTTTCATGTGATCCAGGGCGGTTTCATAATAATGATCCTCTTCACTGAGTGAATATCCCAGCATGGCATGAACAGCTTCGTGAGTAAAGTGCTCCATGTGATACAATGTATTGGTCACAGGAATATAGTTCTCTCCCAGGTGGCAGGTTTTTTCCTGTATTGCCCGCATATTGACCAGGGCCATCATGCCGAGGATAAAAAATACCGTAATGAGGAGGCCGAATCCGATTCCCAGTTTCAACCCCATTTTCAGGTTTCTCCATCTTACCGGCGGGGGGATTGTAAACTTCATAATTATTGGGGGTTTTCTCAAATATAATGCTTATTTCAGGAACGGGCGAATCAATTGTTTTCATGTAACTGGCAGTGGTTTTTTACATGTTTCTGACCATGGCTTTATACATGTATTTACTAAAGGCTCTTCTTTTGTACCTTTGCCCGGTCATTTTTCAGAACAGGAAGCACAACCATGCAACAAGACAATAAACCACGGGGAATTCACTGGCTGGCACTGACACTGCTGGTTCTTGTCTGGGGAAGTTCGTTCATCCTGATCAAACGAGGGCTGGTTGCTTTCAGCAGCATGGAAGTGGGTGCACTGCGGATCGGTATTTCTTTTCTGGTTCTTTCACCCTTGCTGTTTCGTCATTTACGGAAAGTGCCCCGGAACAAACTGGTGTTCTTTTTGGCTGCAGGGGTCATTGGAAACGGGCTGCCTCCTTTTTTATTTGCCAAAGCTCAAACGGTGATTGACAGTTATATGGCCGGCATTCTGAACTCATTGACGCCATTGTTTACCCTGTTGATCGGGGTGGTGTTATTCAGTGTGAAAACCCGATGGGTGAATGTAATTGGTGTTATCCTCGGCCTGGCCGGGGCGATCGGTTTGCTGACGGCTGTGAACGGGGGTGAGCTCAACAATATGTGGTACGGGTTGTTTGCAGTGGCTGCGGCCGTTTGTTATGCCACCAATATGAACCTGATCAAGCAGTACTTATATGGGTTCAATGCCCTGACCATCACTTCGGTGGCTTTTATGTTTATCGGCATCCCATCGCTGATCTGGC
>PWGY01000191.1 GCA_003554665.1 Bacteroidales bacterium | reverse complement strand
TGGATATATTAATTTATAATTTTATTTTTTAGATTATTTTACGTTTTATTTCGTTTCCTTGCGTTACCGTTTCGTTTCCTTGCGTTACCTTTTTTCATTTATACAAAAAACATAAGTTGATAAAAAAATAAATATAGTGATTATGGGAAATCTAATATAGTAAATTAAAGAGATTTTATTTTTTAAGGCTCACATATCACTTGAATAAAAAAAGTCTTCAAATTGAAGTCTTGAGCATAAATCAAAAAATGAAACAGTCTATATATTATCTCATGTCTTAACAACAATGACATAATTATCTAACACATCTATAATTTGTCTCATATATATCTCCACTTTCTCTCAATATTTCTTTGTGAGAACCAAAATTACAACCACCATCACCTATCACACTTGTAATTATTTCCCTACTATTATCAGAGAAATGTGGATATGCGTCATTAGATGCCCACTCCCAGTTATTAATCATATCTTCAAGGTTAAATTCATCTCTATATCTACAAGCAATTTGAAACTCAAACTCATTAGGTAATCTCATGTCATCTTTCACACAAGTTTCTTTCGCAAATGCCCACCTCTCAGCTCCAGTTCTTTCATTTTGTTCTATCACAAATCCTCTATTACCAGGTTCGCAATTACCACCTCTAGTAGATTCTCCGGCATTATTAATGTCACTAAGCAATTCTCCGTTTTTCCAGCAAATTACAGTGTAATTCCTATCAAATGTTCTATCTGGAATCACATTATCATACATTTTTTTATTTATAGATTCTTTGGAAGAATTATTATTAGAATCATCTGAATTACTTGAATCAATTACAAAAGTTGTAGAACTACATGCAGGTAAGATAATCATCACTGCCAAAATTAATAAAATATATTTTATTTTTTTTCCTACCATTTACCTTATTACAATTTCTATAATTTATAAAGATTATCATAAATTCTTTTTCTTCAAAAAATATGAAGAAACAACTGAAGCAATAAATATTAAAACAAACCACATAACATGCTGAAAGTTAGAGGTTAAACCAGTTACAATTGAAACAAAACCAATTATAACAACAACACCTGAAGATATAACATTTCCCTTAACCCAGTCATACCTAAATAATCCATCAGGTCTAAGTAATACATAATTCAAAAACATATAAATTAAAATAAATAAAATTAATCCAAAATAACCATCTGTTGAAGTATTTGCATTGGTTACAATATTACTTAAAACTTGATCTGAGTTATTAACAATACTCTCATTGAATGAAAATTCAGTTAAGTTATTAGCTTTTGTTATGTTCATCTTTCTGTAATCCTCCCTCCACCAAAGAACGCTCTATACGTTGCAAAACTTACAAAGATTGAAACTAATGTAGTAACTATCCAGAAGAAAGGTCTTATAAAACTTTCAGGTAATCCAACTGACAATAAGATTAAACTTGGTATACCAATTATTCTCTCCACTAAGTTAGTTTTTTGTTGGGCTTCACTTCTACCTTCAAGGAATTCTCTACTGAAAGCGTCTTCACTGTCAAAAGATGAATCTTCCTCTGCTAAAGTATCTTCACCTTCGATAAATTGGTCTTCAGAAAAATCCTCAGATTGTTTTGTAGCAATATCTTGGATTAATGTTCTAGAATCGTCATCAAGTATTTGATTATTAAGCGATGATTCTCCAATGTTAATAGCAGCAATAAAAACTGTTGTTATTAATAATGTTACTGTTATTATTGTAAAGTAATCTTTCATCTTATCCTATATGCCCCCCATAATATTAATCCAGCTATTATTGTTATACTTGTAGCTACGACACCAGTTATAATGAATGGAACTAAAATAAATGCAATCCATATACCTATTATTACTCCCACCACAGATATATAAATATTTCCTAAAAATAATCCTAAAGCTATACCTAATAAAACTAAAAGAAATGGCAAGAAAAAATCTAAGTTATAACTTTTCAAAAAACCAGTTAAAGAGTTAAATCCTTCATATCTAAAGGTTTCTAACACGTATTTATTTTGATTAGTGAAAACAGAAATCTCTGCTTGTAACGGGAAAGAGTTATTTATTAAAAAAGATTGTTGTATTGAAGCACTGCTACTATTACTACATGTTCTCGCTAACTGATTTCTACCTAAACCTGCAGTATTGTAATAAGTAATGCAACCTCTAATTACTTCTTTATTCTCATCAGTATAATCAAAATTAATACTGCTTAAGTTTTGCGAAATGTTTTCTGTGATTGAATAAGTTAATCCTGACAAATCAGATATAATTTGTTCTTGACTTTCAGCAAGTCTAACATTTCTCACTTCAAGATCTGTTCCAATAATCTCAGACGTAGTTGTAGAACTTATCCCTTGCTTTGAGCATTTGAATCTATATTCTTTTGCGTTTAATTCAATGTCAAGAAAAACGTTTCCGTTGGAGTTAGTTATACCCTCTGTAACTGTAACATAAGAACTTTCGGCACTTCTCCACTCTTGAGCTTCACATATTGCACCTGAGATAAATTGAGAAAATTGGTCTTGAACATTTAACTCTATAGTTCCAAAGTTATCACTGCTTTGATTTAACAACCAAAAATCTACGTTAACAGTTTCTTGATTATCAAACTCAAAATAATTAACACCTGTAGCGTATCCATCAGCTCTTGCAATTATGTGATGTTGCCCAGGAACAAAATTTATGTTAGATATATTTATTTTTCCAGTTGATGTTGTTTCTTCAATTCCAAATGAATTAATTAAATCAAGTTTAATTTCCCTGTCATCTATTATATTTCTAGTTTCTCTATCTCTGATAGTAACTACTATCTTTGACTCACTAACATTAAATGTTTGATTAAAATCACTCGTAGTATCAAACTCAAACGTGAAGTTTTGTGAGCTAAAACCTAACTTTTCAAAAAGTAATGTATGTTCACCTAACCCTAAATCATATAATGGAAACTCTACGTAATCTTCGTATTCTATTCCATCAAATGTGAAGTTATTTACTATATTGTTATCTTTATCTTGAAATTGAAACCTTTGTAGAGGATTAACAAATATGTTTCCATTTTC
>PWGY01000106.1 GCA_003554665.1 Bacteroidales bacterium | reverse complement strand
GCCACCATCTTTTCCGTCGGCTTTTACAACAGCATCCCCACGGGAGCCCTTCTGCTGGTTTCGGATCAGCCCATGATCTCAACCGGGGTCAAGACCGCCCAAAGCGATAAGGAGGTGTCTGACCGGTTCGTAAAAAACCATCTTATAATCGGGGTCAATGCACTCAAGGAACTGATCAACAACGGACTCACAGTAAAGCACCTTCGCTTCGACGACGAAGGTCACGCCTAAAAGCCTGCATGAACAATGTTTGCAAAGAATTATCAACAGGTTCTGAAAGACGTACGCAATAAGGTATTCTATCCCGTTTATTTTCTAATGGGAGAGGAAGCATTTTACATTGATGTGATTGCTGATTTCATTGAGGACCAAGTGCTTTCCGAGACTGAAAAAGAATTTAACCTCAGCATATTGTACGGAAAGGATACCGACATCCCCACCATCCTAAGTGTGGCCAAACGCTACCCCATGATGGCCAGCCACAATATTGTGATCATCAAGGAAGCCCATCACATCAAAGACATTGATCAACTCCTGCCATACGTACAAACCCCCCTGGAGTCCACAATCCTGGTGATCTGCTACAAATACAAAGAGCTGGACAAGCGTACAAAATTCTACAAGGCACTGGAAAAGAAGGGTGTAGTGTTTTCCGGGAAAAAACTATACGACAACCAGGTACCCGGCTGGATCAGCGATTACGTCAAACGCCATGGTTACAGGATCGGGCCACGGGCATTGCAAATGCTGGCCGACCACCTGGGAACCGATCTGGGGAAGATCGTCAACGAAGTCAGGAAGTTATTCATTAACCTGGAAAAAGGTGCTGAGATCACCCCCGAAGTGATCGAGACCAATATCGGCATCAGCAAAGACTTTAACATCTTTGAATTCCAGAATGCACTGGGTAGCAGAGACAACGAAAAAGCCTACCAGATTGCCCGGTATTTTGCCGACAACCCCAAATCGCATCCTTTTATTCTGATCACCGGTGTGCTTTACCAGTTTTTCGCCAAACTGATCACCTATCACGGGCTGGCCGACAAGAGCCAGAAAACCGCAGCCAGCGAACTGGGTGTGAGCACGTACTTTATAAAGGATTATGCCACAGCAGCCAGGAATTACCCCCCAAAGAAACTGATCAGCCTGTTTTCGGAACTCAGAAATTATGATCTCAAGTCCAAAGGGCTGAACAATGAGAGCACGGAACACGGAGAGCTTCTCAAAGAGCTCACTTTCAAAATTCTAAACTAACCACCATGCCTGTAAACCTGCTGGATATCGTCATTGTTATACTGCTTCTGCTGGGTGCCATCAGGGGCTATCAGAAAGGCTTCTTTCATGAGGTGGCCACTTTCCTGGGTTTGGTGGCAGGCGTGGTCATCGCCATTGTGTCGGCCCGGATGGTTGGGGAAGCCACCGAACACCTTTTCGACTGGAATGTGGAGATTGTCAAGGCCGTGGTATTTGTGGTGATGTTTATCATCATCCTGACCATTGTGCAGTTGCTGGGAAGCCTTTTGACCAGTCTTTTCAAGGCACTGATGCTCGGGTTCATCAATAAGCTGGCCGGATTTGCCGTCGGAGCCCTGAAGTGGGCCCTGTTGCTGAGCATCTTCTTTATGATCATTGATTTTGTGGATGCCCTCAGGGAGATCATCACCCCGGAGAGGCGCGCCGGCAGTTACCTTTATTTACAACTTGAGCGATTGTCAGACTGGGTACTGATGCAGCTGGGGGTTTATACTGAAATTTCCGAAACCATATTTTATAGTTCAACCAATGTATTTTTTGTTTTATGATCGATTCATTTTCATGGGATAAAATCCGCAAAGACTTTAAAATCACAAAAAACTACACCTACTTTCACAGTGCCGGAATGTCACCCATCCCGGAACCCGTTTTCAAGACCATCACAAAGGCCTACGAAAGATTGTATGAAGCCGGCGACGTTGACTTCCACCGTGACCTGGAGCAATCGGAAGTACTGCTTCAAAAGATCGGCGACCACCTGAATACCAGCTCGGAAAACCTGGCCCTGCTTCCCAATACCTCCCTGGCCATGTCGATGGTGGCACTTTCGATGCAGCGCAGTCTGCACATGCCCTTCAGCATATTGTCAAAGAAAGACGAATTTCCGGCAACCCCCATCCCATTTGAATACCAGGGCATTCCTGTCAAATACGTGGAGGCGGAAAACGGCCGTTACCCCGTTGAGCGCATCCTTGATCAGATCGACGAAAGCACGCGTGCAGTGGTCTGTTCTCATGTGCAATACAGCACCGGGTTCCGGCAGGATCTTGAAGCACTGGGCAAAGCACTGCAGGAAAAAGACCTGATTTTCGTGGTGAACGCCACCCAGGGATTCCCCTTTTTCCCCATTGACCTGGAGAAAATGTACATCGATGTGATGGTGGCCTCCCTGCACAAATGGGGATGTGCCGGCCATGTGGGATCACTGATGTACACTTCGGAAAACTATCGTGAGCGCTTTCCCGCCCCCGTTGCCGGGTGGATGTCGGTACGCCCGCCTGAGGGAGAATACATTCTCACCAGCAAGGGAGATCCTGTCCGCATTCATCCACATGCCGCCCAGTACCAGTTCGGAACCAGCAACCTGCAAAGTGTGCTGGGCCTCAAGGCTGCCATGTCGTACATGGAAGAAATCGGCTTTGAAAACATCCGCCGGCGCATCCTGGAACTGATTACCGAAACCATTGCCTCACTGAGCCAGCTTGAGGATGTGGAAATACTGAGCCCCCACAGTCATGCAGGCGAGCAGTCGGGCATCCTGAGCATTAACCTGAAGGGGAAAAACAACGAAGCCTGCGTGGGCCACCTGGAAAGTAAAAGGATCATTACCGCCATGCGCGACGGCAACATCCGGGTATCGTGCAACATCTTCAACAACAGCCAAGACATCGAACTGCTCACAGAGGAGATCCGTCAATTCATGAAGTCCTGAGGCGGTCTGCTTGCACTTTAATCAATTCCCATGCCCGCTCCACATGTTTCAGGGTGGTGGTTCTCTGCCCGACTGAAAGGCGGATCGCATAACGGCCCCTCAGCATG
>PWGY01000154.1 GCA_003554665.1 Bacteroidales bacterium | reverse complement strand
CATCCTATACCTTTACCGCTGATCGCAAGCGCTCGCTTGAGGCGCATTTTACTCCGCTTACCTGGCAACTCAGCTTCCTGGTGCAATGCACAGAGGGGAATGAGATTTCCGATGCGGTTGTTACACTTGACGGTGAAACCTTTGGCGAAGGACAATATGATTTTGACGGTCTGCTGTCAGGCACCTACGATTACAGCATCAAAAGGGAAGGATATGCCCCGCAGGAGGCCTCAGTCAGCCTGAGTGGTGATGATGTGGTTGAATCTGTCGGGCTGGAACCCGATGCCGAACCACCGGTTGATGAGCCCGAACCTTTTGAAATGAAGGTATACCCCAACCCGGCCAGTGAACATGTATGGGTTGAGTTCAATAACAAAAACACTTTTGAGACCACACTTGTTCTGTATAACATGGAAGGCAGGGTTGTCAAACAGGAACGCATCAGTCAGACAGGCAACATACAGGCCCGTCTGGAATTGTATGACCTGGCTCCGGGGCTCTATATGCTGACCATCCAGGGGGAAAAGACTTATCCGGTGAAAAGGTTGCTCATTCGATAGGCAGGGATATTCACATCAGAAGTAATTTCTTCTTCGCGGGATGTGTGTGTCAAGAAACCGCAGGTCATAGCGGATCACCAGCTCATGGCTTCCGTAATTGAAACTCGGTACCCTGTTCAGCACGGCCCAGTCGAAAGAATAGCCCACAGACCACCGGTCAGTAATGTCCATTCCAACCAGAAATCCCAGTGCATCCTGCAGCCGCAGCATGGCCCCGATTGAATACTGTTCAAAAAGGATGAAGTTGACCGTCAGGTCTGCCTCGAGGGGTTCCCCGTGCTGGTAACGGACAAAGGTGGTTGGCACAATGTCCAGCCCGGGCTGTACCTGAAACACCATCCCTGCAGAAAAGAAATAATTTCTCTCCAGCAGGATGGTTCTGGCACCACCCCGGTAATAATCTTCAAAATAGTTAACCTCCAGTAATTTTGGGATGGAAACCCCCACGTAATAATCATCATGGCGGTAGTAGATCCCGAAACCAAAGTTGGGAAGCCAGTAGCTCTGGTAGTTTTCTGCAAAGGCAGGATCGCGCGGATCGTCAATGACAAGTTCTGTAAGCGGAACATCAAGCATTCCCACCCCGGCCTTGAGTCCGAAGGACAGGCGGGTTTCAGGATCCAGGCGTATTGTGTAAGAAAAATCGCCAAATATGGAGGTGTTGGTCATGGGACCCACACGTTCGCTTCTGACGGATAATCCGAGCCCGACATACTCATTGGTGCTGCTGGGTGTGTGCAGGTTCAAGCTCTGGGTGATCGGAGCGCGGTCAAAGACCATGGTAAAGTGTGACCGGTTCATGGACAAAATCGCCAAAGAAGCCCTGCTGCCGGCATAAGCGGGGTTAAACTCCTGGATGTTGAGCCGGTAATTGGTGTACATCACTTCCCGTTGCGCGGACAATTCCTGGAAACAACTCCATGAGCAAAACAACGCAAGAAAAATAAGTAGGCGTTTCATGGGTGAAAAAATTTGCGTTTCCTATCTCGTTAAATAAATGAACCTCCGCAATGGCTCTTTGCCATCTTCGAGGTGTAATATATAATAATATGTGCCTTCAGGCAAGTCCTGATTGTTCATATCTGTACCATCCCAGTCATTTTCATAGGGATCCTGCTCAAATACCAGGGTACCCCAGCGGGTATAAATGCGGATGGCCGCATTGGGGTAAAGGTCTTCAAGTCCTCCGATCACGAATGTGTCATTGAATCCGTCGTCGTTGGGTGAGAATGCCTCAGGGATGAACAAGCCTTCGTATTCCTCTACCCTTACCCTTGCATGGTCTCTGATGTTGAGCGAGTTCGGGTCTTTGGTCATACTGGTGGCCAATGCCAGGTTGGTCAGGATGGTGCCACCCGGCACTTCCCGTCCCACCCTGACAGTGGATGTCAGATCAATATGCTCGCCGTCGGGCAGTTCGTCCACCGACCAGATGATGCTGTGGTCGTAATCAATATAATGGCCGCCATGGTCAGCGCTCACGAAGGACATACCCTCGGGCAGCTCGTCCACGATGCTGACCTCCCTTGAGTAACTCGGTCCGATGTTGGTTACGCGGATGGTGAAGTCCACCATGCTGCCGCCTTCCACCACATCCTCGCTGGCATACTTTCTGACGTCCAGATCAGCCTCTGTATCTACGATCAGGGCAAGTACCGCCAGGTTGTTTTCCAGGATCGGATCCGGGGTTACACTGAGTACGTGGGAGCGGCTTTCAAGCCGTGTTTCTCTTTCCACATGGCTCGGCACACGGGCCGTTACGAACATATTGGTGGTTTTATCGGCCGACAGTTCCTCCACTGTCCACTCCAGATCGTTGCCGGATTTTACCACATTTTTGCTCGGGTCGCTAATCTCCAGTATTTCCGGGAATGTATTGCTGACCTTCAGATCCCATGCGTCACTGGGTCCCTTATTATAAACGCTGATTTCGTAATAATATTCCCGACCGGCCACCGGCTGTTCACTGGCCGATTTGCTCATGATCAGGTCGGCCAGTGCCACGATCTCAATCACTGCCACATCCACGTTGTTGCTTTCATCCGGATCGGTGGTTTCCGCAAAGATGCTGCTGGTTTGGGTGAGGTATTCCTCTCCCTGGCTGGCGATCAGCGACCGCATCTCAAAGGTGAAGGTTTCTCCCACGGGCATGGTGTTGATGGTCAGCGGATTGGTCCATTCATGCCAGGTGTCTTCGGTTCCCTCTTCAAGCATTTCTGTTTCCAGCACAAAGCGGTCAAACTCAAGGTTTATGTCTGCATTGATCGCATCGCTCGGACCCCGGTTATGGACGGTGACAGTATAATACATGTAGTTTCCGGCGATCACAGTCGGATACCTGTGAGACACTTCAATCACCAGGTCGGCCATTGCCTGTGCCACGTTGGAAGTGGTGGCTTCATTGTTGGTCGGGTCAGGATCTTCCGTCGTACTTCGTACAGTAGCTGTATTTTCAATGATCTCCCCGTCGGGGATGTTGTCGTCTACCCGGGCCTGCAGTGTCATGGTTACTTCTTCGTCTGCTCCCAGGT
>PWGY01000245.1 GCA_003554665.1 Bacteroidales bacterium | reverse complement strand
TGATATTCAATATCATCCGGGACCTCTGCCGGGCAGCGGGCATCAAAAAGAAAGTCAGTCCGCACAGCCTGCGTCACAGTTTTGCCACCCACCTGGTGGAAGGGGGTGCCGATCTTCGCGCCGTACAGGATATGCTGGGGCACGAATCAATCACAACCACCGAGGTGTATACCCACCTCAGCAGGGAATACCTGCGTGAAAACCTGTTGTCTTTCCATCCCCGTGCAAAACAATAACCCATCAGGGTTTATCCGGCATCTGCAGACACAGAGCGGCTGCAGATGCCTATTCAACAAACAGATCCGCAGCAATTCCATCGGCAAAAAACAAACCTTTCTTCCCCAACACAAGTGTATGGTCATCTTTCCAGAACAGCACCCCCCGACGCAAATGAATCTCAGCGCGTTTTTTCAATGACCCGAGATATTTCGCACCCCCCAGGCGGTCAATATACTTTAGGTCACAACCCCAAACTGTGCGCAAGGAAGTCATGATATATTCATTGACAATCTGCGACAGATCAAGTGACTCCTCTTCTGCCGGAACCAGCCCCTGAGATATGGCAGCGATATATTGACTGACATTGGAAATGTTCCAGAATCGTTTTCCGGGTATGAAACTATGGGCGGAACTACCCAGACCCAGGTAAGGCTGACCTGTCCAGTAAGCCATATTGTGTCCGGACTCTTTTCCGGGGAAGGAGAAATTTGATACCTCGTAGTGCCTGTAACCGTACGCCTCCAGCACATCTTTCATCATGTCAAACTGACGGGCGGATTGTTCCTCCGAAACAGCCTTTGCTTTTCCCTTGCGGATCAGGTATGCCAGGGGGGTGCGGGGCTCAACCGTAAGGGCATATGCAGATATATGGGGGAGCCCGTCCATGGCCACGCGATGCAGATTGTTTTCCCAGTTTTCATCTGTTAAACCAGGGGTACCGTATATGAGATCCACGCTGATGTTCTCAAAACCTGCCTCCCTGGCCTCCTGTATACTCTTCCAGGCCCGTGAAGGTGAATGTGCACGGTTCATGTATTGCAAGTCATCAGGCCAAAAACTCTGCACCCCGATACTTAAACGGTTTACCGGGAGGTTCCACAGCTCTTTGAGTTTTTTCGGATTCAGGTCATCGGGATTGGCTTCAAGGGTAACTTCCGTGATGCCCTGCAGCGAAAAATTACGGTCAAAAGCTTGAAAAACTTCAGACAACTCACCGGCTGAAAGCACTGAGGGAGTGCCTCCGCCAATATAAAGGGTTTTGATACCGGAAGGTGCAATATGATGTGGATGCCGGTCAAAAAACGTCCTTTGCAACTCCATTTCCCTGAGTAAAGCGAGCAAATAAGCATCCTTGTCTCTGGTCGAGGCCATGAAATGAAAATTGCAGTAATGGCATGGCTGGCGGCAAAACGGGATGTGGATGTAAACTCCTGCCATAATGTGGGGGCTATCACTCGTTCAAAGGTAAGCAAAAGGATGATGTTTGCCTGTATTTTCATATATTTGATTGGTTCTTCGACTTTTTCACAAGCAATTATCCCTGCGTCTATGATACCTGTTGACCTGAATGATACCACCGTATTCACTTTTGAAAACCTTTCCCGTTTCCCGGAAATCACCCATTTTGTTTCAACCCGCAAGGGAGGCGTCAGTGAAAAAAATTTCTCCTCACTGAATACCGGCTTTCATGTGGGTGATGACAATTTTCGTGTTTCGCAGAATCGCCGCATTCTGGCAGACTCCCTGGGGATTGCCCTGGAAAAATTCACCTTTGCCAATCAATGCCACAGTGCAAACGTGGCGTTGGTGGATGGAGCAGGAAAAGGTCGCGGGGCTTTTGACAAAACAGATGCCTTTCCCAATACTGACGGGTTGATGACCAGTGTTTCGGAGATATGCCTGGGCGTGCAGGTGGCTGATTGTGTACCCATATTGCTGTATGACCCAAAAAACCGGGTTATTGCAGCCCTGCATGCAGGGTGGAAAGGAACCATCCGTAAGATTGCCAGCGAAGCAGTCAGTAAAATGCTTCGCCATTACGGTTCCAGGGCGGAAAACATTTATGCCGGGCTCGGCCCTTCCAATGGCCCTTGTTGTTATGAAGTGGGCGAGGATGTTTCCCGCGAAGCTGTAAAGTCATTCGGGTCGGTAAAAGACATCGTGATTCCGGTCAGGGAAAAAGGCAAATACATTTTTGACCAGTGGAAAGCCAATTTCATGTTGCTGACTGATGCCGGCGTAAAGCCGGATCACATAGAGGTATCAAAAATATGTACACAGTGCAGGAGCGAACAGTTTTTCTCCAACCGTGCACTGGGAGGTGTCAGCGGACGTTTCATGGCCGGAATTATGCTGAAAAAAGTACGACAGCACTGATCAATACACCGAAACAACGGGTTTACGGTGCTGTTTGCGATGAGCGCCCCGATCCGGGATTGGTCAGCAGATTGATCAATTCAACCAGGCGGCTTGAATAGCCATATTCATTGTCGTACCAGGCAAGCACCTGGATAAAATCCCCTCCGAGCACCCTGGTGCTGAGGGAATCAAAAATGGCAGAATGCGGATTCCCCACAATGTCGCTCGACACAACCGGATCTTCACAATACTGAATAATTCCCCGCATTTCCTGCCTGGCAGCTTCGTAAAACAAGTCATTGATCTCCGTCCGTGTTACAGAACGCTTCAGGATGGCATTCAGTTCCACAAAAGACCCATCACTGACCGGCACCCTGGTGGCAAAACCGTCAAAACGGTCTCTCATCTGTGGCATTACATCCTTAACGGCCCTGATGGCACTTGTAGTCGTTGGGATGATATTCTCGTTGGCGCAACGGGCACGGCGAAGATCGGTATGCGGCGCATCCATCACATTCTGGCTATTGGTATAAGGATGTACCGTATTCATCATACCGCGGTCAATACCGGCATGTGCATCGAGCACTTTCATAACCGGAGCAATGCAATTGGTGGTACATGAAGCATTTGACACGATTACTTGCTCTGAAGAAAGTGTGGATTCGTTTACACCAAGAACCACCATATTGTCCAGAGGTTCTTTGGGCGGGCAAGAGAGAATCACCTTTTTCACCC
>PWGY01000263.1 GCA_003554665.1 Bacteroidales bacterium | reverse complement strand
GGATAATTCAACCGGGGAGGTTCGTGTTTTAAACCAGTCTTGTTTGCTGATGGTGCTGATAAACTCTTTGGAGAAATAAGTACTGCCGTCAGTAACGTTATTGATCGCCTGTTCCAGTTCCTTTTCCTGGGTGTTTTTCAGCAGGAACCCATCGGCACCTGCCTCGATCATCTTATTGAAGTACTCAATTTCCCCATACATGGACAGGGCGATTACTTTGGTGTCAGGATATTTTTCCCTGACGATTTTGGTCAGCTCAATTCCATTGATATCCGGCATTTTGATATCCATGAATATCAGATCAGCCTCTTGTTGTTCCAATATTTCCAGGAGTTCATTGCCGTTGGCTGCCGAACCCACTACTTTGAGGTCAGTGATTCCGTTGAGGATCATTTCCAGGCCTGCCCGGAAAATTTTGTGGTCATCCACAATAATCACTTTGACGATTTGCGTCATGAACGTTTCTTGATTGTTCGGTTATTGAATGATAATTTCTGCCCTGAACCCCTGACCGGGTTCCGACCAAAGCTCAATCTGCCCGTTACAGGACTGAATGCGGTTGATGATGTTCTGTAATCCAAGGCCATTATGGTATCCTGCTCCAAGTCTGTTTAGGTCGCACCCCACACCGTTATCCTGATATGTTACCCTGCAAATATCGTCATTTTGGCGGATGCGGACCGATATTTTACCTGCATTGGCATGTTTGATGGTATTGTGTGTAAGTTCGAGAATAACATTGTACAGCATGGACGATCTGTTCCTGTCGGGCGGATCTTCAATATTTTCTTCACAGGTGAAATTTACATCTATTGCGTTGGTGCTTTTTATATGTTCGAAAAAGGAACTTAGTGCCACCTTGAGCCCGAAATCTTCCAGCAGGTTAGGTCTCAGGTTATTGGCGATGCTTTTGGCACTGTTGATGGCTTCGTTGATTGCCTCATTGGCCTGTTGCATCATCCTGGAACGTTGTTCGGGATCGTAGCGAGAGGATTCGAAGGAGTTCAGGTATAGCTTTACTGTTGAGAGCAAAGGGCCGAGCCTGTCGTGCAGGTCTTCGGCAAACCTTCTCCGTTCTTTGAGCTCGGTTTCAAGGATGCTGCTTCGCCTTGTTTTTTCTGCCTGTTTCAGTTTGTTGATGTTTTCCCGGAGCTTTTGAAGCATTCCTTTCAGGGCGTCGGCCAGTTTCCCGATCTCGTCTTTCTGGTTGACTTCCACCCTGGCATTCAGGTTCCCCGCTGCCACCTGCTCAGCAAAGTGTACACTTTTTTTTACAGGCACTGTCACATTGCGGGTTGTTTTGACCGATAATATAATGGCCAATGCCCATGATAGCAGCAATCCGATGATCAGAAATTTGTTGGAGCTTTCAAGCAGAGAGATGGTGTCGGTAGCAGCTTTTGCCATGTTGCTGTTCATTTCGGAGCTGATGTGATGTGCTTCGAATAAGGCGGAAAATGCAGCTGTTTCAAGCCGGCTTTCGAGCCGTTTGCCCTGCTCAATATATTCTGCCATCTCCAGCATGTTGGTTCGGTAACACCTGACACTTTCCTCGATGCTGTGAAGCATTTTCAGCCCTTCCGGATCAGCGATCTCACGCATTGCATCAATCAGGCTGAACAGAAATATATACTGTTCCTGATCTACATTCCTGATAAGTTCCGGGTTTTTCTGTGCTACAGCCTCCAGGGTTTCGATGCGGCTGATATCGCCTTTGTGAATGATCACATTGATTCTTTTGCTGCGCTGATGAAGCTTGACAAGGGTTTCAGCGGGGGTTTCTGCCTGCAGAATATAACTGCGGAAATCCACGTTTTCCTTGAGCAGGAGCTCGTGGGTCAACCGGGCAAATTCTGAGTAGGTCTCATTCATGTTATGACGCAGCTGGGTGATCCGGCTGGTTACATGCTGCATCTGTTCAGCATATTGCCTGAACCGTTCCAGTTCGTCGCCGATGTGGGTACCGGATAACCTGAAGCGGCTGAGCTCCGGGCTGGCTGATAGCATGCTGTCAAGGCGGGCATAATATTCGTCCATCCTGGCCATTTGTTCCCGGGCCGTTTGATAATAATGTTCCTCCTCGCTGAGTGAGTAACCCAGCATGGCATGAACGGCTTCATGGGTAAAGTGTTCCATGTGGTACAAGGTATTTGTCACAGGGATGTAGTTCTCTCCAAGATGCGTTGTTTTATCCTGTATTGACCGCATGTTGAAAAGGGCCATCATCCCGAGAACAGAAAAGACCGCGATCAGGAGGCCGAACCCGATGCCCAGTTTTAACCCCATTTTCAGGTTCCTCCACCTGAATGGCGGGGTGATCAAATATTTCATACGCCTTAGGTGTTTGCCCAAATATAAGCTTAATTATAAATAATGATTTCTGCTCTTCCAGTATACAAACCCAGACAGGGTTTAATTTATTGCCTGTTTCATTTGGCCGGAAATAAGGCTTCTTTTGTACCTTTGCCGGATTAATTTTCTGAACGGGAAACGGTACCATGCAAAAAGACCATAAACCAGGGGGGATTCACTGGCTGGCACTGACACTGCTGGTTCTTGTCTGGGGGAGCTCGTTCATCCTGATTAAACGCGGCCTGGTTGCCTTCAGCAGCATGGAGGTGGGGGCCCTCCGAATTGGAATTTCCTTTCTGGTCCTTTCACCACTGCTGTTCCGTCATCTAAGGAAAGTCCCCAGGAACAAACTGGTGTTCTTTATGGCTGCAGGGGTCATTGGAAACGGGCTGCCTCCGTTTTTGTTTGCCAAAGCACAAACGGTGATCGACAGTTATATGGCCGGCATTCTGAACTCATTGACGCCATTGTTTACGTTGCTGATCGGGGTGGTCTTTTTCAGTGTGAAGACCCGCTGGGTCAATGTGCTGGGTGTGATCCTCGGTCTGGCCGGGGCGATCGGTCTTCTGACGGCAGTAAACGGCGGGGAGCTTAATAATATGTGGTACGGGTTGTTTGCAGTTGCTGCGGCCGTTTGTTATGCCACCAATATGAACCTGATCAAGCAGTACTTATATGGGTTCAATGCCCTGACCATCACTTCGGTGGCTTTTATGTTTATCGGCATCCCATCGCTGATCTGGC
>PWGY01000253.1 GCA_003554665.1 Bacteroidales bacterium | reverse complement strand
TTTCCGATAATGACTGAGGGCAACCGCCCTGTTTCTTCGAAGTAACTGCCGTGGGTGATCAGGTGTCCGAGGTCTGTGGCAGCGGTTTCCGCCTCAGGATCCACCCCCTTGATCCGCACCCCCGCATTCATGTTTGCAGAGGCTGCCATTCCCTCAAATACAGTTCGGGGCGAAACATGAACCACCTCCGGAAGCTGTGAAATATCATCTGCTACTTTTGATCCGTCTTCAATGCGGTAGTGGGCTTCCGGATTGGCGATGAACTCAGGATGATGCAACTGAATGTGCGAAACCTGGTGTTCCACCGTTTCCCTGAAATTCTGTCGCTCCACCCCGAGGCGGATCGCAGCGGAAAAGTTGCCTCCGAGTACTCCGAGCACAATGGCGATGATAATAACAAGGCTCCGGGCGCTGTTTCGCCAGATATTTCTCCAGCTGATCTTTATTAACATCATAATGATTGTTTTTTTATTGTCTGTTGACCGTTGCCTGTGGTTGACCGGTTTGGGTCATTAATTTCGGGATGCATGCACCATGTCCATGCGCAGAACCCTGGTCACAGGGTAGAGCCCCACGATCAGGGCGATAAAAAAGATTACCATTCCCTGGTAAAGGAAAATTTCCGGGGCAATGGAAAAGGAGAAAATGGGTTCAATCCCCATGTCGATCATGACATCCCCCAGCTCATCTCCCAGCCGGACCGGGTTGAGGTGAAGCCTCAAAACGATCAGAAAACCTGCAGTTACTCCTGCGATCACTCCCAAAAAGCTTATGATCAGTGTTTCTGTCATGCAAATTGCTGCCAGCTGCAGGCGTTTCAGCCCGATTGACAACAATATGCCAAATTCGCGGAGGCGCTCGAACAGCATGGTCATGATGGTACCGAAAATGCCAAATCCTACAACAATATAGAGCACCCAGGCAAAGATGGCTACCTGTGCTTCACGTGCTTCAAAAGCAGCCAGTTTATCAGGCATCAGTTCCTCCCAGGTTTTTACCGTGTACCACTCCGGATCCAGTTTGTTTTTAAGGTTTTGAGCCAGTTCCGGTACGATATCCTCATCTTCGGTCATGATGATCAGGTTGGTCAGCCGGTCCGGTGCAGCAAAAAACTGCTGGGCCTGCTTCAGCGGCAGGTAAACCATGGTGTTGTTCTGTTCCGGCATAAAAACCTCTATGAACCCGCCGATCTTGTAGGTGCCCACGGCCGTCATTCCCTGAAATCCCTGGCCCAGCAGCACAATGGAATCTCCCGGCTCCACTTCCAGCAGTGAAGCAAGGCCTTCCGCGATCACGGCATAATCATCATCAATGGTAAACATTTCGCCTTTTACCATGTGTGAAGACAGGTCGTTCATCCGGTCTTCCTTTTCCGGGTCGATGCCGTTCACCATCACCCCGCGTGTGCCCATATCTTTTGCGGCAAGGGCAAACCCCCCGATGCGTGGTACTGTATAGCTGATCTCTTCAGGAAAAGCGGCGAGTGCATCTTTCACTTCATCCCCGTATTCCAGGGCATGATCCATGGAGGGTTCGTCGTGATAGAGCACATCCTGTACCTGCAGGTAACCTGTTGTGTTTCTTACAATGGAGTCGACCATTTGTTCCTGCATGCCACTGATCATCGACATCAGCACAATGGCAAGGATGGTGGCAAACATCACCGAGCTTAAGGTGATGAAGGTGCGCCTTTTTTTGCGCCAGAGATTTCGCCAGGCTAGTGTCAGTAGGGTTTTCATGGTTATGGGTCGATTTGGGTGAGGTTCCGGGTGGAGAAAAAGTCCTCGCTGACATCGATGTCAAAATCCGCCTGGTGTGTGGTGATCACCGTCCGCTGGTTGTCCTTGTCAGCCGGAACCATTTCCATTACTGCAGGAATGGTTCGGCCGCCCATGGTGCTGAAATCCTTGAAGTAAATGGTGTTAACCAGATTGTCGCGCTCATCAAAGTTTTCAGAACGTACCGGCAGGGTATGTTCCTTGCTGATGTATTGTATTGTTTTTTCGTACACCACCGGGTTGTCAGGTTTGGGCGTCATTTCAATCACATAACAGAGATGGCCGTCTACTTCTTCCTCACCCAGCAGCTGGTGGGAATAATCATCTGTCAGGGAACTGGCATTGACCAGATCGTCGTTGGTGAAGTCCGACCCCATCCAGGACTGTGACATCATAGAGGGAGGCATTTTGACTGTGCGGTCTATGTTTGGCTGATAGTTCCATATTTCGTTTCCTCTTTTCAAAAATGCGGTGCCTTCGTCGCGAGCCGGAGCCGTTACGTAAACCAGGGAATAATCTTCGCCCAGTGCCCAGGAGCGCATGCTGATTTCGCGGGTGTACCTCGGGCGCTCTATTTTCATGCTCATCTCGTTGTAAGACGCATCGCCACGCATGTTTTGTTCAACTTCTTGCATTATTTCCCTTGGGTCTTGTGCCGTCAGGCAGAGGGGCAAAAGGGTGGCTGCAATAAGCATCATTGTTTTGTTTAAAAAAATCTGTGTTGTTTTCATGTGAGTAGAGGGTTATGTGTTTCTTAATGAATGGTTGCCCGGAAAAATAATTAAGAGAACTATGGCCGGGTAGTGTCATCACCCCGGCTTATTCTGGCCTTCTTCCCAGCGTTTAAGCATTGCCGGAAATTCTTTAATGATAAAACCGTAAAACTCGGTGGCTTTCCTGAGCCATTGTGCTGCATTGTCTTTTTTGCCGGTGCGCAGTTGAAGGCCTTTGCTGAACATATTGTTCATGGCTTTGATCATTTCCAGTCGCTCAGAAAAATAAGCCTGCCAATCCATGTCAGGAGAAAGCATATAATATGTCTTTCGTTCGCCCGGCAGGGTCAGTGGTTTGACAAACCCAATCTGCAATAGCATTTTAAGGTTGGTGCTGATGGAGCTTTTAGAAGCTTTCAGTACTTCAGTCAGCTCGTTGAAGGAAACTTTTTCCTTGTCGGCGACCATCAGGTAGCCGAGTATTCTGCCAGACATTCTTGTTACACCAAGCTTTTCAAACAGCAGGCCGTTGTCTTCTATAAAGCGTTCTTTTTCAGAATTCAATGTCATAGTTTTGTGTTTATCGGGTGCTTCGCACCCCGGGTTAAC
>PWGY01000254.1 GCA_003554665.1 Bacteroidales bacterium | reverse complement strand
AGTCATGCCAGAAATCATGTCGCGAACAGACTCTTCAGACTCTCCCATCATTTCCGCCTGCTGTGCAGTGGCTTCGATGTTTTCCATCTGCGTGCGTGCAAGGCCCTCCAACGCACCACCAGCCACACCAGCAGCACCCGCAATCTTGCCCATGTTGTTTTTAAGTTTGTCTATCGCGCCGGAACCTCTGTCGCCCATATTTGCGAGGCTGTCAGTCATTTCCCCGGTTTGATGCTCCATCTCTGACATCGCTCCGCTGGCTTCATCAAAACCGCTTGAAGCCTCATAGCCAAAGTCAGAGGTAGTGTCAGAAAGGTCAGAGACGCCTTCGGTAGTGTCGCCGACAGTATCATGCAATTCTTCGGTTGTGTCGGATACGTCTTGCAATGGCCCGGATGCCTTATCCACCCCGGTTATCATTAAGCGTAGTGACCTTACACTCATTTGCGCCTCCGCCCTTTCTTTGCCTTTTTAGCCTTGTCCTGCTGCTTCTTTTTCTCTTCTGCCAATATGGTTATGGCCTGGTTCGCTTCCATCAGATCGTCAATGTCCATCTGGCAGGCATCACTGTAAGTTATGCTACCTTCACTCAACAAAATAGCCCGCCAGAAAAACCAATTCTCACGGGCCTGCTGTCGGTAATAGTTCTTATCCTTCTCTTCGTCCCTGAAGAAACGAGACCGCCTCTTGGACGACCTCCTCTAATTCCCAGTATTCTTCAAAGTCGTCCATCTTTAGGCCGGGGGGGTCGACAACTACATGCTTTAGTAATTCGCTTATGAAATTCTCCTCGTTTATCCGACCCATCCGGTCTTTTGTCCTCTCGCGCAAGCGCACCCACTCGCGCGGAGGAATTTTCTGCAAAGTGTAATCGTTACCGTTAACTTCAACTTGCTTTTGTTTCTCGCTCATATTATCCCTCCGTTATATCGTAGTCACCCACGATAATAGTCCATTCAATCTCGCTTGTTTCTTCTCCCCACTCTCTATCAGCAGGCTTCTCAAACCAGCACTCACTACCGCCTGCCGTCAACTTACCAGTGTTGCGGTCAACCACTCTGGCGGCAAAGGTGCCTTTGCTTTTAGCCAGTCGGTTGAATATAGCATTTGTGGGAGAGGTATTCTGCAAGGTCACTGTGATTTGCCCAAGCGGATTAGCGTTGCGCGCCCGCGTAATTTCACCCAGCGCTCCCACGTAAGTTTCGTAGTTTTCCTCGCTCTTTTCTACCTGCACAAAAGTGCCATCCCCCAAACCTGTTACAATATGCCCATCAACTATAACCGATACATCTCTGGGATCGTATTCCTTAATAGCCATTAATCAACCCTCCTATACGCGAATAACTCCGCGGATTTTCAATTCGTGCACAGCCCCTGCCAGTTCAAACTCAAACTTAACGTCCGGCAGTGTCCTTTCCTTGCGCTTGTCCTCACTCACTTCAGCGCGAGTTGGCGCATCTACCTCAAAGAGGCCGTTGCCATCCTCATCGGTGGCAATTATGCCCATTGAAGTTGCTTCCTGCATAACCGCTTCAACTTCGCTAACTACCTGAGAAATACCCTGGTTGGTAAATGGTATTTTGTCTTGCTGGAAAAACAAACGCTGGATGCGCTCATGCAATCTGGCTTCCACATAATGCTGCCCGCGTATCACATCTGCAAACTCTCCTGCGGTTGTCAGTCCTTCCGATGTCTGCAACTGACCCATCTTTTTGATGTAGGTGTTGATGTTATTGTCATGTATCTGCTTCACATCGTTTTCATCAACATCTGCTGGCTCGTCCACGCCTGCAACCTGTTTAAATTTCCATGTCAAACTGCCCGGATCTTTTGGTGCAACCTTACCCACAAACCCCTCTGCCACGTTGGTGTCAAGGTTATCATGGTAAATTAAAACCGTGTTCTCGTTGTCAAGGTCTGCCAATTCTCCACCGGAAGTTTTCACATCGTCATCATCGGTTGTGGCAACATACATTTTGCCGTTGTCCTTTGCCCATGATGCCAACTCCTTAATGTCACTTGTCCCTCGCTCGGTGCAGGTTAGGAAATACCAGTCATCATCTTCCTTGATAAGCTCGTCCAGTTCGTCTTTTAAGGCATTAACATCCACAGTATCTACGCTGCGAATGGCAATGCGCCCCGGCCTGGGGTCTTGACTAAACATTAACTCTGCAATCTTCTTCTCCTCATCGCTTTCTCCAAAGTCCTCTGCCACCGCGTCCGGTGTGAAATACTCGGTGTAGTCATGGTCTTTTGATGTGCCCAAAATTAGCGGAACACCAAAGCCATCTTCTGCGGTTGGCAGGGTATCTCGCTTAATGTCTATCGTGACATCCTTAATCATTCGCCTCACTCCTTAAATTCAATTTCTTCAATCCACACATCTGTTTCGATGGTAGATTGACTGCTCACGCGCAGGTGAACATCAAAGCCATACCTGCGTTCGTACTCATCCTCTTTCAAAACATCGCGGTTTTCTATCTGCTCAATCCTAATCACGATGATGCCGTTTTCCTTCAAATACTCATAACCCTTCCATGCAAACCACTCGGCCGCGTTGTATGCGTTCTGAAGTGCATCCGCTCCCTCATCACTAAATGATGACACTGAAAGCGTCATTTTTTCCTGTCCTCTGCGGTGCTGCTTTAAGGATTCTGCTGTTGACTCATTATCATAAACGCCTGTGTGTGGTGAATATCCTTGATTGGGAACTGCGAATAATACAGTGTAAAATGGGTAATCTGGTTTGTAGCTCGCCTGGTTGGCCTCTATCGCTTGAGGCTCCAGCGACTTATTCATGCCGGAAAAGATAGCATCTCTTATTGCCTTAAAATTAATCATCTTTGTCACTCCGTTTCAGCACGTAAAACCATAGCCCGTTTGCATGGTAGGAATAATCGTGCTTTTCCATGACGGTGTATTCGTTGCCACTAACCTTGACTTTCTGGTTGCGCTTTAAGTTGCGGTGGATATACAGCTTCCGGTCATCTGCATCATAAGCTCCGCCCTCGTCATGGCGCAGATCATCCGCGCTCATGGGCATTACAACAGCCTTAGTTTCGATTTCTTCCTCTTCGCCTTCTACCCACTGGCCGGTATCGTCACAGT
>PWGY01000022.1 GCA_003554665.1 Bacteroidales bacterium | reverse complement strand
TGTATCAAAGTACAGCCGGCGAACAACTGGTGCCCTATATCCGTCCGCAGGAAAACGGAAACAAAACAGATGTCCACTGGGGAGCGCTCACCGACAGCAATGGCAACGGAATGATGTTTGTTTCGCACAGGAACAACGGTCCGGAAGATGGGTTGGAAATGACAGCAATGCCCTATCTTACCTCCGATCTGGACGCCCGGGAGGCCTATGATTACGGCCCTGTCAGGCTGGAACAGAAAAACATCGCTTTCGTGGAGCAACAGGATTTTGTGCGCTGGAACATCGACTACGGTCAACGGGGTGTGGCAGGAGTAAACAGCTGGGGCGCACTGCCCCTGGAGGCTTACAGATTACTTCCCGACCGGGAGTACAGATACAGTTTCAGCCTGGTGCCACTGCAAAACAGCACGGAAGAGGAACGCGTCCGGATCAGCAAAAAATACATGGTCAACTGATGTCCATTTTTGCAGGCACCGCATAGAGCCAGGCACCGCATAGAGCCAGGCATCGCATAGAGCCGGGCCGCAAGCTGCACATGGGCCTCAAGCCTTCAAACTGCCAAAGAGAGCATAACATGAATTGCTCCCCCTGGCAGTATGTGGCACGGAATTACGGATACGGCCGGTCATAACCCTACGGACACGTGCGAGCATATCCCTACGAATACGGCCGGATATAACCCTACGGACACGTTCGAACATATCCTTACGGACACGGCCGGACATAAACTCACGGATACGACCAGGCATAACCCTGCGCATACGTCCCGAGCTAACCCGTTCAGGGGCCACCCACCTGCACTTTTTCCATAGCCATTCCGGAAACGGTTTCCACTTGTATCATATACATCCCAGGAGCAAATCGCCCGACATTCATTTCATACACGTCGCTGTTTACCTGGTTATTGGTATAAATCACCTGGTTGGAAGTATTCATCACACGGATCTGTTGAATGGGTGCCGCAGACTCCACAAACAAATGCGTCCCTGCGGGGTTGGGGTAAACCTTCACCACAGACAGATCGATGGCGGACTCTCCCACAACCATGTAAACATAGCTGTTATCGCCGGTTGTGTTTCCATCCTGGTCAACCGTCACATTGAGATGCGAATCGGGCATCATCCAAAAGGATGAACCATATCCGTCATTGCCCGCAGCATTCCAGGCATAGGACCCTGGGGGAATATTGAGGGTCACCGACCAGTTGTGCGCCGGGTCTTCCAGCATGGAAACAAAATCCCAGTTGGTCATGTCTCCGGCCATCTGAACCTGCTTCAGGGTCTCGCTGTCATCCACCACAGTAAAAACCACAGCAAATGCCCGGGGGCTGTCGCTGATACGGATATCCTCGAGGCTCCGGGCAGTAAACACAGGGCCGTTTTCTCCGCTTGTCACCAGACCTGTGATTTTCAGATCCCCTTCAGGGATGGGTGTTCCGATGTAATCAGCCCCCGGGAAAAAAACACAAAAATCAATCTCCGCTTCTCCGTCAGACAGGACATAACATTCCCCTTCAGCAAATACACCACCTTTGTTGGAAAAATACACATCCTGCAATTCTATCAGGCGCGACTGGTAAACTGTTCCCGATCCGGCCAACTCCTGAAGAGACAACGGCAAAGGCTCAGGATCCGCCCCGTGTGAGGAAGCCTCCCCGGGGCACTCCACCGGCACCCAGCAAAGTGTGTGGTTCCACTTGATCAATCGCCCGCGAAGACCACTGATGCCATCACCCATCATGTAGTCTTCTTCAATAATTCCGTTTTTATCCCACAGCACCACCCCGGCTGTTTCATCCTGTAGAAAATATTTGTTTTCCGGGGCCAGTCGCCAGCTGACAACCGCTTCGCCATCCATTACAAAAATGGTTTCACCGTCAGGATCCGCCTCCCTGAGGTCAGCCAGTGAAGCGACCCCGGCCACCACCGGGGCCAGTGACTCATCGTAATCAGTCCAAACCACATTGTCAATCACAACCTGCCCGCTGCTGTTGTAGCGGTTCATAAACCTGATAACGACCTCTCCGGGGGCATGCACCTCGATCTCGCCCGACTCAAGCACCTCGTCCAGCTGGTCATCACTGGTAACCGTGGCCACCACCTGCCCGTTCACCATCAGCTGCAAGTTTACGTCTGTTGAAAAGGCCTGCATATATTCAAAAGAGATCACCCCGATGCCATCAGGGATCACCCCCGACTCCACATAAGGCTGCGGATCCCGGCTTCTGCCCAGCATGATAGCCCTGCCGTCAAAGGAGTCCAGGCCTCGGCACTGCACAAATGTCCATTCCGAGCCATCCTGCCCCAGGAAAGTACCATCTGCATGAATATTTCCTGTCCTTTCCATATTCGCAAAAGTCTCATGGCCCCCGTCCGTGATGGGCTCATACTGAACCACCGAAAAATCATCATAGTAAATATGCCCGGACTCTCCCTCTGACCCAATGGTCCTGACCTCCAGGTGCAAGCCATCCGCTTCCGGCGGTGCCGCCAATGACACGGAGAACTTCCGCCATTCATCATCCACCCCGGAAAAAGGCTCCGGCCGAAGCAATTCACCGTCTTCTTCCAGCATATCGTCACCGTCCAGCCACCAGGCATAAACCCTGCCGTACGCTCCGGGATCGTTGTCAAAATAATGAAACGAGATGGTGTAATGACTCCCGCCCTCAATCTCATCTACCACCTGCCACATCCGGTTAACCCGAACCATTTGTTTCAGTGAGAAGCTCCCCCGGAGCACCTCCCCTGTTCCCTGCCCGGTAAATTTTTCAAACTGCCAGTGATCCGGCTGTCCGTTGGTCCACGACTCAAAATAGCCATTGCTGACCAGGTTGTCTTGCGCCTGCGATTGTTCAGCTGCAAAGAGCCCAAGCACGAACAACCCCAAAAACTGTAAACTTCTTGTCCAATGATTCATGTTTGTCTGGGTTTAATGAAACAATTTCACCCAAACTTATGTTTTATTTATTTTAGATAGTTCTTTTTTGCGCCTAATTAATTAAATCGGCACAATAATCATCCCGGAAGGGCCATAAGAATCCGGCAAAAAATCCACACAAACCCGGCCAAAAAAAAGGCACGAACGAGCTGGTCGTTCGTGCCATAAAATTGCATCCCGCTGCAGGTAAAGCTCGTCTGGAGGCGGTGTAATGGGAAGCTGCCAATGGCCTGGGAAATAGGCGAAGAGGTTGTTGGTTGTTGGTTCGCACGGGCACAAACCAACCAACAACCAACAACTGCGTGGGTTCGGCCAATGTTTGTGGGCTACCGCCACCGTTCCCATCCCATGAGAACAAACAACAGGAGGGGCGAAGCCCCGACTAACCAACAACCTGTCAGCCTCGTCCGATGGCTATGGACTACCGCCAACATTCTCATCCCATTAGAACCAACAACCAGGTAGCTCCGACCACGGTTTATGGGCTACCCCCACCGCTCCCATCCCATGAGAACCAACAACCGGAGTGGCGAAGCCACGACTACTCCCCGCCGATCTGCATCTCGGCGATCCGCATGGTGGGCGCAGTAAATGAACTTTTCATATCCACATCATCCGCCATCATATCAATGTTGCGGAAGATGCTGTCAGCACTACCTGCAATGGTAAGACCCTGAACAGGGTGCACAATTTGCCCGTTCTCGATCCAGAAACCGGTTGCCCCACCACTGTAATTCCCTGTAACGGTGTTCACCCCGTAACCGGTAACACCGGTCAGCAGCAGCCCGCGACGGGTATTGGCAATGATCTCGTCGCGGGTGTATTGGCCGGGTTCCACATATACATTGTGTGTTCCGATACCGGGAATACTGGTAAACCCACCCCTGGAGGCATTGCCTGTACTTTCCACACCGGCGCGCATGGCAGCCCGGGTGTTATATAAAAACCCCCGGAGTACTCCGTTCTCCACCAATGTTCGTTTTGAAGCCGGCACTCCCTCTCCGTCAAAGGGTTTACTGCCCAGCCCTCTCGGACGGGTGGCATCGTCAATAATGGTTAACAGTTCAGAGGCAAACTGCTCGTCCATTGAGTTTTCAAGGAAACTTGCACTCCGGTTCACACGGTCGCCGTTGATCGCACCGATGATACCACCAATCAGTGACCTCCCCACCCTGGTATCATAAATAACCGGCGCCCGCTGTGTACGAACCATCCTCGGATCAAGCATCTCATAAGCCCTGAGGGCGGCATCCGCAGCAATTTCATCCAATGGTTCCAGGTCGGCAAAGAAACGACGGGAGCTCGACTTGCTGCCGGTATGGCGCTGATCTCCCTTTTCCGCAACCACGCCCACTCCAATGGAGCATGATGATGAACGATAAGTTTTCAGGATTCCTTTGGAATTCGCCACAATAATCTCTGACTCCCCCTCCCTGAAGCTGGCACCTGAACTGTGATTAATTCTTTCATCCTGCATTGCCAGTGACTCCAGCTCCAAAGCCATATCAATTTTCTTGTCCATGGACACTTTGGCAATCTCCGGATCGTACAGGCCCTCAACTTCTTCATGGCCACGTTCCGATGGCAACACATTGTACTCATCAGGGGTTGTCAGTTCGGCAAAGGCAATTGCCCGGCGCATTGTTTCATCTAGCGATTTGTCACTAAGATCATTACAGTGACTGAACCCCGTACGGCCATTGATCATTACACGAAAACCGACGCCACCGGCATCTGCTTCCTGAACTGTTTCAATGTCCTCATTGCGAACCCTTACCGAGAGGTTTCGGCTCGTCTGCAGATACACCTCCACTTCATCGGCTCCGAAACGGCGTCCGCGACTAACCATTCTTTCTGCTATATCTTTGTAATTCATTTTGTTATCTTTTTGATGTGTTTGTCAGTATCTATTACCGAATTTGATTGTTAACGGCTTCCGCCCACATTGATGCCACGGATGCGTACAGTGGGCTGGCCGGCTGTAACTTCAGCCATCTGGCCTTTCCCGCATATTCCCGGGCCAAAACCAAGATCATTACCCACGGCATCAATGCTGGAAATCACACCCAGACATGATCCGATCAGCGTAGCCCCTTTGACGGGTGTGGTCATCCGGCCGTTCTCAATCAGATAAGCCTCCCGGCAGGTAAAGTTGAACACCCCGGTCACGGAATTTACACTTCCGCCACTCAGGCTCTGCACATACAAACCTGACCTGGTATCCGCAAGGATGTCCTCAGGTTTGGAATCGCGGGGTTCAATAAAGGTATTGGTCATCCTGGGGATGGGATAGTGGCGGAAAGACTCACGGCGCCCGTTACCTGTACGATCCAGGTCAAGCTGTTTGGCACTAAGCACATCTGTCATATATCCTTTAAGAACGCCGTCTTCGATCAGCACATTGCGGCGGGCCTGTGTCCCTTCATCGTCAAAATCGATGGTGCCGCGGTAATTCGGCATACTGCCGTCATCCACCATGGTAAACTGATCGGTGGCCACCTTTTCTCCCACCTTCCCGGTGAAAGCCCCGATGCCCCTGGCAATGTTGTCTGCCTCCAGCGGATGACCCACAGCCTCATGGATAAGAACACCACCCCAGCCATTCTCCATCACCACATCCATCATGCCTGCAGGCGCATCCTCGGCTTTCAGCATGTCAATAGATTCGCGGGCAGCCCGGCGGGCCACATCCTCAGGGGAGCTTTTGTCAAACAACTCAAAGCCACTATGTTCACTGATGCGTTCACGCGACATATGCCGGTTGGTTCCGTCATCTCCCATGGTTTCAACAATAAAGAACAACAACGGCTGGGAATCTCGCAGATAGACACCTTCACTGGTGGCAATGACCCGGCTGCGTACCTGGTCGCTATAATCAATCTTGGCCATCCGGATGCGTGAGTCATAATCAAGAGCAGCCTGATTGGCACGCTCCATGATGTCAATCCGCTGACTGTCCACAATTTCTTCCAGCGGTACTTTCACAGTATTAAAGGTTTCACGGGATGCCTGCGCAATATCAACCGGAGTGATTGACCGGCTTCCGCTACGTGCCACATAGGATGCAATATCAGCGGCCCGCATCAGGTTTTCCTCGGTAATTTCCTCAGTGTAAGCGTATCCGGTTTTGTCTCCCGCGATCACGCGTACCCCTGCCCCCTGGCTGATCCCATAAAGGCCACTTTCCAGGCGAGATTCCTCCATGATAATCTGGCGGGAATTCCGGTCTTCCAGGTACACATCGGCAAAATCACCTCCATGGCGCAATGCCCGGGCAATTACCCGATCAAGCGTTGCCTTGTCCATGTCCAACCCCGGGCCAACCGGGCCTGCCGGGCCACTGCACGACATCATATGCGACAACAGCGGTGGCGTAACAGCAATGGCTGCTCCCCCCTTCAAACCCAGCTCCAGAAACTTTCTGCGAGGCATAAGCCGCGCCGAATAATTATTGTTCTTCATCGTTGTTATAGGTTTTTTGGTAAATGAATGAATGCAAATGAGTAAAATATATCCGCTAAAAATAGGAATATTTTTTTAAATGGGAAGGCTTGTTGACTTATGCCATTAAATTTTATCTTTGTGCAGATAACTGCCGGATAAAAGTGCAGATAACTACCAGATAAAAGTGCAGATAACTGCCGGATAAAAACCACCGAAAGAACCAGATCCATGAGTAAACTGGACGCCAAATTGCTGATCGTTGATGATGACGAAGATGTACTGCTAGCCGCCAAAATGTTCCTCAAACAACATATTCAGGTAGTACACACCGACCCCAATCCCGATAACATTCCGATGCTGCTGAAAAACAACAGCTACGACATGATGTTGCTCGACATGAACTTCTCCAGGGATGCCACCAGCGGGAAAGAAGGTTTTTACTGGCTGAACAAGATCCTTGAGATCGACCCGGCCATTGCGGTGGTCCTGATCACGGCATACGGAGATATCGAACTGGCTGTTCAGGGGGTAAAAGAAGGAGCGACCAACTTTCTGCTCAAACCATGGGATAACAAGAAACTGCTGGCCACCATCACCACCACCCTGGAAACTCAGCGATCACGCAAAGAATTGCAGGATCTGCGCACCAAGCAAAAGTTCCTGATGGAGCAGGGCGACCAGCCATACAGCCACATCATCGGTGAATCTGATGCCATGCTGACGGTCCTTTCTACTGTTCAGAAGGTGGCCAAAACTGATGCCAATGTACTGATACTTGGTGAAAACGGAACCGGGAAAGAAGTGATCGCCCGGGCCCTTCACCGTGCCTCAGCCCGGAAGGATGAGGTGTTCGTCAGTGTTGACCTGGGAGCGATCAGTGAGACCTTGTTCGAAAGTGAATTGTTCGGTTACAAGAAAGGTGCGTTTACCGATGCCAGGGAAGACAGGGCCGGCCGGTTTGAAACAGCCAACAAGGGAAGTATATTTCTGGATGAGATCGGCAACCTTACTCCTGCCCTGCAGTCGAAGCTGCTCAGCGTCATCCAGAACCGAAAAGTGGTACGTCTCGGATCCGTCAAGGAGATCCCGGTGGATGTGCGCCTGATCTGCGCCACCAACATGCCGCTTTACCAGATGGTGGATGAAGGCAAATTCAGGCAGGACCTGCTCTACCGGATCAACACCGTCGAAATCCCCCTGCCTCCGCTTCGCGAACGCCAGGAAGACATACCGCTACTTGTAAATCACTTCCTGGAAATGTATTGCAAAAAATACAAGATCCCGAAGAAAAAGCTGCATACCAACACCCTGAAACGCCTGGAAAAACACGACTGGCCTGGCAATATCCGGGAGTTGCAGCACGCTGTGGAAAGGGCTGTGATCATGAGCGACTCCAACACCCTCCAACCCAACGATTTTTTCCTTTCCACCCAGTCGCAGCAAGAGAAAAGGGGATCGGCACTGCCTGCAGATGCCACCAATCTTGAAGAAACAGAAAAAATGCTGATCAGGAAAGTGGTTGACAAGCACGGCGGGAACATCAGCAAGGCCGCCAAAGAACTCGGCATAACCAGGGCCTCTTTGTACCGGCGAATTGAAAAATATGAGCTTTAAAAACTTCCGTCTGAACGTGGTCGGCCGCATCGTGCTGATCATGATTTCTGTGGTGGTGTTGCTGTACTTCCTGAATATGCAGGAGTTCGTCATCACCTCAGTCATTGTGTCCCTGTTGATCCTTTTACAGATCGGTGGTCTTGTTTCCTACGTGGAAAGGACAAACAGAAAACTGACCGTTTTCCTGGATGCCATCCGCCACAGCGATTTCAGCTCTTCCTTCTCGGACCAGGGCCTGGGGAAAAGCTTTGATGAACTCAACCAGTCATTCAACGAAGTAATCCGTGAGTTCCAGAAAACCCGCGCCTCCAAGGAAGAACATTACAATTACCTGCAAACCGTTGTGCAGCATATCAGCATTGCCATCCTGGTTTTCACCAAGGACGGGTCGGTGAATATGCTCAACAATGCTTTCAAACGAATGCTTCGCATCAGCAATCTCAGGTATATTCATGATCTGGACAAAATAGACACCAACCTGTCTGAAGTGCTGCAAAACATCAAAGCCGGCGACAGTGAGCTGGTCAGGGTCTTTATCGATAACGAGCTGATGCAAATATCGGTTCGGGCTACAGAGTTTCGTATGCAAAACGAGGATTTTGTGATGGTTTCACTTCAGAATATTCACACAGAGCTGGAAGCCAAAGAGATGGATTCATGGCAAAAACTGATCCGCGTCCTGACCCACGAAATCATGAATTCCATTACACCCATTGTGTCACTTTCATCCACAGTCAAAACCCTTTTGATTGATGAAGAAAACCTGAAGCTCAGGCAGGAAATTGATCCCGACGACATAGATAGTGCGCAAAGTGCACTCAACACCATTGAAAGACGCAGCAGGGGGCTGTTGAATTTTGTGGAAGTATACCGCAACCTCACACGCATCCCCAAGCCGAGTTTCCGCCATTTTGAGATCGGGGAACTCTTCAACAACATCAGGTTGCTGCTTGAGCCCAAGGTGGAAGAACAAAGCATCCAGTGTAACTACCGGGTGGTTCCCCCTGGATTAAAGCTTACTGCTGACCCGGATCTGATCGAACAGGTTCTCATTAACCTGGTGATCAACTCCATTCATGCCGTCAGGGATGTGGAGAACCCCCGTATTGATATCGTGGCCACCGCCGAAAACATGAACCATATCAATATCGCGGTCAGCGACAATGGCTATGGCATCAAACCAGACAACCTGGAACAGATCTTTGTACCGTTTTTTACCTCAAAGAAAGAGGGTTCCGGGATCGGGCTAAGCCTGGCCCGCGAAATCATGCGGCTGCATAAGGGGAACATCACCGTAAAATCCAAACCCCGGGTAGAAACCCGCTTTACCCTTCACTTCTAAGTGCATACCTCTACAGCGGTGTTCTGCCTGCATGGGCAGAAACCCGTTTTACCCTTCACTTTTAAATGCATACGTCTACAGCGGTGTTCTACCTGCATGGGCAGAAACCCGTTTTACCATTCACTTCTAACCCCGGGTCAGCCCTCCGGCGTTCACCAGGTTGTATGATGCGGAGGCCTTGGCTGCCATGATTCGTTATACCTGAAACGAACGCCCGGCCCTGCCTCAATTCGTTATGCGTGCGATGGATCGCCATCGCCCCTGGGATCATCACCCCGATACTGTTCGTTACCGAACGATTGTTGTCAGATAGTGAACACCTTTGTGGACTGACTTCATCTTCCACACCCGAAAAGAACCTTTCGTAAACCCCTTTTGCACAAACCTTTACGACTATTGGTACATTTTTGGATGAAAACTGTCCAAAAAGCGCCGTTTATTGCCGGCCAATAAAAAGTTATCCGTCAGCCATAAATGTTACCCTTAAGCAGGAATAACCATGAAACATTTCTTCCAGTTATCAATTGTTCTTTTTTCATTCATCACGCTGCTTCCCGAATCACTCATGGGCCAGTCAGTATGGACCCTTGAAAGGTGTATTGATCATGCCCTGGAGTACAACCTTGACATCCGGCAGCAACGCCTGGAAGTCAAACGGGCCGGGCATAATGTAACCCGGGCTTATGCAAACCTGGCTCCCAGCCTGAATGCGGGAACCCGGGCAGGATATAATTTTGGCAGGAGCATTGACGAGGTAACCAATGAGTTTTTTACCGAAAGAGTGGCCTCCCAGAATATCTCCGCTTCCAGTAGCGTAACCCTTTTCGCAGGGTTCCAAAACATCAACAACATCAGGCGCAATCTGGCCATGCAAACCGCCCTGAAGTATGATGGTGAAAACTTGGAAAATGAAATTATTCTGACCATTGCGAATGCCTACCTGCAAGTACTGTATTTCAAAGACATGGTGGAGGTGGCCGGGCAACAGCTTGAAAACGCCAAACAGCAGGTGGAACGCACACGGGTAATGGTGGAGGGAGGTGCGCTCTCAAAAGGAGAACTTCTGGAAATCAAAGCCATTGCTGCTGAACAGGAGGCCAGGTACACGAACACAAACAACCAGCTGTCACTGGCATATCTGGAATTGATGACCCTGCTGGAACTTGATCCCACCGAAGACTTCACCGTAGAAAGACCCCCGGTGGATGTGGAGGACATTTCCCCGATGCATGACCCCGGGGCCGTGTACCGAAAAGCTTTACAGATAGAACCATCGATTGCAGCCGCCTCAAAACGGATTGAACTGGCCGATCACCAGCTGTCAATGGCCAGAGGTCAAAGGATACCCAGCCTTGTGCTCAATTCATCAATAGGTACCGCCTACTCTGAAGGATACAGGCAAATGGTGGACAACCAGGATACCCCGGTCTTTGAAACCATTCCCTACCGCGACCAGATCTCTGAAAACCTTTTCCGTGCAGTCCAGGTAACCCTCCAGATCCCTATTTTCAACAATCTGAGAGCCCGCACAGAAATCCAGCACGCACGCATTGACAAAGACCGGGCACAAATACAGCTGGAGAGAACCAAAACCCGTCTGAACCAACTCATTCACCAATCACATGCCGATGCAATGGCCGCCTACCAGGACTATCTGAGTAATACAAAAGCCCTTGATGCAGCCAGAGAATCTCTTTCGCACGCAGACGAGAGCTTCCGGCTCGGCCTGATTAGCACGCTGGAGTACAATGAGGCAGTTACACGCTTCAACCGGGCTGAAATCAACCTGATACAGTCAACGTACGAATTTGTATTTATGGTAAAGATTCTGGAGTTTTATCAGGGCGAAGGATTCAGGCTGTGATGCCGGACAGCCTCCACAAATGCCTCCGGCTGCTCCGCATGGAGCCAGTGGCTTGCATCCTCTATGGTGGTAATCTCTGCTTTGGGAAACAATTGATGAATCAGGGGAATGTCTTCGTCGATCACATAATCTGAATTGGCCCCACGAATAAACAGAACAGGTTTCTCAAATGTCTGTGATGTGTCGATGGGACGAAAGACCTCCTCCAGGTTTTCACGTACAACGGTCAGGTTGATGCGCCACCCAAGGGTACTACGGTCCTTCCAGTATAGGTTCTTTTGTAAAAACTGCCGGAGGCGTGCATTGGGGATGGCTTCCTGAAGGGCCTCAGTGACCTCATGACGGCTCTCATAAGCGGAAAGATCAATCCCCAGCAATTTATCGATGATGCCTGTATGCACATCGCCATGATCAGAGGCCGCAGGACTCATATCAGCCACCACAAGGCTGCGTACCCGATCCGGATAATCCAGGGCAAACTGCATGGCAGTTTTTCCGCCCATGGAATGCCCAATCAATACAGCCTCCCCGAGTCCATTTGCATCGAAAAACTCCAGAAGGTCATCCACCATTGCCACATAATTGAAAACCTCACTGTGCCCTGAACGACCATGATTACGCTGATCAGGAACAACCACATAAAAGCCCTCATTCGCCAGCTGTCTTGCAATGGATCCCCAGTTATCCGACATGCCAAACAGGCCATGCAGGATCACCATAGCAGGGTTGGTATTGTTTCCGTATGTTCTGTAAAAAAGCTCCATAGTAACATGTGACCCCTTCGGGGTCGTAAGGCAGGTGGTTGTTTCCTGTGGTTAGTAATATTTGACCCCTTCGGGGTCTAACCTTCTATCTTCTACCCTCTACCCTCCAGCTTCGAACTTCCACCTTCTATCTTCTACCCTCTACCGTCCACCTTCTTCCTTCTAACTTCCACCTCCTACCCTCTAACTTCCAACCTCCAGCTTCTACCTTCTATCCTCTACCCTCTACCTTCTAACCTCTTCCTTCTACCCTCTACCTTCTAACCTCTTCCTTCAAGCACCTCAGATATAACTGGATGGTGTTCTGCAACCCGAAATAGAGGGCATCGGCAATCAGTGCATGGCCGATGGAAACCTCCTGAAGGTGGGGCACGTTGCCGGCAAAGAAGGCGAGGTTGTCCAGGTTCAGATCGTGGCCGGCATTCAGTCCGAGGCCAACTTCATGGGCTACCTTTGCCGCTTCTGCAAACGGTTTCACGGCAGCAACCTTATCCTCCGGATATTGCACGGCATACGGCTCGGTGTACAATTCAACCCTGTCAGTTCCCACTTTGGCAGCTGCGCTGATCATTTCGGGATCTGTCTCAATAAATAGTGAGGTCCGGATTCCCTGGTCTTTGAGTTCACTGACCACTTCCTTCAGCAGATCATGGTGTTTAATGGTATCCCATCCTGCATTGGAGGTCAGTGCATCCGGTGGATCAGGAACCAGTGTAACCTGGGCTGGTTTGACTTTGCTTACCAGATCCAGGAAGCTGCGAGACGGATACCCCTCAATATTGAACTCGGTGGTCAGTACAGGTTTCAGATCCAGAACGTCCTGGTAACGAATATGCCGCTCATCGGGACGGGGATGTACCGTAATGCCCTGTGCCCCGAACCGTTCACAGTCCTGTGCGGCTTTGATTACATCGGGGATGTTGCCACCACGCGCATTTCGCAATGTGGCTATTTTATTGATGTTCACACTCAGTCTGACCATAGCGCATTTTTTGACAAAGCTATAAAATAATTACTCAAAAAATAGTTATCTTCACAGTATAAAAATTACTTAAACCATGCGTGCCAAAGACATCCTAAGCAAACTGGTGATTCCGCTGAAACCCTCCGACTCAGGCAGTCTTGCACTGAACTGGATGGAGGAAATCGGTGTAACACACTTGCCGGTGGTTCAGGATGAAAAGCTTCTGGGCATGGTCAAAAGCGCTGACATTTATGGGATGGATGACCCGGATGCGCCCATTGGAACTGACAAGCTGCCATTGAACCGCTCTTGCGTGTATGCCGATCAGCATTTTTTTGAAGTACTCCGAATGGCGGCTAGCGAAAATCTCAGTGTTGTTCCTGTTCTAGACACGAATGAAAATTACCTGGGTACCATCACCCATTGGGAAACCATTTTGTCGATGGCCAACTACACATCAGTCAAACAACCGGGAGGGATCCTGGTGCTTGAAGTAAGCAGCCAGGAATATGCCCTGAGTGAAATTGCCAGGATTGTAGAGGCCAATGACGCCAAAATACTAAGCGTCAGCGTTAGTTCTCCCACGGAAAGTACCCGTCTGGAAGTCACCATCAAAGTCAGTGTAATGGATCTATCCAGCATCATCCAGACTTTTAACCGTTATGACTATATCATCAAGGCATCCTATGCCAATGAAAGTCAGTACGACACATTACTCAGTGAAAGGTATGAATCGCTGATGAAGTATCTTGATATTTAGGCTTTCCTGCATCATGACACCGATCAAAACAATATTTCTCCTGGTGCTTCTGGCGCTTGCCTGGAAT
>PWGY01000068.1 GCA_003554665.1 Bacteroidales bacterium | reverse complement strand
AATTCATTCCCTGCTGGCTGAGGCAGGCATTGAAGTGAATGGTCCGGCTCCTTCAGATATACAAATATATCATAAAGATCTGTATAAACGGGTACTGCAAAAAGGGTCGCTTGGGCTGGGAGAGGCCTATATGGATGGCTGGTGGGATGCCGTTGAACTTGATGCCTTTTTTTACAGGGTGCTCAGGGCCTCCCTTGATGAAAAAGCAAAGAACTGGAAAATCCTGGCACATGCCTTGAAATCGATTCTGCTGAATTCAGGCAAAAGATCCAGGGCTTTTGAAGTCGGGGAAAAGCATTATGATATTGGCAATGACCTCTTCCGGCATATGCTTGATAAGCGGATGGTTTATTCCTGTGCTTACTGGAAGGAGGCAGACAATCTTGATGAGGCCCAGGAAGCCAAGCTTGACCTCATTTGCAAAAAGCTGAAACTTGAACCCGGAATGAAGGTGCTGGATATTGGTTGCGGATGGGGTAGCTTCTGTAAGTACGCCGCCGAAAATTATGGTGTCGAAGTGGTTGGTATCACCATTTCAAAAGAACAGGTCAGCCTGGCTCGTGAGGCTTGCAAAGGACTGAATGTAAAAATTCTCCTCAGGGATTACCGTGACATGGAGGCTTCAGACTTGCCTGATGGCAACAGGCTGTTTGACCGTGTTGTTTCGGTGGGAATGATCGAGCATGTGGGATATAAGAATTACCTTACCTTTATGAAATCGGCATATCAGCTGCTGGAAGATGAGGGGATTTTCCTGTTGCATACGATTGGAGGTAATAAGTCTTCGGTAAACGCCGACCGGTGGATCAACAAGTACATTTTTCCCAACGGAATGCTGCCCTCTATCAGGCAAATCGGGAAGGCCATCGAAGGGCTATTTGTAATGGAAGACTGGCACAATTTCGGGGTGCATTATGACAAGACACTGATGGCGTGGTTCCGGAATTTTGACCAGGCCTGGGGTAAACTTACGGATAGTTACGACGGCAGGTTTTACCGGATGTGGAAATATTACCTGCTTTCCTGTGCGGCTACTTTCCGTGCACGAAAAAACCAGCTCTGGCAGATTGTATTGTCAAAGAACGGCATTTCAGGAGGTTATGAACCAATTTTATAACCCATGCAGGAAACCCTGCCGGCTTTTGTCGGCAAATTTAATTTTTTTACCGGAATAATGTAAAATTTTGTTAAGAATACGTATATTTGCATATCAGGCATACTGCAAATAGCTTATTCGTATATATAAACGTATGTAATTTGTCGTTAAGTTTAAACGAACCTATACTTTAAAAAATCATCCCGATATAATCAATCAGCATGGACAGCGGGTCGGCAGTAACTGAGAAAACTGGTACAGATGCCGGGGAGTTCCGGATAAGCGGAGAGGAAACATTCAAGCAGCTTATCAAAAACTCCTTTGACATGATCGTCCTATTGGATGCCAATGGGATTCAGCACTTTGTCAGTGAATCCTGCAGGCACATTCTCGGATACACCCCCGGCGAATTAATGGATATTCCGGTGATGGAAAGAATGATCCATCCGGAAGACAGGGAGAACGTAAAATTGGCCTTTTACCAGCTTGTTCATGATTCCGGCAAGGGAAATATTCAATACCGGCACAGGCATAAAAATGGCCATTGGGTTTACCTGGAAACCTGTGGTTCCAACCAGCTGGAAAATCCGGCCATTCAATCCGTGATTCTCAATGTCAGAGACATTACGGAGCGCAAAAAGTCCGAAGATGCGCTTACACTCAGTCAGGAAAGCCTGAAGCAGCTCAATGCTGCCAAAGACCGTTTTTTCTCCATTATCGGGCACGACCTGAAAGGCCCCTTTAACCATATTCTTGGTTTTAGCAATGTACTGCTGAACAGAATTCAAAAAGGTGATTTAAGCGGAACTGAGCGTTATGCCCGGATTATCCGTGACTCTTCCTCCCAGGCAATGGAATTGCTGACAAATTTACTTGAATGGTCACTTTCGCAGACCGGGGCAATGAAGTTTGAACCTGCTAAAGTCGATTTGCTGGCACTGGTAAATGATGTGATTCAATTGTTCCATGACCCTGCGGAGCTGAAGTCTGTCAAAATTGATCAGAGAATTCCCTGTGAAATAGTGATTGAAGCAGACAAGGGAATGCTGAAAACCATCTTGCGCAACCTGGTTTCCAACGGAATCAAATTCACTCCCTCAGGTGGTCAGGTTCTGGTTGGGGTCGACCGGATTGGCGATGAATTGACCATATATGTTTCTGATACCGGGATCGGACTCAAGGAGGAGGAGCTGGATACGCTATTCAGTCTGGAAAACAGGTATTCAAGGCCCGGAACCGACAATGAAACCGGTACAGGGTTGGGGCTGCTGTTGTGTAAAGAGTTTGTCGAATTGCATGGTGGCAGAATATGGGCCGCACCCAATGCAGGTGGCGGCAGCAAATTCTGTTTTACCCTGAAACCAGGCCTATGTCAAAACAAGCTTTCCTCAGCGTAATCGGAGTCGTATTTCTTTTATTTTCATGCGTAAATCCGGAGAAAGAGTTCCACTCCCTTGACTTTTCAGGAGTTGATCAATTCCTGGAAATAACAGCAGCACTTGAGACAGACAAGGACCCCGGTCCGGCTGATTGGGAAACCCTGTTCGAAACTCCGGGATATTCCATGCTTACCCAGAGTGAATTTGAGAGGGAGTTTTTCATGGAAAGTTTCAGGCTTGTTTTTATGCCATCCAGGCAGGAAGAACTGCAAAAGAGATTGGATGAGGAGAAGAACAGGCCACCCCATTTTCGTTTTTTGCATCATTATCTGAACGTAAAACAGCACAGGCAGGAAGTTGCGGATTTTTCCGACAGTCTTCGGGTAAACGCAGGGGAGTTGCTTGACCAGTCTGCAGAGATGGCCAGGAAGTATTTGCCGGCCATGCAAACTGAAGGCTATATTCCGGTTTCCTTTGTTGTGTTTGCCAATGATGCCAGGGGTTATACGCCCGTGGTGATTGATGTTTTCTTTGCCATGGAACTGGGGGGAAAGCTGCATTATTTGATCGCCCATGAACTTCACCATTTCTACAGAAATCAAATACTGACCTTTGACAGGGATCATATCGGGCCGGCTGATGCAGATATCGTATGGGTGATT
>PWGY01000220.1 GCA_003554665.1 Bacteroidales bacterium | reverse complement strand
GTGGCAGCCCGATGAACATCAGTACCGGCAGGCTGATCAGCGAGCCGCTGCCCGAAAGGGTGTTGATAAACCCCGTGACGAGCCCCACGAAAAGAACCAGGAGGATGTGTTCCCAGGACATTGGCCGGTTGTTTTGTCACAAATGTATCAAAATTTGGACTTTTGCAGTTTTGTTTTACCGTGTTGTGATGTAGATTGTTGGCTTGGTGTTGCAAAATGCAGCGTTTTGTATTATATTTGCAACAGTGGTGGCCCGTTTAAAACAACAACCAACAAACTAAATTATGTCTTCAGCTGTAAGGGTTTCTGATTCCCTGGTAAAGTATGCCAAAACCGTTAGTAAAGTGGAAAACCGATCTGTTGCCGGGCAGATTGAGTACTGGGCCCAGATTGGAAAAATTGCGGAGGAAAATCCGGATATGCCTTTTTCATTGATCAAGGATATATTGAAGGGATTGGCTGAGGCGGATTCCGATATGGTAACCGAATATGAATTTGACTGAACGTCGATGCGGGTTCTGCAAACAAAGCATTTTGAGCGCCGGGCGAAAAAGCTAAGCCCGGGGCACAAAGCGGTTCTTGATGCCCAGGTGCGAAGTATTATGGACGACCCATCTAAGGGCGAGCAAAAAAAGGGTGACCTGCAGGGGGTATTTGTTCATAAGTTTTACATAAATAAGACCCTCTACCTGCTTGCATACCGCCATACAGATGATCTGCTTGAGCTGATTATGCTGGGATCTCATCAGAATTATTACAAACAATTAAAAAATTACCTGAAGTAATCTCTTGTTGGCCTTAAGAAAGATCCTTTGGGCTTCCCTTGTATCCTGACGGACACATTGGGCAGGGCTGCGGATTCCATCCCGCGATTATCCATCCTGCGGGCAACTGAAAAATTCCTTAATTTTACAGGAAAAATTGCCCATGCTGATTATTGGAATTGCCGGTGGTTCGGGTTCGGGAAAATCCACTGTGGTCCGCAAGATCATTGAGGAGCTGCCCACTGATTGTGTGTCGGTGATCTCGCAGGATGCCTATTACAAGGACAACGGGCATTTGTCGCAGGAGGAGAAGGCAAGGATCAATTTTGACCACCCCAGTGCCATTGAGTTCAACCTGTTGGTGAAGCACCTGGACATGCTGCGTGAGGGCAAGACCATCCCGATGCCGATTTATTCCTACCTGACCTGTGCGCGGGCCAAAGAAAGTATTCCGGTGGTGCCCAGGGAGGTGGTGATCGTGGAGGGGATTTTGATTTTGTCGAATCCGCGGATGCGTGACCGGATGGATATCAGGATTTTTGTGGATGCGGACGGTGACGATCGCCTGATGCGCATCATCCGGCGCGACATTGAGGAGCGCGGCCGGTCGTTTATTGATGTGCTGGAGCATTATGAAAACTTTGTGAAGCCCATGCATCTGCAGTTCATTGAGCCCAGTAAGCGGTATGCGGATATCGTGGTTCCGCAGGGAGGCGAAAACCTGGTGGCGATCAATGTCATCCGCAGCATGATACAAATGAACCAGGGATCCGGGAATTAAAATATTTAAACGGATGGATGTCAACCCCGGCAAACGTTCTAACAGGGGGCGAAGCCCCCGAAACCAACAACTAACTAACCAACTATGAAATACAACTTCCACACCCATTCGCATCACGACGACGGAAAAGAACCGCTTGAGAATTTTGTAAAGGAGGCCATTGAGAAGGGCCTGGATGCCATTGGGTTTTCGGGCCATTCACCCCTGCCTTTTTCCAATGAGTGGAGTCTTCCCAAGGAGTCTTACCCGGATTACCTGGCCGAGGTGCGGCGCCTGAGGGAACAATATAAGGATGCGATTGACATTTACATGGGCCTGGAGATTGATTATATTCCAGGCTATTCCGACAATTTCAAAAATTTCATGAATGGGGCCGGCCTGGATTACTGCATCGGTTCGGTGCACCTGGTGATGAAGCCGGGAAGTGACGAATGCAGCGACATCTGGTTCATTGATGGTCCCCGCGAAGGGTATTTGAAAGGGCTTGAGCGGATCTTCAACGGGGATGCGCGTGCGGCGGCTGAGGCATATTTTGAGCAATCGCGCGAAATGGTTGCCACACAGCGTCCGCACATCATCGGCCACCTTGATAAAGTGAATATGCATAATAAGGGGGAGCTGTTCGATACTTCTGAAAAGTGGTATCAGGATGCGGTTCATCGCTTGCTGGAAGCTGTCGCGGCGGCAGGTACCATCGTTGAACTCAACACCCGCGGGGTTTACAGCGGCAAGACCGATGCTTATTTCCCCACCACTTCCATCCTGAAAAAGTGCCTTGAGTATGACATCCCTGTAATGGTTAACACCGATGCCCATCACCCATCGCAGTTGGATCAGCATTTTGCTGAAGGGGTGCAGCTGCTGAAAGACATTGGCTACAAGAAAATGACCACGCCTTTTTTTGAGGTGGAAATTTGATTGGTGGCTTGCTTGGGCCTGCTTCCTGGTGGGATGCGAACGTAACGATCACCTGGACTGTTTGGGGCGATAACCGAGATGATTTATAGCGATCAGCCCAGGACAGGCAACGAGGTTAAAAGCAAGATCGTATTATAACCATTCTTTCAAGCTTCTCCATTGCGGCTTGCCTGTAATTTACCTCAACCTGTCTTCATGAATCACCGGTGCTGCACCGGGATGCGCCCGGCTGATGAGGATGGCCCCCTGGTAAGCACTGTATGCTGCTCCTGTTTCCCTGATCTGGTCAAGTAGTTCAAGGGCTTCGGAAGCGGATGACAGTGGTTCGCTGCGCAGGGTGTACAATTCAAAGAATTCGTCATATTCCAGACTGATCTTTCCCTCAAGGCGTTGATTGGCGGTGGCAAGTGCTTTTTCTGCCAGCTCCCTGGTCCGGTAGGCGCTTAACTGTACCTGGTACTGCATTGATTCAGCTTCCGCATCAGGATCCAGAACCGGTTTTGCTTCCAATGCTGTTTCAGTTTCTTTTTCCTGTTCTTTCTGTTCTTCGTCAGGGGTTTCTTCGGGTACTGTTTCAGGCTCTGGTTCTTCTGGTTGTTCCTTTTCCTCATCCGGGTCAGTGGCATCCTCCTCAGGATCTTCTTCTGTTTCTGGCTTGAGCAGAATATCCAGGTTT
>PWGY01000065.1 GCA_003554665.1 Bacteroidales bacterium | reverse complement strand
TCAGTTCAGGTCAAAAAATAATGCCTGGAAGGAAGATATTGAAACAACTGCCATTTACAGCATAGCGCTGATTTTATTGATGGACGGTTGCCATATGATTGTTGACGCACCGGCATGGCCCCGCTATTTTGTGTAAAAATCGGAATAATCACAATGTATGGATGTTGCCCGGGGTCGTTTGATTGATGGCTTTTAAGGAGGCTGCTGCGGTGCGCAAACCGGTTTTTAGACTGGCCGGCCTTGTTTTCTGGGTGGGTATTTGTTTTTTCGTTGCCTGGACCGGTGCCCTTGTATCGCCCGGCATCGCCCCTTCCGATTGGTATGATGCACTGAACAAGCCGGCGTGGAATCCGCCCGACTGGGTGTTTGGTCCGGTATGGACCGCCCTTTATGCCATGATGGGTGTTGCTGCCTGGCTCGTCTGGGACCGATTCGGTTTTTGGATGGCCAGGGCCGCACTTGCCGTTTTTCTGATTCAACTGGTGCTAAACGGATTATGGTCCAGAATTTTTTTCGGCATGCAGGAACCCGGATGGGCGTTTTTCCAGATTCTTCTGCTGCTGGCCGCCATTGTCATCACAACCATATTGTTTTTCAGGAAAAAAACCATGGCCGGCTGGCTGATGGCCCCCTACATGCTATGGGTCGGCTATGCATCGACATTAAATGGTGCCATCTGGCTGATGAACTGATTTTTAAAAGCCCAGGGCCGGTTCAAATTTTAATCTTCGGAATACGCCCAGCCTGGTATACAGAAAGAACGGAGGCACTGCTACCTGCCGGGATTGATGATCAATTGATGACGGCTTAGTAAAAGTCCAATATCTGCGTTATGCGCAATTTCTCAGAATTTGCGGCTTACGCCTTGTAAACATACACGTACGCCAAGTACGCTGCATTCTTCGAAATTGCACAATCCTTGATCCCGGGCTTTTTGCGAAGCCGTCGGATCGCGACTTTTTCCGGCTTCATCAGATTTAGTGCGAACATGCATCTGAGTATTACGGCAGGCCGTTTGCAAAGCGAAGTCATTTCATGTATAGGCTTTGCGAAAAGGCGCAGGTGAGCACTTCGGAGTCAGAGCTTGATTTCATAACCAGCTGAAATCATTGGTGACCCCAAGGGGAATCGAACCCCTGTTTCCGGCGTGAGAGGCTTTTGATAGACTTTCCGCTCACCCTCGTATCCCCCGAAAACCCCGCGTTTCCAGCGTTTCGCAAAAAAGCCTTGTGTCGTCTTTTAATGATTTTTGCTGATTTCGGCGTCTGTTTTTAAAAAAACGACACATAAATGACACATGAAAAGAACGTCGGATCTTCCCGCCAATGGCTGGATCCGACGTTTTTTTATGCTCATTGCGAGATCGTGGAGTAATGTCTCCATGCGCCCCCCTCAAAAATGTTCTTAGCCCCTCAAGACTACCCGAATTTTTTTAGCTCCCTGAATAATCCCCATCACAGAACCGCAACCTCAAAAAACACTTTTATGCCAACGACGAAGCTTTTCGCCCAACCATTATATCAATAGATAGATTTCGTATAACTTGTATTTACAGAGTGTTCGGATCAAAAAGTGCATTCTAACAAAAATTCAACCTATAGCCAAGCCCCATCACTCGATCGTACTCTGCCAGGCATTAAAGGTCAATTTATGCACCCCGGCAAAAAAAGTTTTAAATATGTATTGACAATAATACATACGTACGTATAGTAATACGTACAGAACACACAAACAAACAAGAGGAGAATCAATCATGAAACAACAAGACAAAGAACACATCGGAAAGAGGTTAAAGCAAATTCGTGAAGAACTCGATCTCAACCAGGAAGACTGGGCGAAGCTACTACAGGTTTCAACAAACACAGTAGCCCGCTGGGAACGGGCAGAGCTAGAGCCCAAAGGCGCCCACAAGAAGAAAGCCGAGCAGATGATATCTATTGCAAAAGACAAGAAAGCCCTATCGACCATCAAAAGCACACTGAATTCAGAAGGCGGCCTGCCGGCTGTCGCGGCATTGTTGGGAATGTTGATAGGAGTCATGGGCGTTTTGGGCACTAGCCTCAGCGTGGTATCCCCCTTGCTGAAGTCCAAGTCCAGCCTGCTCAATGGAATAAAAGGATTTACGGAAGATGAAAATGGGAAAGGAGGTGACTGATATTACGAATGGCAAGGATGTATGGTTGAATTATTAACTGCAAAAAAGGAGAAGAAGATTGAAAGAAGATGGAAACGACAAAATCAAAACATTAGCTAACCTAATTGAAGAGCTCCCCGAAAACTTTCCGGAGGCGGCTGACGCGATAAAAACGGAAATAGCTCCTTATCTGGCTGATCTCGAAAAGGGCGTGATCGATCATTACACGACCATTATTAAAAAGCACACCAAGGCAGCTTCGAACAAAGCAGTTTCAAGTTTGATCAAGGAAGGAATCCTGGAATTTTTCACAAGCACTACGGCTCACGTTTGCGATGAAGGAGACCAAGCCGTAGACCCAGATCCCGAGGTAATCAATGCCGCAGCGCAGATTGCCCGCGACCCCCAGTTGTTTATAAAAAAAATCGATATTGTAAATAAACTCGGTGTCGCTGGTGAACGTAAAAACATTGCGATTAACCTGCTCACCATCGACAGTCGCTTGATCCCCTTGTATAACGGAAAGCCCGAGAACCTCGGGTTGAAAAACTCAGGTCACCAGGGCAGCGGGAAATCAAATCAGATAACTAAATCCCTGAAGCTTTATCCAGAAACCGCATACACAATCCTCAGCAGCGTTTCGCCGAAGGGGTTGCTTGGAATGGGTGACCAGTTGAAACATAAGGCAGTTATCTTCAGCGAAGGCAAGGCTTTCGAGTCTCATGGAAAAAAGGATACCGAACCGGCCTATGTAGTGCGCAGTCTTTTGTCGGAAGGTTTTTTTGAATACAAGCGACAGGTCAGAAACTGCGGAGGTTGGTGCACGGAAACCTTGATGCTCGAAGGTCCCATTTCCCTGTTGACAACCACTATAAGGAAAGACCTTGAGCAACAACTCGATGACCGCATATTCACTATAAACACGGATACAACGGCTGAACAAACAAAAAGAGTGATCAGGCAGATTGCAGCTGAAGCCACCGGGACTGAATGCGGAGTCGAGGATACGTTGATAAAAACCT
>PWGY01000118.1 GCA_003554665.1 Bacteroidales bacterium | reverse complement strand
CATCCAGGATGTGTTGAATCGCTGTATTTTTCTTTGTTTCTGTCATGTCTGTAATCAATTAACCGAATTTCCCGGTAAGATATTCCTCTGTGCGTTGATGCGCAGGATTGGTAAACAGCTGTTCGGTCGGACCGAATTCAATCAGTTCACCCAGGTAAAAAAACGCGGTGTGGTCGCTGACCCGGGCCGCCTGCTGCATATTATGGGTAACAATTACAATTGCATATTTCTCTTTGAGTTCATGAATCAGTTCCTCAATTTTAGAAGAAGACCTTGGGTCCAGTGAACTGGTCGGCTCATCCATCAAAATCACCTCAGGGTCAATGGCCAGTGCCCGGGCAATGGAGAGCCGCTGTTGCTGCCCACCGGAAATACTGCCCCCCGCACTTGTTAAACGATCTTTGACCTCATCCCACAAAGCAGCCTGACGAAGGGCTCTTTCACATACCTCATTCAGCAGGTTTTTATCTCTGATCCCGACCAGCTTGAGTCCTGCTACCACATTGTCAAAAATAGACATGGTGGGGAAAGGCGTAGGCTTCTGGAAAACCATTCCGATCTTCCGGCGAATCACCACCGGATTTACTTTCGGATGATAAATATCATTCCCATCCAGTAAAACTTCTCCGCTGATCACCGCATTCCGCGTAAGATCGTGCATGCGGTTCAGTGCCCTTAAAAATGTGGTTTTTCCGCAACCGGAAGGGCCGATCAGCGCTGTGGCCTTTTCGTTGTAAACAGGCATGGAAATGTTTTTCACTCCGGTAACCGTTCCGTATTTTACAGTCAGGTTTCTGGCTTCCATACGAATGGCAGAAATGCCGGTAGATCCCTGATTTTCATCACCCGGGTTATTCATTTCAGCTGCCTGATTATTGGTTGTTTGTCTGATATCTGATAGATCTTGCATGGTTAAACCTTAAATTTCTGTCTTGTCAGTACCCGTCCTGTAAAAAACAAGCCCAGCACAAAGACCAGCAGTACCACTCCGGCTGCCCATCCCATAGCATGCCATTCCTTATACGGACTGATAGCAAGGGAGTAAAGTCTTTGCGGCAGGGTATCAACAGGACCGAATATCATTCCTGTCCACCGGTTCGGCAGGTAATTGTTCCCGAAGGAGGTAAACATAAGTGGTGCAGCCTCTCCGGCAGCCCGCGCAAAGGCGATCAGAAAACCTGTCACCAGTCCGGTACGTGCAGCGGGCATTACAGTTGAAAGAACCACCCTCCAACGCGGCAGACCAATAGCCAGTCCTGCCTCTCTGATTGACCACGGAATGGTCATCAGGGCACTTTCGGTTGCCCGTGCAATGATGGGAATCATCACAAAGGCCAAAGCCACACCCCCTGCCAGCCCGGAAAAAGCACCCATGGGCTTCACCACCAGGGCGAAAGCAAGCAATCCCTTCAAAATGGCAGGCATCCCGTTAAGGGTATCATTCATGACCCTGAGCAGGGGGTTTAATTTATGATCAGGGTACTCCGAAAGCATGATTCCGGCACCAAGCCCCAGCGGTGCAGCCATAATCAGCGCCATAGAATCCACCACCAGAGTCCCTAGAATTGTATGAACCAATCCTGTCGGTCTCCCCTGCATGGCCCGCGACGGAGACCCCAGTTCCTGGGTGAAAAATTCGATGCTGATGGTGCTGATGCCGTTGACAATGACGTAACCTATGATAATGACCAGCGGGGTCAGGACAAGAATGGTACTTGCATACAGCAACCCCACCATCAAATTATCCCTGGTATTTCGTTGCCTCAAGGTCTTCATATCGACTGTCCTCCTGTAATGGATAATTTGCGTGTTACATAAGCAGCCACCAGGTTCACGATCAGGGAAACAACAAACAAAACCAGCCCGATGGCCATCAGGCTTGAGAGATGCAGGTTTCCCACTGCCTCACGAAATTCATTGACAATCACCGAGGGCATTGTGGCAGCAGGACCCATTACAGAAAAAGGTAAGTTGTTGTTGTTCCCGATCAGCATGGCCACAGCCATGGTTTCACCGATTGCCCTGCCGAATGAGAGGATCGCCCCGGCCATGATCCCGCCACGCGAATAGGGAATCACCGCCATTCGGATCACCTCCCACTTGGTCGCTCCAAGTGCCCAGGCAGCCTCACGTTGTTCTTTGGGAACCTGACGGATTGCATCCCGGGTAAGCGCGGTGGTAAAGGGGATGATCATCAATGCCAGAATAATTGTTGCAGTCGCCATGCCATACCCGATCGGACTCCCCAGAATCGGAAGCATGGAGGGATGGTGATTGGCAGCCCACTCATAAATCGGGTAATAAAACGTGTCCCGCATCCAGGGAGCAAAGACGAATATCCCCCAAATCCCGATCACAACGCTGGGTACAGCCGCGATCAGATGCACGAGGTTTTCAATGATGTGTCCCAGCCATCGGGGGGCATATTCTGCAATAAAAATTGCCACAGCTACGGCCGGATAAAACGCAATAGCCAATGCCAGAACACTGGTAATTAGTGTGCCTGCAATAAAAGGCAGGGCGCCGAACAGAAACTGCACGCCAGGATCCCATGTCGTACCTGTCAGAAATCCGATCACCCCGAACTCTTTCAGGGCCATGCCCGACTCCTCGGTTAAAACCCATGCCATGGCCCCGGCAAGCAATATGATGCTTAAACCAAGGGCCACCACTATGGTTAAAAATATTCTGTCGCCCAGCCAGCTGTAGATGATTGAAACCGGCTTTTCAACTATGGTATCTGTTTGTTCGTGCTGCATATTCAGATTAACCGGTATGGCTTTACGATACGACCTCCTGCAACAATTGTTTTCCGATCTTTTCCCCCTCCCATTTGACCTCTCTGATCATGTCAAGATTCCGTTCTACTGCAGCTTCGGGCAAACGGGCATACCCGAGTGACTCGGAGAGTTCCTGCCCATCAGTAATGCTCCAAATCACGAAATGTACCAACTCTTCAGCCTGCCGGCGATTTCTGATCGCATTGTTATCATCCAGATTCTCGTAAACCAGCATCCAGGCAAAGCCGGCAATTGGATAACCGTACTCCGCCGGTGTATTGGTAAAAAGTATCCTGGTGTCTTCAGGCAGATCAATATTTGCGGCTTCAGTGGTCGCTTCAAAACTGGGCTCAATGGTATTGCCGGAAGCGTTGATCACTGAGCCATAAGCCATGT